>FO203512.1:1573708-1888449 GCA_000967895.1 Oleispira antarctica RB-8
TGACTGTAGTTTAATAGGCCAAAGTTTGCCTGCTTAATGTCATCATCAAAATCGATGAATTCTTGGTATTGCCAATCGTTTTCTTTGGCTATTTGCTGAATTTTTCCGCTACGGGTATTTTTATTTAGCACAATTAATAACACCGCGATGAGTGTAATAATGCTTAGAATAATAAAGGTGAATATCAGCTGCAATTTTGGGCCTCTAGCCTGTACTATGATTGTAATATGAACAGTAATAATTTTGAATATCGAAGAGTTTACCATGCCTAAAAAGCCGGTTAGTAAAAAAACTACATCAGTTGCCCGTTCAGAAATAAAAGAAGCTGCGCTATTAGAAAAATCGGTGCTAGCAGAAGAAGTACTCAGTCATGACGGCCAGTATCGCATCGGCATTATGACGCTGAACTCAGCCAGTACCATGAACGCCGTTGATCTTGAAATGGTGAATCTTATTGATGATATCTTAGCTCGTTGGCAAGCGGATGATGGCATTGTTGCAATGGTGATGTGTGGTGCGGGGGATAAGGCTTTTTCTGCTGGTGGTGATATTCGTCAGTTATACAGCAGTATGCAGGCTGAAGGTGATGAGCACCTAAAGTACGCGGATGCTTTTTTTCACGGTGAATACAGTAAAAACTACCGCGTGCATCTCTTTGGAAAACCCCTTATTGCTTGGGGTCACGGCTTTGTGATGGGCGGCGGTTTAGGTTTATTCATAGGGGCAAGTCATAGGGTTGGAACCGAAACCCTAAAGCTGGCTTGGCCTGAAATTCGAATCGGTTTATTCCCCGATGTGGCAGGCAGCTATTATTTGAGTCGCTTGCCTTTTCCATTAGGTCATTGGATGGCATTAACCGGTAGCCAAATGAACGCGGTTGATTGCAAGCAAGTAGGGCTGATTGATTATTGCGTGCCCAATAATGAATTGAGCCGTTTAGTTGAGCAATTGCGTCAGCAGCCTTGGCAAGAAAATAAGGCGATGAATAATCAGCATGTAAGGCGGTTATTAACTCGCTTTGAGAAGCAAAGCGAGATGGTGTCATCAGAAGCGCCAGAGCCTTTATTTCCCAAGTCCAAGCTGAATGAAAATCAAAAGGATATTAAGCAGCTATTTGCGTCTATGTCACAGCAGCGCTTTACTTCTTTGGCGGATAATAAATCTGCTTTGAGCTATATCGCAGAAAGATTGAATGCCCTAGACAGCGATAATGCTTGGTTTAATCAAGGGCGAGATAATTTTAATGCAGGCTGCCCAGCGACAGCGCACCTTATTATGCGTCAGTTACAGCTAGGCAAGAATATGACTTTAAAAGAAGTGGTGCAATGGGAGTTAATTCTCGCCTTGCAGTCCGTTCGTCATCCCGATTTTTGTGAAGGTATTCGGGCCATGGTCGTTGATAAGGATTTTCAGCCTATTTGGCAGCATTGTTCTGTTAACGATGTGCCACAAGCGTGGGTTGAAGCGATGCTTGTGCCACTTTGGCCTGTCGGGGAGCACCCCTTTGATCGATTATAATTCAATAAGTAACTTGATCGATTTAAACTGATATAGCGTTAGCATTCAAATATGTCATAGGCGAGTTCAATTTTAGCAGCCAGCAAATTGAACTCTTCATCCACCGTACTGGCATGCCACCCCATTCTTTCGATTGCGGCAATATCACTCCATGGCAAGCGTTTATCTTCGGGGCAGATTTTGTTATGTGCGATCGTAACAAGGTCGCATAAATCAATGCTGCTCATATAGCGGTATTGGTCACAGTAGTTTTGTGGAATGTCGGCGATGGAACGTGGAAACTGCCAATGATTTAAAATACTTTCACCCAACATGGGATGTATTTTTTCGATGGTTGTATTTAATTCTTCTAATGAATAGCAGTCTTCTTTATCAGCCATCGCGATAATCGGTAAGGCGCCAATCTTGTGTAATAGGCCAGCCAAAAAAGCTTCTTCTGGAACGAGTTTCGCTTTGTCGGCTAAGACATAGCAGTGGCAGGCAACTTCTAAGCTGTGCTGCCAAATTTCTCTCATTCTGATTTCAGAGGAAGGATTTTTACTGTTGAAAAGTTGGCGGGTGGACAGACTAATGGCAACGCGCGCGCAATAATTCATTCCAAGTAAACTAATGGCTTTGCTTAAGTCTGCGACCTTCACTTCGCGCCGAACCAATGGGCTGTTGGCGATGCGTAATAGTTGAGCGCTGGTCGCAGGGTCGTGTTCTATGATGCGCGTAAGCGTAATAATGTCGAGGTTTGGATCGTTTTCGCATTGGCGTATACGCAATGCAATTTCTGGCAATGTAGGTAAGGCCAGATTGTCGTGCTCGATGGCCTTCATTATATCAGCGGCGAGAGTTCTCATGCTTCATTAACCTCCTAGTGCGCCCTGAGTTTCGGTGACTTCTTCACTAATGCCTTCCATCTCTGCTATTAGCGTTGTCGGATCGAGACCTAGGCGATCAAAGGAGGAAATTTTGGTCCAGTCAAGTTTGGTATAAGGGTGATCTGTTCCTGCATAGCTCTGCAGCGTTGCGACTTGCACGATATCTGCGTAATCAACCTTGTCGACAGTACGATCAAATATTAAGTAGTTTTTTGGCACGGCAACCAGCTCTTCAGGGAAGTCCCACATTTTTAATATGTAACTGCCTAAGGAAGGGTGCAGCACGCTTAATACCTTGCCGAGTGCAAAGGAGTCATTTAATAGAGATTCATTATTTTCAGCAAACGCTAGGATGGGCAATTTACCAATTTGATGAATTAATCCTGCTAATAACGCTTGGTCGGGCTGTAGATTGGTGAAGTGACGTGCTAATACTTGGCTACTGGCAGCAATTTCCACGCTTTTTGACCAGCAAGAACGCATGCGTTTATCAACGACGTCGCTGGTTGCTTGAAACATTTGTTCCATGGCCAGCCCCATTGCGAGATTACTCGTAAGGTCTATGCCAAGCCTGGATACCGCGGTATTCAAGTCTGATACAGGCGAGCTGGTACGAATAAGAGGGCTGTTGGCTACCTTAATCATACGAGCACTGAGCGCCGCATCACGCCCTAAAATCTTGGTGAGGTCTGAGATGCTGGAAGTGACATTTTCTGCGACCTCCCGAACTTGCAGTGCAATTTCGGGTAAGGTCGGGAGTACTAATTCATCATTTTCTAGAGCTTGAATGATGTCTTGCTTTACTTGTTGAACGAGTGGGATAGCCATCGTAATGTTTGAACCTTTTATGCATCCTTTTCAACAGTATAGGGCAGGTTCTGCAAGGTGAGAGGAAAATCAAGAGATTCGTTTAAATAGAGCGTCTCTAGAGGATTCTCTCCATGGGTTACGGCCAATATATCAATCGTAACATTCGATGAATTCAGTGCCAGCGCATGGCTACGAAGGATCAGAATATCCGCTTGGTTCTTACCATTATCAGCAAACAATTGCTTCGCTGATAATTGCTCATCTGACAGTGCTTTATTGACCGTTCCCTGGTAATGGTAAAGCGCTTTTTTGGCTTTGCCTAAGTATTGTAAGCGAGCAATGATCTCTTGTCCGGTATAGCAGCCTTTACCGAAGCTAATGCCGCCGACAAGGTGCCAGTTTATGTGTTGAGGAATCCATTGCTCTATGTGGTCGCCTTCTACATAGAAAATACCTTCGTCAATATCAGCACGACGCCAGTTAAGCGTTGGGCTTAGCGTATATTCTTGCGCACTATTATCCTCGACAATAATGAAGCTGCGGTTATCGGTTAGTGATAATTGATGCTGGCTTTTACTATGAACAGCGGTTCCAGCTTCTGTGGTATTCCATTGCCCTAAAATTAAATGACTTTGTTGGCAGTTTTCGATGGTAGCTTTGAAGAAGACTTTATATTTCTGTAAGTATTTTTCTAAAATATTCGCGCTGGTGTTGGGGAGTAGCAACCAATAACTGTCACCGTCGAAGCTGATATTGAAATTGGCAACAATTCGCCCTTTGGCGGTGCAGCAAGCGCCATGATAAGCCGTGCTGGTAGTGATGTCAGTCATGTTGCAGGTGAGTTGTCCCTGCAAGAAGCGTTCGGCATCTGGGCCGCTGATTTTTAACGCTGAAAATTGATTTAGCCAGCAGGTCTGCAGATCGATCGCAGCCGTATTATGAGTATCGTTTTTTTCTGGTTGAGGAATGTAATCCCCCCAGTGATCAAGTTGACCAGTGTGTTCAAGTGCGGAGCGTGAAATCATGAGATTTTCCTAATATTGCGATAATACGGCTAAAATATTGCTTTGGCGCAATCCTTTGCATCTTACTCGATAAATCACTCCTGTGTCTTGTGCTTGGGCTTATGTATAATGCGTCGATTCATTATTGGGAGAGTCGATGTGAGTGAAAACTTCGAGCATAAGCGTTTAATGTGGCATTGCCGTCGTGGCATGCTGGAACTTGACGTCTTGTTATTGCCTTTTTGCCGTGAGATGTATTTGACCTTAAGTGCTGAAGATCAGGCAAAATTTGTTGACCTAGTTGCGTGTGAAGACCCCGATTTGTTTGGCTGGTTTATGCAACAGAGTGTGGCTGAAGATCCTAATCATGCCTATATGGTCGATATGATCTTGAAAGCTGGCATCATTAATATTTAGTATTAATTTATTTTTCATTTAATGCGCTAATTGCAGGTATCTCATGGATGAGAATCGCCCCCTAGATATTTTTCTGCAACCCTCCAAGCGGTTGCTTGTTCTGAGTGCTTTCTTTGCGTTAATGTGCGCTTTGCTGCTGTATAGCATTCCTCTTATTTATCTTTATAAATTATTCTTATTTTCGATTATGTCGATTGGCATTCTGATTGAGTTACGGCTTAAAGTATTTCTTACCAGTTCTCGCAGTATTATTCGTTTGGGTTACGACGGCGGGATTGTCGATCGCAACGGTCATATGAGTGAAATATGCTGGTGGTATCAGCGTCGTTCAGGAGGAGAGAAAGTTTATGTCGAATTGTCTTCTAATAGTCGCGTATGGGCTGAGTGGGTATCGTTGGATTTCAGTCGCTGGCCTTGGCAGCTTGGGCAGTCAGTATTGATCGCTCGAGACAGCGTTGAAGATCCTAAGGATTTTCAACGCTTGAAACGAATGCTGCGCAGTCGCTGATCTTAAAGCTCTCCCAGCTCTTTCAAATATTTAGGCGTTAGCACGGTATCGAAGGCACGAGGCAATGCTTCTGGATAATCCAGCGAGTAGTGCAGACCTCGGCTTTCTTTACGCAATAACGCTGAACGAATGATCACATCCGCCACGTCGACTAAATTACGCAATTCTAGTAAATCATTACTTATGCGGTAATTGCCGTAGAACTCTTGAATCTCTTCACGCAATAACTTCACTCTATGCTTGGCTCTTACCAAGCGCTTTGTGGTGCGCACAATACCGACGTAATCCCACATAAAGCGACGTAATTCATCCCAGTTATGTGCGATGACGACCGCTTCGTCAGAATCCGTTACTTGGGTATCATCCCAATCTGGAATCTCGGGTAATTTCGCACCTGAGGAGGCATGTGTCGCAATTTCTGCAGCGGCTTCGCGGGCAAATACTAAGCATTCTAAAAGCGAGTTGCTGGCCAAACGATTAGCGCCATGCAGACCCGTATGAGCTGTTTCCCCAATGGCGTATAAACCTGGAATATCGGTACGACCATTGATATCAGTCACGACACCGCCGCAGGTATAATGCGCCGCAGGAACCACAGGAATGGGGTTTTTCGTGATATCGATGCCAAGTTCTAAGCAACGCTCATAGATTGTTGGGAAGTGAGCGATGATGAAATCTTTGTCTTTGTGGCTGATATCAAGATAGAGACAATCAGCCCCTAAGCGTTTCATTTCATGGTCAATAGCGCGCGCAACAATGTCGCGTGGGGCGAGTTCACCGCGATTATCGAACTTGTGCATAAAGCGTTTGCCGTTAGGCAATAATAAATGACCGCCTTCGCCGCGTACGGCTTCGGTAATCAAAAAAGACTTGGCTTGTGGGTGGTATAAACAGGTCGGATGGAATTGATTGAACTCCATGTTCGCAACGCGGCAGCCTGCGCGCCATGCCATGGCAATGCCATCGCCAGAAGCACCGTCAGGATTGCTGGTATATAAATACGCTTTGCTTGCGCCGCCGGTGGCCAATACCACCGAGCTGGCGGTAATTACTTCGACTTCACCGGTGGCCTTATTTAAAAAATACGCGCCAAAACATCCTTGTTTTTTCTGTCCCAGTTTTTCACCCGTAATCAGATCAACGGCAATGTAATTGCTTAATAGATGTAGGTTTTTTTTCGCTTTAGCGGCTTTTTGTAATGTATTGGAAATCGCCACACCGGTGGCATCGGCTGCGTGAATAATACGGCGTACACTGTGCCCACCTTCGCGGGTCAGGTGAAAACTTTCACCATTTTCACCTTGATCAAAAGGCACGCCAAGATCAATCAGCCATTGGATGGCGGCCGTGCTGTGTTCAACAGTATGGCGTACGCTGGGTTCATGGCAGAGGCCTGCGCCTGCAATAAGGGTATCGTTAACATGCGCTTCAACGCTATCTTCTTGATCAAGAACAGCAGCAACGCCACCTTGGGCCCAGCGAGTGGAACCCGCATTTAAACTGTCTTTGCTGACAATGGCGGCGCTTAAATGGTCAGGCAAGGATAAGCCTAAGGTTAATCCAGCAGCACCGCTGCCGATGATTAAGACATCAAATGTATGCTTACGGCTCATTATGATTATTCATCTTGGATTGCTTATGTGATTGTTCGTTATACTAATATTCGCACTATAATGTAATGTGCCGTTAAATGGTAACGCTAATCTGTTTTAGCTTTGAGCTAAGACAAGGTAAGCTAATTTATCACTTAAGGTATCAGCTAGTGATAAGTTTTTGGAACTTTTATTCGACTCAATACTCTATTTACCATTAAACAATATTACGCAGCGCATTGCGTAAGCAGATCAGAAAAGATCATGTCGGTAATATTTACACCTGTCTATAAAAGCGAGTTTTTAGCGCGTTATTGAATTGAGTGTTAAGGGAGATGAGTATGAGCAACGTGGCATACGCGCTGCAGCAACCAACAATAATGGATCACCGCATGAGTGACAACCCGCAAACAGATCAGCAATTGGTTAGCCGAGTACAGAAGGGGGATCGCCGAGCGTTTGATTTACTGGTGATTAAGTATCAGCCCAAAATTTTATCGTTAATTGGGCGGTTTGTGTTTGATTCATCCGAATGCCAGGACGTGGCACAAGAGGCTTTTATTAAAGCCTACCGAGCACTGCCTAATTTTCGCGGCGATAGTCAGTTTTATACTTGGTTATATCGCATTGCGGTGAATACAGCGAAGAATTATTTGGTCAGTCGCGGCCGGAAAACACCGACCCAAGGCATTGATCCAGATGATGCTGAGAACTTTTCAGAAGGAACAGCGTTTCGAGATAGTGCAACGCCCGAGCGAATTTTGCAACGAGATAGGTTAAAGGATGTTGTATTTGCATCCATTGCAGAGTTGCCTGAAGAGCTTCGGATTGCGGTGTCTTTAAGAGAACTTGATGGTATGAGTTATGACGAAATTGCTGAGGTGATGGATTGCCCAATTGGAACAGTGCGCTCGCGTATCTTTCGCGCTCGAGAATCTATTGAAAAGAAAATGCAACCTTACTTAGAAGCCAGTGCCTAAGTATTTAGCGTAATAAAAGTGCTGTTAAAAGCGGTGAGTAATCGCAATAGCGGTTATTGAAGAGGTTGGAGAGTGTAAATGAACGATAGAAATAAAGAATCATTATCGGCATTAATGGATGGTGAAGCCGACGAATTAGAAATTCGCCGTGTTTTAAACCAGTTAGATAAAGATGATGAATTGCGTGATCACTGGAAAAACTATCACTTGATGGGCTCGCTAATGCGTGATGAGAGCTTTGATAGTCTGGATCTGACGCAGGGTATTAATCAAGTATTGGATGGCGACATCGCGCCGAAAGGCACAACGAATATGGGTACGTCACTGACCCGTGCGGCCGATGAATTGCAAGTGAAGACTGCTCGCAGTGCTTGGTATAAACCGTTAACGTCGGTTGCCGTGGCCGCTTCTGTTACGCTAGCGGTATTACTGGGTGTGCAGTCGATCGAACCAAACGATGAATTGGGCTTGGCAAATAGAAACTCGAATACGTCACAGGTGCAGGGTGAATTAACCGCTTCTACCTTGACCGTTGAAGAGCAGCAGCAATTAGAAAATGCTCAGCAGAAATTACAAGATTATATACTGCAGCACTCTTCTGAAAGTAACGAAGAAAACAAAGGCATTTTACCGTTTGCTCGAGTAGTTGAATTTCAGAGCCAAGGTAAATAAGTAGGCTGAAATCACGTATACTCTTTTTCAGCGCAGTGGATTGAAAAAAGAACGTATCAATATGATTGAAGAGCAGCTAAATGATTGAAGAACAGGTGGTCGTTACCTCAATAAACCAAGAAGGTGCTTGGGTTGAAGGTATGCAGCAAAGCGCTTGTGGCAGTTGCAGCGCTAAAGCTGGGTGTGGTCAACATGCCATGACTCAGTTGGGGCGTAAGGTTTCCTTATGGCTACCCTTGTCCGATTTATCGGATGCCGCGGCAATAATGCCCTTAAATATTGGTCAGCAGATCGTGGTTGGTTTACCCGAAGGCGCTATTTTGAGAAGTACGGTCGTGATTTATGGCGTGCCGTTAATCGCATTGGTGCTTGGGGCTATTATTGGTCATGCCGCTTGGGGCGAGGTTGGATCCATACTAATTTCTGTTGTATCGATGTTTATAGGCTTCAAGTTGGCGCGGAATTGGTCGTTGCAAAATAAACAGCATTGGCAGCCTCATTTTATTCGTCATTGTTTACCTCCGGTAAGTATTCACAATGATGACAATATTATTCAGCGTCAAAGATAAACCAAATTATTAACCTCTCTAAATAGTAAATAGCCTAAAAAAGGAGCATCCCTGATAATGATGAAATTAACCATGACTGATAAGTTTATGACATCTATTTCTATCACTTTATTATTCTGTTTGAGTTTATTCAGCGCATTTAGCCAAGCCTCTTCATTGCCTGATTTTACCGACTTGGTGCAAGACACATCGTCCTCTGTGGTGAATATCGCCACTATTAAGCATGGCAATAAATACAGTAATGCTTATGACGGGATTGCTGAGCAATATAATTTACCCAAAGATATGCCTGATATTTTTCGCCACTTTTTTGGGCCTCAAGGCCCTAATCAAAGAGATGGTCAAGGACGTGGACAGGCTCCTAGTCAGCAATCGGAAACAACCTCTTTAGGGTCTGGCTTTATTATTTCATCTGATGGCTATATTTTGACCAATAACCATGTGGTTCAAGGGGCAGATGAAATCATCGTACGGTTGAGTGACCGACGTGAATTGGATGCTCAGCTAATCGGTGCAGATGAACGCGCTGATTTAGCCTTGCTAAAAGTCAAAGCGACGGGGTTGCCAGAAGTTGAACTGGGTAACTCAGATAAGCTAAAAGTCGGTGAGTGGGTTTTAGCGATAGGCTCTCCTTTTGGGTTTGATTATTCTGTTACTGCCGGCATTGTGAGTGCGAAAGGTCGCAGCTTACCTAATGAAAGCTATGTGCCTTTTATACAAACCGATGTCGCGATTAATCCGGGCAACTCGGGTGGCCCTCTGTTTAACCTCAGTGGTGAAGTGGTGGGGATTAACTCACAAATCTATACTCGCTCAGGTGGTTTTATGGGGGTTTCTTTTGCGATTCCTATCAATGTTGCGATTGATGTGGTTGAGCAATTAAAAGATAAAGGTAAGGTAAGCCGCGGTTGGTTGGGTGTTGTTATTCAAGAGGTGAATAAAGATTTGGCAGAATCCTTTGGCTTGAAAAAAGCGAAAGGTGCTTTAGTGGCCCAGTTGGTGCCTGGTAGCCCAGCCGAAGTGGGTGGGCTTTTAAGTGGCGACATTATTACCGCGTTTAACGGCCAAGAAATTAATTTGTCTACCGACCTTCCACACAGAGTTGGGCGTGTAAAACCGGGTGCGACAGCGAAGTTAAATGTTGTTCGAAATGGAAAAATAAAAGTCATTCACTTGGAAATTGGTGCGCTGCCTGATGCTGATTCACAGCAATTGGAATCATTAAACTCTAACCAAGATTATAAACAAAACCGCTTAGGCATTACCGTCAGCGAGTTGAATGATAAGCAGCAGCGTTCCTTTGGGGAAGGTGTGCTTGTGCAGGATGTGAAAAATGGCCATGCAGGAGCCATGTCGGGTATTGTGCGAGGAGATGTGATTACTCTTATTTATGGGGAGCGCATTCGTTCAGTTGATGATTTTAAACGTATTGTTGAATCCTTGCCAAAGGGACGCTCCGTACCCATGCAAATCATACGACGTGGTGCGGCGATGTTCATACCGCTGCGTTTGGCGGATTAATAAAATCGTCAAATAAGTCAGGTAATACGTCTTATTTGACAGAAAATATAAGGCTATAGAACGATCTTCATAGCCTTATATCGCCACTTCTAGTAGACTCCAGCGCTATTTAATCGTTGTCTGTGACAGGTGTTCTTTGGTGAGTAAGCTTAACCATATTCGTAACTTCTCTATTATCGCCCATATTGATCATGGTAAATCCACTCTAGCTGACCGTTTTATTCAGCATTGTGAAGGCTTGTCTGCGCGTGAAATGCAGGCTCAGGTTCTTGATTCTATGGATATTGAACGTGAGCGTGGCATTACCATTAAAGCGCAAAGCGTTACCTTGGACTATAAAGCGCTAGATGGTGAAACTTATCAGCTTAACTTTATTGATACCCCTGGCCACGTCGATTTCAGCTATGAGGTTTCGCGCTCTCTAGCCGCTTGTGAAGGTGCTTTGCTGGTGGTTGATGCCGCGCAAGGTGTTGAAGCACAATCGGTTGCTAACTGTTATACCGCGATTGAACAGGGGCTAGAAGTTGTTCCTGTATTAAATAAAATGGATTTGCCTCAAGCAGATCCTGATCGCGTTGCGGCGGAAATTGAAGAAATTATTGGTATCGATGCCTCGGAAGCCGTTCGTTGTTCCGCCAAAAGTGGCTTGAATGTCGAAGGCGTACTGGAAGAAATTATTAAATTAATTCCAGCTCCAGAAGGCGATCCTGATGGCCCGTTACAAGCCTTGATTATTGATTCTTGGTTTGACCCGTATTTGGGCGTTGTTTCATTAGTACGAATTAAAAACGGTACATTGCGCAAAGGCGATAAAATTCGCATGCTATCGACGTCCCGTGATCACGGTGCTGATGGCATTGGTATCTTTACTCCTAAACGTAAAGAAACGGGTGTATTAAGAGCGGGCGAAGTAGGTTATATGGTCGCCGGCATTAAAGACATTCATGGTGCGCCAGTGGGTGATACGATCACTCACACAAAGACGCCAAATGTTGAAACATTACCGGGTTTCCAAAAAGTTAAGCCGCAAGTTTATGCAGGTCTATTTCCGATCAGTTCGGATGACTTTGAAAACTTCCGTGATGCTCTTGAAAAATTATCGTTAAACGATGCGTCGTTATTTTTTGAACCTGAAAGTTCAGATGCGTTAGGTTTTGGTTTCCGTTGTGGCTTTTTAGGCATGCTGCACATGGAGATTATTCAAGAGCGTTTAGAACGCGAATACAATCTTGATTTGATCACCACAGCGCCAACCGTTATTTATCAAGTAGTGAATCGCAAAGGGGAAACTTTTGAGATTGATAACCCGTCGAAGCTGCCTGATCCTGGCACGATTGAAGAAATGCATGAGCCGATTGCTGATGTTAGCATTCTCGTTCCGCAAGAGTATTTAGGCAATGTTATCTCTTTATGCGTTGGAAGACGTGGTGTGCAAAAGGATATGCAGTATGTTGGGAATCAAGTCTCCTTAACGTATCAAATTCCGATGGCTGAAGTAGTGATGGATTTCTTTGATCGCTTAAAATCAGTAAGCCGTGGTTTTGCATCACTTGATTACAGTTTCAGTCACTTTTCTCCTGCGTCATTAACACGTCTAGATATTCTTATTAATGGTGAGCGTGTTGATGCGTTAGCGGTTATCTTGCATACCGATAATGTTCGCAGCCGTGGTCGTGCATTAACTGATAAAATGAAAGAGCTTATTCCTCGTCAGATGTTTGATGTAGCAATACAAGCCACTATGGGGGCGCAGGTTGTCGCTCGTACTAATATTAAAGCGATGCGTAAAAACGTAACCGCCAAATGTTATGGTGGCGACATCAGTCGTAAGAAGAAGCTATTACAGAAACAGAAAGACGGTAAGAAACGCATGAAGCAGATTGGTAATGTGGAAATTCCACAGTCTGCTTTCTTAGCAGTACTTAAGGTGGATGATTAATTATGTTGCAGCACAACTTTCGAACGAAACAAACGGGTGTATCTTTTATATCGATATTGGCTTTTTTAGTATTGTTGGTTTTTTCACTTAACTTTGTTGTACGAATTTTTGGTATGCATTGGGATGATCGTCTACTCGTCAGTATTTTAGATGACCTTCCAGAAGTGCTTAATAAAGATAGCAGTGTCAAAGATGTGCGTAAGTTACTAAATAGTCGCTTAAGCATGAATCGATTAGGCATACCGACCGATGAGTTGGTCATTACAAAACATAAAGGTGAGATCACGTTGGTCTGGCCTTATGAACGTCGTGATCATGTGATGTCTAATGTTGATATCGTCTTAACTTTTAATCACGAGTACAGTTACTAAGCCGTGAACAATCCTTTATTAAAGCTTAGTCAGCGAATTGACTACACCTTCAGCGATCACTCATTAATTGAGTTGGCATTAACGCATCGTAGCTGTGGTGGTAAAAACAATGAACGTTTAGAGTTTTTAGGCGATTCGATTGTTAATTTAGTCATTGCCGAAGCACTGTTTATTAAATTTCCAGCAGCAAAGGAAGGCAAGTTAAGCCGTCTACGAGCTCGTATGGTAAAAGGGGTAACCCTTGCTGAGCTAGCACGAGACTTTGCGTTGGGCGATTTTCTTCATCTGGGTTCTGGTGAAATGAAAAGCGGTGGCCATCGACGTGAATCAATATTAGCCGATACCGTTGAAGCAATTATCGGCGCTATATATCTTGATTCGGATATGGACACTGTTAAAGGTAAAATATTGCAGTGGTATGACTCGCGTTTAAAAGCGCTAAGTCTTGATGATCCGTTAAAAGATCCTAAAACGCAGCTGCAAGAATACCTTCAAGGTAAGCAAGACCCTTTACCCAAATACGATGTATTAAATATTGAAGGCAGTGCTCATGAGCAATTATTTAAAGTGAGTTGTATTGTTAAAGATTTAAAAAATACCATTGTCGGGCAGGGTGGCAGCCGACGTATCGCCGAGCAAGAAGCAGCGGCACAAGCTTTGAAATTATTAGGCATTAGCCTTGAGCCCGGTGAGGAATTGATTGATGGAAAATGAAACAAAAGAACGCTCAGGTTATGTCGCCATTATTGGTCGTCCAAATGTCGGAAAATCGACATTACTGAATTATATCTTGGGTCAAAAGCTGAGTATTACTTCACGTAAGCCGCAAACGACTCGCCATAAAATCGTCGGTATTAAAACCGAAAATGATGTGCAGGTGGTTTATGTTGATACCCCAGGTATGCACGAGAATCATGATAAAGCTTTAAATCGTTACATGAATAAAGCGGCATTAACTGCCGTAAAAGACGTTGATGCTATCGTCTTTATGATTGATCGAACTAAGTGGACCAGTGAAGACGAGTTGGTTTTAAAGTCTTTGCAGTACGTTAAGTGCCCAGTGATTTTGGCCGTTAATAAAGTCGATTTTTTATCGGATAAAGAGGCTTTATTACCGACACTACAGAAACTGGATGAGAAGTATAAATTTGCTCACATCGTACCGATGAGTGCAAAAACTGGTCACAATGTCGATCGTTTAGAAACGATTATTGCCAGTTTCATTAAGCAAGGCGCTCACTTCTATCCAGAAGATCAGATTACCGATCGCAGTTCTCGATTCTTAGCCGCAGAGCTTGTGCGTGAGAAAATCATGCGTCAGTTAGGTGATGAATTACCGTATTCCATGACGGTAGAAATTGAAGAGTTTCGTTACGAAGATAGCTTGCTGGTTATTAGTGCGGCCATCTTAATTGATCGTCAAAGCCAAAAGCATATTATTATTGGCGAAAAAGGCGGTCGTATTAAGCAAATTGGTCGTGATGCGCGCTTGGATATGGAAGAGATGTTTGAATGTAAAGTGATGCTTAATACTTGGGTGAAAGTAAAGTCCGGTTGGGCTGATAGTGAGCGAGCTTTGAAGAGTCTTGGCTACGACGGCTTAGATTAATAAATAGTCATCTAATATGACGAATGCGGGCCGTAGCAGTGCAAAATAGTTCGAACCTTACTTATTATGTTTTGCATCGACGCCCGTATAGAGAAAGCAGTCAGATTGTTGATTTATTCTGTGAAAAACAAGGACGTTTTTCAGCACTGCACCGTGTTAATAAAAAAAATCCTGCGTTACAACCCTTTACCCCTTATCAAATGCAATTCTCCGGTCGTGGCGATTTAAAATACTGCCAGCATGTTGAAATTAATTATCCCAGTATTTATTCTACAAGTTCTTCGGCAGTAAACGGCGGGTCGGTAAAAGGGCAGTTTTTAAAGGGAAGGAATTTATACTGTGGTTTTTATTTAAATGAGTTGATCATACGATTGACCTGGAAAGATGAACCGCAAGCAGAGCTTTATCAGGTGTACCAACAAACTTTATTAGGGTTATTGCAGCTCGAAAACGATATGCAGTCAGAGCCCTTATTACGCCGCTTTGAATTTCATTTATTAGCGGTGATGGGCTATCAATATAATTGGCAGCAAGACAGTGATTGCCGCGATATTCAGGCGAATCAATTTTACAGTTTTGATCCGTTTTCAGGGTTTAACCTCATAACAGTACACACTCATGGCGTCCCTCAGGCGCAGCGCTTCCCTGGGCATGCACTGTTAGCGATTGCCGCAGAAGACTGGCAGCATGAGTTAAGTTGGCCAGTTGCAAAGCATATTGCTAGGCTTGCGTTAAATCCTTTATTGGGGGATAAACCGCTTGCCAGTCGTGAGTTGTTTAAAAAGTTATAGTTTTAAATGAATATTGTTGTAATCATTCAGATAGTGAAGTTGGAACCGAAAAGTTCATGATTGGGTCATGTGGAATAATACCCAATCATGGATCGTTTAATAAAACTTGCTAAATGGTTACACTTGTTAAGACAAAGAATTTCTTTATACATAAACACTTCAATATAAATAGGGTGATGATTGTGACAAAAGCACGAGTTTTATTAGGGGTAAATATTGATCATGTGGCAACGTTGCGCCAAGCACGTGGCACTCGTTACCCTGATCCTGTACAAGCCGCTTTAATCGCAGAAGAAGCGGGCGCCGATGGTATTACTATTCATCCGCGTGAAGACCGACGTCATATACAAACCCGTGATGTGTATGTATTAAAAGAAGTATTAAATACTCGCATGAATCTTGAAATGGCAGTGACAGAAGCCATGCTTGAATTGGCTGAAGAAATAAAGCCAGAGCATTGCTGCTTGGTGCCAGAGAAGCGTGAAGAGCTGACCACAGAAGGCGGTCTTGATGTCGTAGGTAACGAAGCAGCGATTAAAGCAGCCTGTGATCGCTTAGCGGCTATTAATAGCGAGGCCTCGTTATTTATTGATGCTGATAAGGCGCAAATTGACGCCGCTGTACGTTGTGGTGCGCCTGCGATAGAAATTCATACCGGTGCTTACGCTGATGCGGAAACAGTCCAGCAGCAAACCGTAGAATTAGCGATATTAAAAGACGGTATTGCTTATGCACTTGAGCAGGGTTTGATTGTGAATGCGGGCCATGGTTTGCATTATCATAATGTAGAAGCCATCGCCGCGATTCCTGGCATTAATGAATTAAATATTGGCCATAGTATTATTGCTCGCGCAGTTTTTGTGGGTCTTAAGGATGCAGTGAAAGAAATGCGCGAATTAATTCGCTTGGCTCAGCCCAGTGTCTAAGGGATTGCTGTTTCAGGGATTGGTGTCTAAGGAGTCAGTACTTGAGGAATCAGTGCCTAAAGGCATCGGCACTGATTTATTAAATCAGCGTCGTATTGCTCATATTATGGAGAAACAAGGCGAGCGTTTTGCGCACAGAATCTTAACTCCGCAAGAATTATTACTGTGGGCCGAGAAGGCGTACAGCGTAAATTTTGTGGCTAAACGGTTTGCGGCTAAAGAGGCCATTTCCAAAGCACTCGGCACAGGCATGGCGCAAGGTATAGGTTTTCAGCAAATGAATATCGATACTGATGATCTAGGCAAGCCTGTGGTTGAGCTTTCAGGCGCTGCATTGATTCGAGCTAATGCATTGGGTGGGCAACAGGTCTTGCTCAGTTTAAGCGATGAAGGCGAGATGATCCTCGCCTTTGCTGTGCTCAGTTGACGTTATAGGGTGTTGTTCAAGTGGGTAGTGATGGTTGGTATTAAACCAATTCTTTTTTCATGAGTTCTAACGTATCACGCCATTGATTTTCTTGGGCCCATTGTTGCAAACGAATAATTGATTCAATGGCTTTTTGATACAAGTTTTCACAATCTATCAGCTCTTGATTTTTCAGCCCCGTCTCCAATTGTTCTAACGTATGCATTAAACAGGGAGTACCGCAGTAGCGAGTTGCGCCGTGGATTTTGTGAATGTGTTGCAATAACGGTTCTTGTTGTTGCCCCTGCCATAAACTTTGTATTTCTGGCAGATCATTGGTTAAGCCTTCGAGTAACATGTTAAACATATCAATGGCGAGGTCGAGCTTATTGTTTGCTAAGCGCATCGCATATCGCGGATCAAATATCAGACATTCTTCCTCTCGATCTTTCTCACTTAAATCTGTATTTCCAGTTGTATCATGTAATATTTTCTGCGCGTAAGGTTGGATTTTCTCTGGCAAGGTAATGTGGGTATTGCTGTTGCAATGAAAGCCTGTCCAGCGCTCAATACACTGCATTAATTGATCATTATTGATGGGCTTAGTTTGGTAGTCGTTCATGCCTATTTGTAAAATTTTATCTTTTTCATCAGCAATGGCGTGAGCGGTTAGGGCGATAATAGGCAATTCTTTAGACGTCTTTTTCAACCGAATTAATTGCGTGGCTTCTAAGCCGTTCATACCTGGCATTTGAATATCCATAAAAATCATATCGATATCGTGTTGTTCAAGCTCCAGCAGTGCTTGTGGGCCAGAGTCTGCGGCAATTACTTTAATTCCCATATCTTCTAATAATACGGTAACCAGTTTTAGATTGGCTTCGTTATCATCCACGGCTAAAATCGTTGGCGCAGGCATTTGAATGCGTTCTTGGTTATTACTATGGGTCTGACTTAATTCAATGTTTAAACTCAAACCGAGGGCGCTGAATAACTTTCGACCTTGTAAGGGCTTAGATAAAGATTGGTACGCGCCGAGTTTTTGGGCGTATTCCAGTTCTTCTGAAATAGCACTGTTGACCAAGGCGATGATCGGAATGTTGTAGTTGTTCACTTGCTTAAATAACGTGGCCGTTTTCGTGTGGTACAGCTCCTTACGACTTAAACCAATAATAACGGCATTTGCTGGGTCGCCATTTCGATGTTTACGTAAAAGAGATTGTAATAAAATATCACTATTATCGGTATCGCTATAGCGAATTTTCCATTGTTCTAAAAGGTGCGTAATGCTTAGGCGAGTACTTGAAGATGACTCCATCACCAGTACTTGCTGTCCTTTTAGTTCTTGCATAGGCACTGCTTGCTGACGAGATTTTTTTAACGTGACTGAAAAAGAAAAGGTCGCGCCTTCCCCTTCAGCACTCTGTACGCCAATGTCACCGTTCATTGCTTTCACTAAATGCTGGCTAATAACTAAGCCTAAGCCCGTACCACCAAATTGGCGGGTTGTGCTGGAGTCAGCTTGGCTAAAGGCGCGGAAGAGTTTGGTTTGCTGTTCATCGGTTAAGCCGATGCCAGTATCGGTGATTTCAAACTTTACGCTTGCTTGATTGATGTCTTCATCTTCAATAATAACGCGTACGGTAATATTCCCTCGCGGGGTAAACTTAATAGCATTGGAAATTAAATTAGTCAGAACCTGTTTTATTCTTAAGGGGTCTCCAGTTAAAAACTGGGGTACATCAGAATAAATAAGACTGACCAGCTCGAGAGATTTTTTATGTGCTTCTGGGGCATTGATCGTCAATACATCTTCGAGTACTTCACGCACATTAAAATCAATATTTTCTAATACCAGTTTACCGGCATCAATTTTTGAAAGATCGAGAATGTCATTAATAATCGTCAGTAGGCCATTGGCAGACTTTTCAATAGTGTTCAGGTGATCGGTTTTTCTTTGATCGCTTTGGTCTTTCAATAAAATACGGGTAAAGCCTAATATGCCATTTAAAGGCGTTCGAATTTCGTGGCTAATATTGGTTAAAAATTCTGATTTAATACGACTGACTTCTAATGCTTCTTTACGGGCGATATTCAATTCAATGTTTTGGATTTCGATATTATCTAATGTTTCTCGAATGTCGTGCGTCGCCTGTTCGATATTTTGTTGGTGCTCTGTCTTAGTGCGCTGAATCGCAATCGCCATCGCATTAATGCCAGCGGCTAATGTTTGGAACTCATCGCCACTATTGACATGGACGCGAGCATCAATTTTTCCATCACCGATTGCGCCTACACAGTCAACCATGTCTTGAATGGGAAGCGATATACTTCGACTCATCCTAATCGCTAATATTAGACATAGAATAAGCGTCGCGAGTACCGTTGCAATACTGGTGGCTAAGTGTTGATATTTTGCAATTTGAGTATTGGAAAGCGACAATTCAATTTCAATCCAGCCCAGTAAATTGTCGTTAATATTTTGCTGTTGGTAAAGCGGTTCTGCAATCCCTTCGATCAAATCAATATTTTGAGTGAATATTGGGGCCTTAATTCGAATACTGCTGTCGGTTGTAGAAAGCTGCAATTGTCCATTTTTGAACTGAGTATTGCCAATGAATTTGGTGATCATTTTGGGTCCCGCATACGCGAGAATTTGTCCGTCTTTATTGAGAATCCTAGCGGCACGTAAATCACGTTCTTCTAATAAATTATTGGCAAGATTTTGTAATAATTGATTATTACCAGAGATAACACCATATTCACTGGTAGGAGCCGCTTGTTTTGCAATGGCTAGGCCACGCTCTTGTAATAGAAGATCAATGTCGCTCATGCGCTGAATGATGAAAAAACCGCCTAGAAATAACGATACAATCAGGCCGGGTAATAATACCAAAGCAAGAATTCGATTTTGCAGTTTCCAATTTTTCATGCAATGTCCATTTTTCAGCAGTTCTTCTTATTTTGATCAGATTTACAGGTCCAGATTCGTCATTAACTTACTCAGAATAATTTTTAATTCAAGCGTTTAGAAAAACGATTGAGTATAAGTAAATTTCGAATCGATATTACAATTCAGATAGAATCAGGATTAGAATCCATGACTTTCATTATATGTAATTTTAATCTTGTCATTATTTATTAACAAATAGGACGCTCTTGTGACCCACATTGTATACCCAACGATTGATGCATGCATCGGTCAGACGCCTTTAGTTCGCTTGCAGCGTTTAAATGAGGGCAGTAGTAATACCATTTTGTTAAAGCTTGAAGGTAATAACCCGGCAGGTTCAGTGAAAGACCGTGCAGCCTTGAGTATGATTGTAAAGGCTGAAGAGCGAGGCCATATTCATGCTGGGGATACTTTAATAGAAGCGACCAGTGGTAATACCGGTATTGCACTCGCCATGGTGGCGGCGATAAAGGGTTACCGCATGATCTTAATCATGCCGGATAATCTCAGCATGGAGCGTCGCTGGGCGATGCAGGCTTACGGTGCTGAGTTGATTTTAGTGACCAAAGAGCAGGGAATGGAAGGCGCACGTGATATGGCATTGAGGATGGAAGCGGAAGGTGAAGGCAAAGTGCTTAACCAGTTTGCTAACAGTGATAATCCATTAGCCCATTACGAGACGACAGGACCTGAGATTTGGCAGCAAACTCAAGGTCAGATCACCCATTTTGTTAGTGCTATGGGCACGACAGGCACCATTATGGGGACGTCTCGATTCTTAAAAGAAAAAAATGAAGCCATTCAAATTATTGGCTTGCAGCCGCAAGAAGGCGCGAGTATTCCTGGTATTCGCCGCTGGCCTGAAGAATACTTACCGAGTATTTTTGATGCCAGCCGAGTCGATCAAGTCATTGATATCAATCAGCAAGACGCAGAGCACACCATGAAAGCGCTAGCGACTCAAGAAGGCATTTTTTGTGGAGTCTCTTCAGGTGGGTCGGTAGCAGGCGCCTTGCAATTAAGTGCTCAGGTTGAAAATGCGACGATTGTGGCGATTATCTGTGACCGCGGTGATCGTTATTTATCCACAGGTGTCTTTTCTTAATTGCCTTTTTAAATAATATTACTGAGTTATTCTTTTTAACGGGCGTGCTGATGGCTATGTTAAAAAATGTAAGGGCAATTGAATTCATTGTCATTGCCCCCATCTTACTGCAAACGCTTGATTTTGAAGGCCAACGTGAAAAAAATACTGACATTAACCGTGCATGACCTTGCATCGGACGGACACGGCATCGCGCGCTCTGGGCGCGATGTGTATTTCATACCTGGAGCTTTACCCGGGGAAACCGTGATCGCTGAGATGTTGGAGCGTAAACGAAAAATTTGGTATTGCCGTCTTGTCTCTATCGAGCAAGTCAGCGAACATCGAGTTGAGCCTTTCTGCCCACACTACAAACGCTGTGGAGGGTGCGATTTACAACATCTAGCGTATGACCAACAGGTCGTTCTAAAACAGCAAAGAGTCGCGCGGGAGCTCAGCCGTCAAGGTATTGAAATTGAACACTGGGATGCCCCTCTTATTGCTAAAGACCAGCAATGGCACTATCGCCGTCGTGCACGTTTAGGTATTCGCTATAACAAGTCCGATAAAGAAGTCTTTATCGGTTTTCGAGAAAGCCAAAGTAAACACCTCACCAATATTGATATTTGCCCAGTACTCGTTGAACATGCCGCACTAGATTGGCAAGCTTGGCGCGGTCGTTTGGCGCAGCTTGAAGGTATTTCTCGTTTCACTCATATCGAAGTATTGCAAGCTAGCGAACGCTTGGTGCTGGTATTTAGAGTGCTGAAGAAGCTCACAGATAACGATCGCAAGCGTTTACAAAGCTGGGCCGTTGAATTAGACATCGACATTTATATTCGCCCCGACGATGAGCAGCCATTAGAAGTTATCAACGAGGTTATCAGCCCCTTAACACATAATGTGCTAGGCCATGATTTAACGATTCATCCTGATTACTTTGTGCAGGTGAATAAGACGATTAATCAGTTGATGGTGGCTGAGGCCAAAGCTTGGTTAGCGCCTGAAGCCGGTTCTCGTGTTTGGGATCTGTATGCTGGTCACGGTAATTTCTCTGTGCCGTTAGCACAAGATGCCATCGTTGATGCCGTAGAAGTCAGTGATGAAATGGTGCAGGCGATTGAGCAGCATGCTCAGCAATTGTGCACAGATTCAGATGTAAGGGGTAATAAGGGTGATCGTGGTCTCATTGCGCATAAGGCCGACTTGTCAAATAGCGACAGCTTAAGTAGCTTGCCTAATCCTGACTATGTCTTGTTAGATCCACCAAGAGCTGGGGCGAGTGCTTGTATCGATGAGCTGATTAAGCGGAAAGCCAAGCGCATGGTTTATGTATCATGTGATCCTGCGACACTGGCACGCGACTTGAAAGCACTTAGTGATGATTTTGATGTCGAACGAATTACAATTCTAGACATGTTTCCTCATACTCATCATATCGAAACTATGGTGTTATTGGTGCCGGCTAGGAAAAGCGGTCAGGGTCGTACGAAAATGATGAATGACAAATTGAAAACCCAAGCTAAAACTCAGAGCAAAGCCAAAGAGAAAGGAGCATCTCGTGGTAAAAGTAAGAGATGATCAACCCTTAAAGCATAACGGTAAAATAAACGTCGATGCTTGGTTAGATAAAATTTGCACGGAAGCTGACATTCTAGAGCCTGAAAAGCTCCGTCATGCGTTAGTGGTTGCTAAAATCATTGCCGAGGACGCGGTAGAAAATAGCACTTATTGGACCATAGACAGTGCCCAGATGGGGCTGGAAATGGCTCAGATCCTAGCGGAGCTGCAGCTTGATGAAGCCTCTATTTTAGCGGCAATCTTGTATCGTGCTGTAAGAGAAGGGCGTTTATCCCTCGTACAAGTGCGCAAAGATTTTGACGACGAAGTTGCGACCCTCATTGAGGGGGTATTACGCATGGCTGCGATTAATGCCATTCAAAATACGTCAGAAGAACCGGTTTTAGGTCAGCGTGAAGCTCAGGTGGATAACCTACGCAAGATGCTGGTTTCTGTGATTGACGATGTGCGCGTTGCCTTGATCAAACTCGCCGAAAGGACGGCCGCTATTCGTGCGGTTAAAGATGCCCCTGAAAGTAAGCGTATTAAGGTCGCCCGAGAAGTTTTTAATATTTATGGCCCCTTGGCTCACCGCCTAGGTATTGGCCATTTAAAATGGGAACTCGAAGATGTTGCTTTTCGTTATTTAGAGCCTCTTGCGTATCAAAAAATTGCCACATTATTAGACGAAAAACGATTAGCGCGACAGGACTACATTGCCAATGTCGTCAAAACAATCACTAATGAATTAGAAAGTTCGGGAATTGAATGCGAGGTTAATGGCCGAGCTAAGCATATCTACAGTATTTGGCGCAAAATGAAACGCAAGAATATTGAGTTCTCACAAGTGTATGACGTGCGTGCTGTGCGTATTTTAGTACCTACTTTGCGTGACTGTTATGCGGCACTGGGTATTATTCATTCCTTATGGCGACATATCCCCAACGAATTTGATGACTACATTGCTAACCCCAAAGAAAATGGTTATCAGTCTTTGCATACCGCGGTCATAGGCCCCGGTGGTAAAGGTATGGAAGTGCAAATACGTACCCAAGAGATGCATGAAGATGCTGAACTTGGTGTTTGTGCGCACTGGAAATACAAAGGCACCGATACCATTGCCAAAGACCAAGCGTATGAACAAAAAATTGCTTGGTTGCGTCAAGTCGTAGAATGGCATGAAGAAATTGGTGACTTACCTGAGCTAATGACAGATTTACGCTCGGATATTAATCCTGACCGCATCTATATCTTTACACCCGATGGGCACGTGGTCGATTTACCCCCCAGTGCCACGCCGATTGATTTTGCGTATCGTGTACATACCGAAATTGGCCACCGCACTCGAGGTGCAAAAGTGAATGGCCGGATTGTGCCATTAACGTATCAATTAAAAACCGGTGAACAAGTTGAAATTCTAACGGCTAAAGAAGGGCGACCGAGCCGTGACTGGATGAATCAAGATTCTGGTTATATTAATACTGCTCGCGCTCGTGCCAAAGTTGCACACTGGTTTAAGTTACAAGCGAAAGATACCAATCAAGAAGAAGGTCGCCAGTTATTAATGCGCGAACTGGATCGCTTAGATCTCGTGCGTCAGCCTTTGGCAGGGGTTGCCAAAGCCATGAATATGAAAACGACCGGTGATTTATTTGCGGGTATCGGAGCCGGTGACATTCGCCTTGGTCAAGTCGTTAGGTACATTGTGCGCCAAGCGGATATTAAGCAGCCTCAGCAAGAGCTGCCATTAGTTAAGCCTTCTATAAAAACCAGTAAGAACGATGATATTACTATTCAAGGAGTTGGGCATTTATTAACTCAAATCGCGACGTGCTGTAAGCCTGTGCCAGGGGATGATATTTCTGGGTATGTCACTGTAGGGCGTGGTGTGAGTGTGCATCGTCAAGATTGTGAAAATTTAATGCATCTCGAAATGATGGAGCCGCAGCGTATTATTGCAGTGAACTGGGGTGGTAAAGTCAGTCAAATATATCCGGTCGATGTGGATATCAGTGCATATGATAGAACCGGTTTATTAAGGGATGTTAGCTTGGTATTAGCCGACAGTGGTGTGAACGTGGTCTCTGTGAATACTAAATCTGAGCAAAAAGACCATTTGGCTCATATGCAAATCACGGTAGAAATTGATAGTTTGTCAAAGTTAGGCCGCGTATTAAACAAGCTTAACCAGCTACCGAATGTGTTAACTGTACGCCGAGCTCGCAATAATGGATAACGTCGTCACCGATAAAAAGTATGATCTAAAAGACCTCGTCTATTTAATGCAACGCTTACGTGATCCTGAGAGTGGTTGCCCTTGGGACATTAAGCAAACTTTCGACTCGATTATTCCACATACGCTAGAAGAAGCGCATGAAGTGGCGGAAGCGATTGAGTCTCAGGATTGGCCACATGTGGAAGAAGAGCTTGGGGATTTGTTATTTCAGGTGATTTTTTATAGTCAGTTGGGTGATGAACAGACTTTGTTTGATTTTTCATCGGTGATCCATGTATTAGTGACTAAGCTCGTTCGTCGCCATCCTCATGTGTTTCCCTCAGGTGATTTACACGCTAAGCGCGATCTTGATAGCTGCCCAACCGATGCCGAAATTAATGCCCAGTGGCAAATTATCAAGCAGCAAGAGAAAGCGTTAAAAGCTGAAGCAGGCAGGTTGAAATTAAAAAAGTCTGAAGCATTTGAGCTGGTGGATTATTTAAACGACATTCCTACGTCATTACCCGAACTAACCCGCGCCGATAAAATTCAAAAAATGGTATCCATGCGCGGATTTGATTGGAGTGAAATACAAGGGGTTCTTGATAAGGTTCGCGAAGAATTACAGGAAGTCGAAGAAGAAATTGAACAAGCCGATGTTCAGCGTTTACAGCATGAAGTCGGAGATTTATTGTTTGCTTCTGTTAATGTCGCTCGTCATTTAGGCATTAATCCTGAGCAAGCGTTGGGACAAGCGAATCGCCGTTTTAGCGAGCGCTACAGCCTAGTCGCAGAAAGTTTAGCGGCACAGAATCGCAGCTTGGAGTTGGGGAATAGTAACCACGTAAGCAGTGATGAAATGGAGCAGGCATGGAATGAGGCTAAAAAGCTGCACCCACAACGGTTGGCTCAGCTTGCCGCTGCAAATGATGTTTAATCCATGCTAACCCAAGTATTAATGAGTCGAAGACTCTTTGGATTCATTAATGTGTTTTAAATGCTTACGCGTTAGGTTCAAGAACTTAGGCGTCGGGCCGATATCTGCGTACATTGGGTCGCCTTCTTCATCGCAGGCGACGATCTCTTTACCTTCAATATAAGGAAAGCTGCTGGTAACTTCTGTTAGTGCGCTGCTGATTAAATCACGTAATAAATTTTCTCGCGGATACTTGGGAAACATTTCACACAATGCCTCTAAACGAGCTGCATCTTCTACAGACAACTTGATCTGATAACCTTCATCACTGAGCTGTCCTGCAAATTCTGTTTCCCAATATTTCATCAATGTATTCAATTTCATAATAAAGCCTTTTTATTTCTTATGCCGTGATTCCTTAAGTTTAGACGTTAAGCATTAACTTATGTTTAGTAATAACAAAGTGTTACTAAATAGTTGTATAAGCTGATGAAGTGTATAACTTATAAGTGGCAGGTTTTATGAGGCATCGATTTATTTATGCTCTGCTGCCCACGCTTATTGTGTTTTGAAAGTGGTCAATTACGAGTTGAAGCAGTGGCGTGGCCGAATTTGTTTTATGCTTACATTTATCATATAGCCTAAATGTCAGCATTAGTTTAACCATTATCTTAATTAAGAGGACGCTGGAATGTCAGATTTAGATCCATTATTACGAGATAAAGTCCGTAACTTAGGGCAATTATTAGGGCAAACAATTGCCGATGATTGCGGTGATGAAATTTATGAATTAATTGAGACTATTCGTAATTTATCGAAACGTGCTCATAACGGCAGCGCAGAAGATAAGGCGGAGTTGATCACCTTATTAAAAGGCCTAAAAGATAATGAATTAGTGCCTGTAGCGCGAGGTTTTAGTCAATTTTTAAACCTCGCTAATATTGCAGAGCAGCAGCATACCTTGAGCTGGCGTCGTGAAGATGCCGTTGACGATAGTATGGAAGTGATACTAGACGATGTATTTGCCGCAGTGGTTGAGCACGTCGATGGGGCAGAGCTGAATAAAGAACTGTGTAAGTTGGATATCGAGTTAGTATTAACGGCTCACCCTACTGAAATTATTCGTCGTACCTTGATTAAAAAATACGATGAAATCGTTGAAGTGCTACAAATTCTTGATGATATTCGAGACGATCATCCTAAGCGAAATGTGTATAACCAACAGCTGGATAATTTAATCGCTGAAATTTGGCGCTCTGATGAAATTCGTCAGCAAAGACCCAGTGCGGTAGAAGAAGCCAAATGGGGTTTTGCCGTTATCGAAAACTCTCTTTGGCAAGCTATTCCGAACTTGATGCGAGAGCTGGATGATAAGTTAACGCTAAGTGGTGAGAAGTCACTGCCTTTAGATGTGTGTCCTATTCATTTTGCTTCTTGGATGGGGGGCGATAGAGATGGCAACCCAAATGTCACCGCAAATGTAACAGGGGAAGTACTGTATTTGGCGCGCTGGATGGCCGCCGACCTTTATTTGCGAGACTTGTCTGAATTAAGCACTCAGCTATCGATGGTACAGGCGACGGATGAGTTGAAAGCTTGGGTTGGCGAATGCAACGAGCCTTATCGAGAATGTTTAAATCAACTGAAGCGGAAATTGCAGCAAACAAAAACGTGGGCCGCAGAAAGTGCGCGCTTGAAATCGCACAGCAGCTTGCCACATATTGCAGAATTAGAAACGTTATTTGAGCCATTATTGCTGTGTTATAAATCGCTTTGTGAAACGGGGATGGAAGGCATTGCAAAGGGTGAATTGCTTGATGTTATTCGCCGCCTTTCGTGTTTTGGTTTAACCCTAACGCGATTGGATATTCGTCAAGAGTCGGATCGTCATAGTCAGGTCGTGGCAGAGTTGTGTGAGTATTATGAGTTGGGTGATTATCTCAGTTGGGATGAATCACAAAAACAAGAATTTCTATTGCAAGAGTTACAAAGCAAACGCCCGTTATTACCAGCGCAAGCCGAAGCCTGTGGTTTATCAAGTATCAAAGGACAGCAGGTTGAAGAAGAGTATTGGCAGCCTAGCGATGATTGCAACGAAGTTTTAAAAACCATGCGGGTGATTGCCGAACAAGGCGATGAAGGTGTCGGTAACTATATTATTTCTATGGCCAGTGAACCGTCGGATATTTTATCGGTGGCGCTGTTGTTAAGAGCATCCGGTGTTGAGCGTCGGTTACCGATTGTTCCCCTATTTGAAACCCTGGACGACTTACAGTTTGCGGGCGAGCGAATGGATAAGTTATTTTCGCTACCTTGGTATAAAAAATATTGCGGTTTAACTCAGCAGGTCATGATTGGTTATTCTGATTCCGCCAAAGATGCTGGGAATATGGCCGCTGCGTGGGCACAATATAAAACTCAAGAAGAGTTAGTGAATTGCGCACAGCGTCATAATGTAGAACTGACTTTATTTCACGGTCGCGGTGGCACGGTGGGTCGTGGTGGCGGTCCTGCAAAACGAGCAATTTTGGCGCAGCCTCCAGGGTCGGTTAAAGGTCGCTTGAGGGTGACTGAGCAGGGAGAAATGATTCGCTTTAAATTCGGTTTTCCTGCGGTTGCATTGCGCAGTTTGAAAATTTATTTAGCCGCGGTATTGGAAGCAACGTTATTACCTCCTAAGGCCGCTGAAAGTGAATGGCGCGAATTAATGGAGTCGATGGCCCAGCAGAGTGTGAAATCCTATCGTGGCATGGTGCGTGAAAATAAAGACTTTGTTCCTTATTTTAGATCAGCAACGCCCGAGCAAGAGTTAGGAAAGCTCGCGCTAGGCAGTCGACCTGCACGCAGAAAAGCCAGTGGCGGTATTGAATCGTTACGTGCTATCCCGTGGATTTTTGCGTGGATGCAAATTCGGATGATGGTACCTGCTTGGTTAGGTGCGGATCAAGCATTAGCGGAAGCCAGTCAGGCTGATGAAAAAACCATGAGCTTGCTAAAAGAGATGTATCAGCAGTGGCCCTTTTTTGCGACCTATATTGATATGTTGGATATGATTGTCGGTAAGACGGATGTTGAAATTGCCCATTATTATGATCAGCAATTAGTCAGTGACGATCTTCAAAACATTGGAAAAGAATTGCGCCAACGTTTATTAACCATTAATGATTCCCTCAGAGTGATAAAGCCGGAGGATGATGATCAAGCGCAATCACAAATCATGCTGGTACGGGGTACTTATACCGATCCATTGCATTATTTACAGGCTGAGCTTTTAAGGCGCGCAAGAACAGAAGAACATGACCCAGAAGTTGAGCGTGCGCTGATGGTTTCAATGGCGGGTATTGCAGCGGGTATGCGCAATACAGGCTAAATTCTTGATTATTAATGCCTAGCGGAGTAGAGTTAGGCCTATTTTTTTCATGGTCTGGTTGTTTTTTGTACAGCTAGGCTCGACATTGATTTAAGAATCATGAGGAGAGTGCGCATGCGCGTAATCTTATTGGGCGCCCCGGGTGCAGGTAAAGGTACACAGGCTCAATTTATTTGTGAGAAGTATGATATTCCACAAATTTCGACCGGCGATATGCTACGTGCCGCAGTAAAAGCTGAGTCTCCGTTGGGTTTACAAGTTAAAGATATTATGGCGACGGGCGGTTTGGTGTCTGACGATACTATTATTGCTTTAGTAAAAGAGCGCATCACCGAAAGTGATTGTGTGAACGGCTTTTTGTTCGACGGTTTCCCTCGTACAATTCCTCAAGCTGAAGCAATGGTTGCAGCGGGCGTTGATATTGATTATGTGATTGAAATTGATGTTGATGATGAAGAAATTGTTGGCCGTTTAAGTGGTCGTCGTGTTCACCCTGAGTCGGGCCGTATTTATCATGTTATTTACAATCCGCCTAAAGTGGAAGGTAAAGACGATGAGAGTGGCGAAGATCTTATTCAGCGTGCTGATGACTCAGAAGAAACTGTGCGTAAGCGCTTAGGCATTTATCACGATCAAACTATGCCATTGGTTGCTTTTTATAAGCAGTTCGAAGCTGAAAATGCCGCCACCAAATATGTGCATGTAGCAGGTGTTGGCAGCTTAGAAGACATTACCGCTAAGGTAATGAAATCTCTAGGTGCTTGATTATTCTAGAATAATCCTTAGTGGATGAAATAGAGTAAATAAAAAAAGACCCGTAAGGGTCTTTTTTTTCGTCTAATAGAAAGTATTTTTTATGAAGATTAAATGCATACGTTAGAGTAAATATATGAGTTTAACGTATGCTTTATTTTAATCCATCACTTTGCCTGGCGTTGATATTCGCTTGGGATAAATTGTTATTATTCAAATATAAAAATCTTATGAGCGTTCTTATTGATACTTGAATATGTGTTTAATCAACTCTTAGCCCAAAACAATAATAAATAATGTGTTCGTTATTTATTAAATAATGCTGCTTAAATCGTATTGTTAATATCCTAACGATTAAATGATTTCTTATGGAATTACTGCTGAATCATTTAAATTAAAGCGCTATTAATATTGGATATTATTAAATGAATTGATCAATATATTGATGATTTAACAGAATAAAGCGTTTTTTTTTGGTTTTTGTTATTAAAAACACTATTATTGACCTCGTCAGCTTCCGCACAATAATATTTGTGCTAATTTTAATATGAATAAACTTATCTTGGCTAATTGAGGAAATAATAATGGGCAGACCTAAAAAGAACCCTGCAGCGGCTACTGCAAAAAAAGCAGTTGCTAAAAAAGCCCCAGTAAAACGTGGTGCAAAAAAGCCTGCTGTTAAGAAAACGACGAAGGTCGTTGTTGCTATCGCCCCGGCTGTGGCAAAAGCGCAAGCCGCTGTAGAAAAAGCAACGAGCGCTATTGATGCTCAACTTGCAAAGGTGGCTGTTGCCACGAAAAAGCAAGCGGAAGCAAAAGTAAAAGCAAGCAAGCCAAAAGCAACTGCTGCGGTTAAACGTGCTGCTGCAACGGCAGGCAATAAAGTGCGAGCAGAGAAAGCTAAGCTTGCCCCTGTTAAAGCTAAGTTACGTGATGCAAAAATTACTTTGAAAGTCGCTGAAGTCGAAGCGAAGACTGCAGAAGTAGAAGCAAAAGCAAAAGCTGCTATTGCTGAATTTGAAGCATCTTTACAAGCTAAGACGGGCACTGATTTACAGAAAGCTTTGGCTGACTTTGAAAAAACGTGGAGCAAATCACGTGAGCGTCAGGTAGCGGCTAAAGTTAAAGCGCGTACGGCGAAAGAAACTAAGAAGGCGAAAGCGGCGGCTAAAAAATTGGTAGCCAAAGCAAAAGCTTTAGTTACTCCTAAAAAATCCATTAAAAAACCGTCAACTAAGCCTGCGGTTAAGAAGCCGACTGCTAAAAAGCCTATTGCTAAAAAAGTAGCGTCTACGAAAAAAGCAGTTACAAAAAAAGTAGCGCCTAAAAAGAAAGTCGTTAAGAAGGCGTAGTGGTAATAGGTCATGATCGTTTGAGTCGGGCTAGATATTCTAATTCGCTAATTTCAGACACTTATCGACCTTGCTAAGTCAAAAAGCCTCAGTCATCTGGGGCTTTTTTATGTCTATCTATTTTTTATCCATCCTCTAATGAGCTAAAGAACACCTTTTCTAATCAGAGTTTTCAACTCTGCGACTTGTTTTGCTATACTGCTGGCGATTTCATTCATGCCAGTAAATTTAATGAGTAATATTTTAGTCCTCGATGCTTCTTCAGCTTGGTGCTCTGTCGCGCTTAGTGTGAAGGGAATTATTTATAGTATCGCCGAAAAGCAACCCCGAAAACATGCGCAGCTGATCATGCCGATGATTGAAGATGTCTGTCAGCGCGCAGGTATTAAACCGATTGAGCTTGAAGGCATCGCATTTGGTAAGGGGCCTGGATCTTTTACTGGGCTGCGCATTGCTATCTCGGTTGCCCAAGGACTATCTTTAGCAACGGGGGCTCGCTTATACGGTATATCTTCTTTAAAGGCCTTAGCGTGGCAGGGCATGAAGGAGCTTTCTAATAAGCCAGTATCCAGTGATCAAACATCCCATAGTCAAGTACTAGCCATTATGAATGCGCACATGGGAGAGGTATTTTATGGTGCTTATCGAAATACTGAGCAAGGCTTACTGACTGTAATTGAAGACAGTTTGGCAAAGCCAGTACAAGTTGATCTTTCTGCACTAGAACTATCTCAATGGGCTGGTGTGGGTGATGGTTTTCAATTCGCGGCTGAACTGCCTGATAATATTGCAGATCTTGTGAGTATTTATGAAGATATCTACCCTTTGGCTGAATCGATGATGGATCTTGCATTGGACGCCTGGGACAAAGATTTTTTTACCACCGCAGAGTTGCAGCAGCCGGTGTATTTGCGTGATACCGTCGCGTGGAAAAAACTGGCAGAGCAGCCGTCTTTACTTAAAAAATAATTATATGTTCAACTGTAAAGTTATCTAGGAAGTCGTTAATAATGGATTTTATTCAAATTTTTGTACTGGCGTTATTGCAAGGTTTTACCGAATTTCTACCCATATCAAGTTCGGCTCACTTGATTTTGCCTTCAAAAATACTGGGTTGGTCAGACCAAGGTTTAGCATTTGATGTTGCTACTCACATGGGCACGTTAGCCGCGGTTATTTTGTATTTTCGTCGCGATGTCTTTGCGATTACGCAAGGTTGGTTAACAACGGGTTTCTCTAAGCAGATGAATAATAATGCTCGACTCGCGTGGGCTATTGTTATTGCGACTATTCCGGCTGGCTTAGTGGGGCTTATATACAATGATTGGATTGAGGCCAACTTACGCTCAAGCGAAGTTATTGCCTATGCTACGATCGGTTTTGGTGTGCTATTACTCGTGGCAGATCAAAAAGCGAATGAACATAAAAGTATTTTGCAAATGACGTTGTTGGCCGCGGTGATTATTGGTTTATTCCAAGCGCTGGCGTTAATACCAGGAACGTCGCGTTCAGGTATAACGATAACGGCGGCCTTATTCTTAGGTTTTCAGCGTGACGCTGCTGCACGTTTTTCATTTTTAATTTCAATACCCTTAATTTTAGCGGCTGGGTTATTAAAAACAAAAGACTTGGCTGAGCAGGCTGCACAAGTTGATTGGGCAACCATCGGCTTAGCAGCATTTTTGTCGGCCATTAGTGCTTATGTCTGTATTTATTTCTTTCTAGCATTAATTAATCGTATTGGCATGATGCCTTTTGTCGTTTATCGATTATTGCTTGGGGCTATCTTGTTGATCTGGTTTGTTTAATGAAAATTTTGGATGGCATTATACAGCGCTCTGTCACAGAGCTATTTGATTTGAATACTTGGTCACAACAATGGCAGCTTGATTACGTTGGCGAAGAATTATTGGCTACAGAGGGTCTTTATCTTATTGTTGATGGTGATCAAGTTAGTATTCAGCAAGGGGGAAGAAAAGCTCCTGGCCCTGTCTTTGTCGATTTTGTTAGCGGGGCGAGTGCGCATCGTCGTAAATACGGTGGTGGCCGAGGGCAGAGTATTGCCAAAGCTGTGGGCATTAATAGCGGTTACATACCGAGTGTGTTGGACGCCACAGCAGGTCTTGGGCGTGATGCGTTTGTGTTAGCGACTCTGGGTTGTGATGTTACCTTAATTGAGCGTCATCCAGTGGTATGCTTGTTATTAAAAAGTGGCTTGCAGTGCGCTCAGGGTGAAGCAGAAATTGCTGACATTATGGCACGTATGACGTTGGTGGAAGGTAATTCGATTGAGCTGTTAGCGGATTGGCTAACGCTGGGTTATAAACAACCCGATATTGTTTATCTTGATCCTATGTTTCCTCATACCACCGCATCCGCAGAAGCGAAGAAAGAGATGAAATTATTTCGTTCTTTAGTGGGTGCAGATGTTGATGAAGATGATTTATGGGCGCGAGCCGATGCGCTTGCTCGCTGTCGCATTGTGGTGAAACGACCCGCGAAGGCACCACCTTTAGCGGGGAGAGCCCCCAGTTATGTGCTCGCGGGTAAAGCCAATCGCTTTGATATTTATGTTAAAGCCAAGGTGGCGAAAGCATAAAGAAAGAGTGGCTGCTATTGCTGCCACGTAATCTGCAAAATACTTTGACGTAAACTTGCATCTAAAACAGGTTCAAGCTCTTCGGTCATTGCCGTTAGGCTGTCATCAAAGGTTAAATTATCTTCTTCGTTAACCACCAGTAAGCCCTGCTCAATTAATAACTCAATTAACGTACGGAATAGATTCTTATCAAAGAACTCCGGAGTATTGATGCCGTGTAGTATGGAAATACGAGAAGCGAGAACTGAAGATTGCTCTTCCAGTTCCTTCGCATTGATATGGCCACTGCCGACTTTATTTAATAACGATAACGTTAGGAAATAACGATTTTGAGTTTGCATGGCAACGTTTCCGAGGCCTGACAGTTTAACGTACTCGTTTGAACTGGCAGCAGGACGGCTAAATAGATCGGCATGGCTTTCTAGTAAACCTAACCCTACCAATGCCTCTAACCAAGACTCAACGACTTCAGGAAGCTCTTCTAGCTCCCAGCGTAAAAATAATTCGGCTTTGAAGAAGGGGTATAAGAACTTACACAGTATTTGTATTTCTTCCAGCTTATGTTCGCGATTATTAACAAACAAACTTGCTAATAGTGATGGCATTGCAAAAATATGAAAAACGTTATTGCGATAATAGCTTAATGAAACGGCTTGATGATCATCGGCTTGAATAATGTCACCTAAGCTGTGTTTGGCAATAGAAATCATGCCCATGTTTTCAGCGTATTCAATCCAGTCTTTGCCGTCGCCCTCTGGGATTTCAACCAGATCGGTATAAGGTAGAGATTTCAGCAAGCGCTTATAGTCATCTAGCTGGTTTGCTAATAACTGAGCATCCATCGCGAAATAGGGTGTTGCTAATAAACCCATGGCAACCAAGTTGATGGGGTTTACCGAGGCGGCATTATTGATTTGGGTGGCTACTTCAAGCGCTAACTTGTTAACAACCTTAGGTGCCCATTCAGGTTTAAAATTGTTGTCACTTCTTTGCTCACGCCAGTTAGGTTGTTCGTTATCGAGTAATTTATCAAAACTAATTGGGTTGCCAAAAGTAACGCGTACTTTACCGAATGAACGCTTCATACTGCGAATAGAAGAAACAATGCTACCAAGACCTTCTTTCTTCTTCTTTTTGCCTTTTAGCTCACCTTGATAACTACTGGATTCAAATACTTTTTCATAGCCAACATAAACGGGCATAAAAATAATGGGTTTACGTGAGTCGCGTAAATAACTTCTTAGAGTCATGGCTAGCATGCCAGCCTTTGGGTTTAATGTTCGACCTGTACGACTGCGTCCGCCTTCAACAAAGTATTCTGTGGAGTAGCCTTGGCTAAAAACTGAGTGTAAGTATTCATCGAACACGGCGGCATACAGTTTATTACCTTTAAAAGTACGGCGCATAAAGAAAGCACCGCCGCGGCGTAGAATAGGGCCAACAACGGGCATGTTCAGGTTGATACCTGCAGCAATGTGCGGCACTTGTAAGCCATTGTGGTAAAGAACATACGACAACAATAAATAATCGATGTGGCTACGATGACAAGGAACGTAAATGATCTCGTTATCTTTGTTCGCATTCTGCAGGCGTTCAATATTATAAACGTTGACGCCGTTATAGATTTTATTCCATACCCAGGTGAGTACTACGTCCAAAAAGCGAATCGCGCCATGAGTCATGTGGGCGGCAATTTCATCGGCGTATTTTAGCGCTTGAGCTTTGGCTTTTTTACGACTGATATTTTTAGTTTTCATTTCCTCTTCAATGGCTTCGAGTACCAAAGGTTTACGAGGAATTTGATGTACTAGTGTACTGCGGTGGGATAAATCAGGGCCCAGTACCGTGGCATTAACCTGACGGAAATGAACACGTAAAACCCGAGATAATTTACGGGCAATGATCTCAGTATCTTTGCCTTCATCAATAAGCTGGCGCAGAGAAATGGGGGCGCTAAAACGAATAGCGGTTTCGCGACCATTGAGTAGGATGGCGAAAATGGTTGATAGGCGTCCACCTAAAGTGCCACTACTTTGTGTCCAGATTTTTAGAAATGAGCGTTCTTTGTCTGGGCTTCTGCCCCAATAAACAATCACGGGTACAATTTGAATATCTTGATCGTCTTGATCGCGAATTAAATCAATCCAGCGCGTGAGGCGCTTTGAAACTAAAGGTGTACCACGCTTACGAAAAGGTGCGCCGGCTCTTTTATAGCTGGAAAAAAATGGGTTGATGCTCTTTTTTTGTTCGCCGATTTCGGTATCAAGAATACTCGGTAAGCCCGCATCGGTTATTACTTTGTCGATCACTAGCTCTTGGCCGTGAGACTTATATTGCAAAGCGTAAACGATGGGTTTACTGCTATCTAGACCGAGGTCTTGTGCTGTTGGACCGATTATTTTTGTATTGACTAAGGTGAGGACTAAACGTTGTTTTAAACGAAATAGGCCATTCTTAATCGCCGTGATTAAATTCATGTTAACAATTCCAATGTAAATACACGGTCAGTTTACCTGCTCAACGCACTGGGTTAAATGGCTTTAGCGCCTTTAAACCCTCGTCAGTTAATGTTCTTTACTGAAATTGCCAACTGATAAGGTACTGACCGCTATTAAAGCATGCTAGTAGTGAGGAGGAGGTGGCTCGATGAAGCTGCCAGAATTTTGTGAGCCTTGGCTGCCACCGATACTTTGCACTTGTTGGTATAGATATTTAAGAGCATCTTTGGCTGTTTTATTATCGAGTTGCAATTCAACCATGGCATCGTTGAGTTGTTCGATATGATGTTCTAAATAAGCAACCTTGGTTTCAAGCTGTTCGATCTGCTTTTGTTCGTTGCTTTGTTCGTTGTTATGTTCAAAGGACATGGGGGTCTCGCTCAATTTTTCTGGATTGTTACAGGCAATCTGTCGCGGGTAAAGGAATACTGTATTTTAAATACCGAAATCGTACATTAATTGATCGAATTGGGGTAATAATTGCGTTGCAAGGGTTTTGCTTTTCTATCGTGTTGATTTTTGTAATGAATTAGGCTTTCATAGCTATGCCTAATGGCTTTTATTTGGTCTTAGGCAACAGAAAAACAGACAATAATTTGCATCGAAAGAGAGAAAGGTATGAAAGGTATTATGATTAGAAAAATTCTTGTGAGTTTGGTGCTCGCACTGATTGCTCCGTTTATTTTAAAATTAGCGTTAAATAAAGTATTGGCAGGCATTGTTTTGGCATCAGGAAGTACGTTAGGTGAGAGTCTTTCTACTTTACCGAATGCGAGTGCGGGTGCTATTTATACAATCGTGGCGTTGATCTTTTTCGCCATTGCTTTTGCAGCAACGTTAGCTGTTCCAGCACGTCGTCGCCGTAATCGTTCAAGTGGTACGGTTGTAGAAAGTGATGTTGATGATGGACGTGAGCGCGGTATGGTTAAGTGGTTTAACGTGAAAAAAGGTTTCGGCTTTATTACATGGGATGACGGTGAAGATGTTTTTGTTCACTTCCGTTCGATTCGTGGCCAGGGTCATCGTTCTTTGACTGAAGGTCAGCGTGTTAAGTTTATGGTTGTACGCGGCCAGAAAGGACCACAAGCTGAAGATGTTTCAGTTGTTCGTGGTTAATTGATCCCGTTAGTAGGGGTTCATTAGAAAAATTAGAAGGCGGATTATCCGCCTTTTTTTATGTCTGTAAGAAAAGGTGAAGAATGAAAACTAATGATCCTGAGCTGCTGCGCTACACAGAGAAAGATCGGGGCATAAAAATAAAACAATAAGGAAGGCGTGCGGTGGCCTTTCAGTTTATTAATAGTGTCTTTTAGCGCTTTGTGGAGGTGTCATTGTATGGGCATTGAGTTGTTTTGATTATTGCAACCCTGGGCAGGCGGCGCAGAGGGCAGGTCATCGTGACCTCTCCGTCTGGAGATTGTATTTGACCCAAGCGGTTAAAAAAGTCGATGAATAGCAGTTTGATTGGTTTCCATAACGACATAAAAAAGCCCCTTGATGCTGGTTACTGTCAATATGATATTTACAGTATAGTCAGCATAAAGAGGCTTGTTTGAAAGCTTTGTTACAGAAAGTAGCTGGAGCTAGGATTTATCCCGGCTCGTTAGCTTAAACTTTTTGAATCAATTCTTTTAATAGGCGAGGGTTGGCCACTAAAATGTCTGCAGGGGCTTTAATTAAAGGCTGACCTGTTAGGTTAGCGGTTAAGCAACCTGCTTCGTGAGCGATTAAACTGCCCGCATTCAGTGAGAACTCATCCATATCGCAAAGCATGGCGCCGTGTAAGCGGTCTGCTGCGGTATAGGCCATCATCAATACGCTGCTACCTAAAGCACGAACGTCATTGGCCTGACTGATAAGGCTCGTGATTTTTTGGCGATTTTCAAAAGCACGCTCACCTTCAGTATGGTTCGGTGTTTTGAAACCAATTAATGCCTGGTTGATTTCACGCAATTGACCACAGCGTAAACGGCGGTTATTTAATTGCGCGCCACGACCACGGCTAGCACTGAATTCGTCACCATTCATAGGATTGATGACAACAGTGTGCTCGGTTTTACCATTAACGATGTAGCTAACAATAATAGCGAAATCAGGTAGGCCTACGCGAAAGTTAACCAAGTCATCGATGACGCATATTTGCCATTGATTTCTAGGGGTACCTTCAGCTGGACTGTGAAAACCAGTTTCACGGCCTTGGTAGCTATCTTCTGGGCAGGCGTTTTTGAGCTCAAAAATAATGCTCTTTTCAAGGCCGATGGCGCAGTCAGCTACAAATTTTGATTTTTCCTGATCGCTACTTTGGTAGGGATCGAAACGGTCCAAGCTACGGACTAAGTCTTGTCCTGCATTACGTGCAGCACGCAGCGCAAGGTTTACAAGCGGTTGCATAGGGCTACTAATCTCTTAAAGAACGGTGAACGCGCGAGTATATCAAAAAAAATCGTATAAAAAAATTACTAATAAAGTTTTTCGTGTCGGCTTTCGTATCATCATAAGATCTACGCTGTTAGAATGCCGCCTTTATGTAGGATGTGTTCGCTTTTTATTAGAAGCGATCATGTTATTAGAAGACGCTTATGTTAGTAGAAGATGCCTCATGTTAGATCAAATTAGAATCGTTTTAGTAAATACTACCCACTCCGGCAATGTCGGTGCTGCGGCCCGTGCGATGAAAAATATGGGTGTAACCCAGCTCGTGCTTGTAGATCCCATTGCTGAGATTGATGGTGATGCCATTGTTCGAGCGTCAGGGGCGTCAGAAATTCTAGACAGTTGCATTATTGTTTCTAGTTTAGAAGAAGCCGTGGCAGGTTGTGGTTTGGTGATTGGTACTAGTGCTCGTGGTCGACATATTCCATGGCCGTTGTGTTCACCGCGTGAATGCGGTGCTAAAGCTAAGCAGGCTGTTGCCAATAATAACAGTGTGGCACTGGTGTTTGGTCGTGAGTCTCGTGGATTAACAAATGATGAATTACATCGTTGTAATGCCCACGTACATATTCCCACTAATCCTGATTTTAGTTCTTTGAATATAGCTGCTGCGGTACAGGTTTTGTGCTATGAAATGAGAATGGCTGCATTAGAAGAAGATTCAACTAACGAAACTTCGACGAATAAAGTCGGTCAATGGGGTGTTGAGTGGGATTATGAAATGGCTCCTCATGGTGATGTGGAGCGATTTTTTGACCATTTAAAGGATTCGCTGGTTGATATCGGCTTTCTTGATCCCAATACTCCTAAACAGTTAATGACACGCTTGCGTCGGATGTTCCAGAGAACGGCGTTAGATAAAATGGAAGTCGGCATGATGCGCGGCATCTTGGCAGCCGTTCAGCGTAAAGCTAAGGTCGCTAACGAAGTAGAGGGCATTCGCAGCAGTGCTGGAAATAGTACTGAGCGTGATGCGAGCGATAAAAATGACCAGAATGAAGACAACAAGAAGGGCTAAGTAATAATGTTACGAAAAATTCGACAAGATGTTGCCTGTGTTTTTGATCGTGATCCTGCAGCTCGTAATACTTTTGAAGTATTAACGACCTATCCGGGAGTGCACGCAATTATGCATCACCGTCTAGCGAACTGGTTATGGTGTAGGGGTTTGAAGTGGTTGGCACGCTTCCTTTCAACTTTTAGCCGTTGGATGACGGGAATTGAAATTCATCCTGGGGCAACTATTGGTGAACGCTTTTTTATCGATCATGGCATGGGTGTCGTGATTGGAGAAACTGCAGAGATTGGCAATGATTGTACGCTTTATCACGGTGTGACCTTAGGGGGGACGAGTTGGAATAAAGGCAAACGTCATCCTACATTGCGTGATGGCGTGGTCGTTGGGGCCGGCGCAAAGGTGCTGGGTCCTATTACGGTCAACGAAGGTGCTCGTATTGGCTCTAATGCCGTTGTTACGAAAGACGTACCTGCGGGTGTTAGTGTGGTTGGAATTCCTGGGCGTATCGTACGTAAAGCCGACCCTGAGCTTGATAAACGTCGTAAGGATATCGCCGATAAAATAGGGTTTGATGCTTATGGTATGGCAGATGAAATGCCAGACCCCATTGCGCGTTCGGTGAATAACTTGATGGACCACATGCTGGCAGTTGATTGCAAAATTAATAATATCTGCAAGTCACTGCATAAATTAGGGGATACCTCATGTGATGAGGCTATGCCAGAATTGAAGGCGTCTCATGTTGAATCATTGGCAGATAAAGTTGTGTCAATGAAAGATAATGCTGCGCCATTAACAAATAAAGAAGATAAACCTTCTTAATTTATTGTTTTACTTAAAGTTTGTTGAGCGTTGTGAATATTCTGGGTGTGTTAATTAATTGACTAAATTACTCCGGTATAAGCATAATGCTCAACTGATTAATACTTAAACTACTTTGGGAGCCTTAGTTGTGCGCTTAACCACTAAAGGACGCTACGCTGTTACGGCAATGCTAGATCTAGCATTGCATGCCAAACAAGGGCCTGTCAGTTTAAGTGATATTTCTGGTCGCCAAGGGATTTCTCTTTCTTACTTAGAGCAATTGTTCGCTAAACTTCGCCGTAATGAGCTAGTCACTAGTGTACGTGGCCCAGGTGGCGGTTATCGTCTCAGTCGTCCTGATTGTGATATTAACGTTGCTCAAGTTGTTGATGCGGTAAGTGAATCTATTGATATTACTCGTTGTGAGGGTAAGGGGAATTGTCAAAAAGGCGAATCTTGCTTAACGCACCATTTATGGTGTGATCTCAGCGATCAAATACATTCTTTTTTAGAAAAAATTAGCCTTAAAAGTCTGGTCGAGCGACAAGAGATTCGTGATATTTCAGAGCGACAGGATAACTATCAAAAAAATCGCATTGATGTGGTTGATAGTTTAGGTCTTTAGCTCAGTCTATGAGACTCCAAATCCAAATATGTTAGAATACTGAACTAAGTATTTTTAAAACACCTCATGTTTAATGAGGTGATCTAGGTAAAAGGCATTCCAGTAACACATGAACCTCGTATATCTTGATTATGCTGCGACGACTCCGGTTGCAGAAGAAGTTGCCGACATAATGGCCCAACACCTTACCCTTGAAGGTAATTTTGCTAACCCAGCATCGCGTTCTCACCGTTTTGGTTGGCAAGCCGAAGAGGCTGTGGAAAGCGCACGCATTACTGTTGCAAAACTTATTGGCGCAAGTAATCGCGAGATTGTGTGGACCAGTGGTGCCACTGAATCTAATAATTTGGCTATCAAAGGTATATTAGAAGGTTTCGAATCGGGTCATATTATTACATCGTCAATCGAGCATAAGGCCATTTTAGATACATGTGCTTATATGGAAACGTCGTCGCTTAAACACGGTGGTTTTGATGTTACTTACTTAGAGCCAAACGAAGAGGGTCTGATTATTGCGGATCAGGTAAGTCAGGCTTTGCGCCCCGATACGCGTCTAGTGAGTTTGATGTTGGTTAATAATGAGCTTGGCAATGTTACGGACATTAAATCGATTTCAAAAGTCTTGTCCAATCACGAAGCTTTACTGCACTGTGATGCGGCTCAGGGTACTGGCAAACTCGCGATAGATGTTACCGATATGGGCGTCGACTTGATGTCAATTTGTGCGCATAAAATGTATGGCCCAAAAGGGATTGGCGCGCTTTATGTACGCAAAGCACCAGAAGTGAAGGTGCACCAGCAGATACATGGCGGTGGTCATGAGCGGGGAATGCGCTCTGGTACATTAGCGACCCATCAGATCGTCGGTTTCGCGAAAGCGGCTGATCTTGTAATGGAAAATTTAGACGTTGAAATCGCTCATAACCGCCAGCTGCGTGATCGTTTGTGGTTGGGGATTGAAGAATTGGGTGTTCAGCGTAATAGTCACGAGACTCAATGCAGCCCTAATCATTTAAATGTTAGCTTTACGGGGGTTGATGGTGAAATCTTATTAGCGTCTCTTGCACAGTTAGCTGTTTCCTCAGGGTCGGCCTGCAATTCGGCCAGTGTAGCGCCGTCTTATGTCTTAAAAGCATTGGGTGTGCCGGATGAGCTTGCTCATGCCGGTATCCGGTTTAGTGTTGGGCGCTATACCACAGAAGACGATATAGATTTTGCAATCAGTGAAATTAAACGTGTTTTATTGGCATTGCGATAACACTGCTTAGAACTATTTTTAGACACGGCTTAAAGGCTTGATTACTTAAACCTTAAGCAATCAAGCCGTCTATGCGAACTGGCTGGTCTCTTAAGCAAAACCTGCGTATACTCCGCAGGTTTTTTATACCCTAACATTCATATATTGGAGAATAATCATGGCGATCGAACGCACTTTTTCTATTGTTAAACCTGACGCAGTTGCTAAAAACGTAATCGGCGAAATCTACAGCCGTTTCGAAAAAGCTGGTTTGCAAATCATTGCTTCTAAAATGATTCAGTTGGATGACGAAAAAGCCGGTGGTTTTTACGCTGAGCACGCTGAGCGTCCTTTCTTCAAAGACTTGGTTGGTTTCATGACTTCTGGTCCTGTTATGGTTCAAGTTTTAGAAGGCGAAGGCGCTGTTCTTAAGAACCGCGACCTAATGGGCGCAACTAACCCTAAAGAAGCTGAAGCTGGTACTATCCGCGCTGATTTCGCTGAAAGCATCGATGCTAACGCTGCTCACGGTTCTGATTCTTTAGAATCTGCTGCTCGTGAAATCGCGTATTTCTTCTCTGACGCAGAACTTTGCCCACGCGGTTAAGTTTTAGTTAGAAGGTATTTTTTAAATACCTGCTTTGAGAGCAGTGTGCAATCTTTGACTGCACGCTGCTTTCTCAGTTTTAGCAAGTCTATAAACTGAGCCATTTCTCTTGTGTTTTCGAGCTTAGAATACAAACGAAATGGTTTATCCGCCCAGGATGATACTCCCCACTGCACGGTGACCACGATGACAGATTTAAAAGCGACCGATTCACAAGTAATAGATAGTCAAGCAACCGACTTTGAAGCTTTAGACCGACTCGAAGCTGAAGAGAAAGCCAAAAAACCCACTGAGAAAGTTAATCTATTAGGCTTATCACCTAAAAAAATGGATGCGTTTTTTGCAGGCTTAGGCGAAAAGACATTCCGTACCCAGCAAATGTTGAAATGGATTCATCAAATCGGTGAGTCCGATTTTGAAAAAATGACCAATATGAGCAAGGCGATGCGCACCAAGCTGGCGGAAGTTGCTGAAATTAGCCTGCCAGAAATCGTTATGGATAAAACCTCTGTCGATGGTACTCGTAAATGGGTCATGAAAATGCCTGGTGGCAGCTCGATTGAAACGGTTTACATTCCTGAGAAAGAGCGTGGCACACTGTGTATTAGCTCACAGATTGGTTGTGCGCTGGATTGCAGTTTTTGCTCTACGGGTAAGCAAGGTTTTAACCGCGACCTCAGTGTTGCCGAAATTATTGGGCAGCTGTTCGTGGCTTCTCAGAGTTTAGATACTCCCGGAGAAAAACGCGTTCGTCGCATTACTAACGTTGTTATGATGGGAATGGGTGAGCCGTTATTGAACTTCGATAATGTAGTTGATTCCATGGAATTGATGCTGAACGACTTCGCCTATAGCTTGTCGAAGCGTCGAGTAACCCTAAGTACATCCGGTGTTGTGCCTATGATGGATAAGTTAGGGGATGTCGCTGATGTTTCACTGGCGGTATCTTTGCATGCGGGTAATGACAAATTGCGTGATGAGCTTGTTCCAATCAACAAAAAATACCCAATTAAAGAATTAATTGCAGCGACCAATCGTTATTTGGCAAAGCTGCCAGATCGTCGAAAAGCCACGATCGAATACACCATGATGAAAGATGTAAACGACAGTATTGAAGACGCGGCAGAAATTGCCGAAGTTTTGAAAAATACGCCGTGTAAAATCAATTTGATTCCGTTTAACCCGTTCCCTAACTCAGGTTACGAACGCCCAAGTAATAACCGTGTTTATCGTTTCCGCGATTTATTGCATGAACGTGGTTTTATTGTCACTATTCGCTCTACTCGTGGAGATGACATTGACGCGGCATGTGGACAATTGGTCGGACAGGTTGAAGATAGAACTCGCCGCCAGCAAAAGTACATCGACTTACATCAGGTTAATGAATAAAGGATATTCGAATGAAATCTTTACCGCTGGTTGTTTTAATATGCGGCAGTTTAATGTTGTCAGCCTGCGTAACGACGGTTGAAAGTCGCTTAACCCGTAAAGCTGATCCAGAAAAAGCGGTGGATAATTATACTCAACTTGGTTTGGGTTATATCCAGCAAGGGCGATTTGATCGTGCTCGTGCTCGTTTAAATCGAGCGCTAGAAATTGATCCGGACTATGCGCCGGCCAATAACGCCATGGCGCTATTGCTACAATCAGAGCGTGAACCAGAACTAGCGGAAGAGTACTTCTTAAAAAGTATTGATCTTGACGATGATTTTAGCCAAGGACAATTTAATTACGGCATGTTCTTGATGCAGCACAATCGCTATGGCGAAGCGTGTCAGTATCTTAAACAGGCAGCAGATGATGTCGAATATCAACAGCGTGCTAAAGCGTCACAGAATTTGGGTTTATGTTATTACCGTGATGGACAAGTCGATCTTGCCATTAAAACTTACGAGCGCATGTTGAAAGCGTCACGCTTTAATGCGCCTGTTTTGGTGAACCTAGCGACCTTGTTGTTTGAGAAACGTCGTTATGATGAAGCACAGCATTATTACGATCGCTTCGCTCAAATTGTAGCGCGTAAGCAAAACCAGCAATCAGCCAACTCACTTTGGTTGGGTATTAAGTTGGGACGCATTAATCAAGATGGTAAAGCGGTGAAAGAATTTGCTGAGCAGCTGAAAAATAATTTCTCAGAATCTTCTGAGTATCAGTTGTATCGTGAAACGCTTTAGTTATCAAAAAGTTATTAAAAGACGCTTGAGCACGGTTGATAAAGCGTGAGAAAAATCATGAACAGAGACATGGACATAAATATGGGTAACGGCGGCCAATTATGAGTATTCATTCACATTCTCCAATTGTTAGACGAAAAAGCCGTAAGATTTGGGTGGGTAATGTCCCTGTCGGTGGCGATGCACCTATCTCTGTGCAAACCATGACCAATACACCTACGGAAGATGTTGCTGCGACTGTCGCACAAATAAAACGTGCGCAAGATGCCGGTGTTGATATCGTTCGTGTTTCTGTACCTTCTATGGAAGCAGCGGATGCTTTCGGTGAAATTAAGAAATTGGTGACTGTGCCATTAGTTGCAGACATTCATTTCGATTATAAAATTGCTTTAAAAGTTGCCGATTTAGGGGTTGACTGCCTGCGTATTAATCCGGGTAATATCGGTCGTGAGGACCGTATTCGTGAAGTGGTTGCGGCGGCTCGACATAATGGCATTCCTATTCGAATTGGTGTGAATGCCGGCTCATTGGAAAAAGATTTACAAGTAAAATACGGTGAGCCAACCCCCGACGCTTTGGTAGAATCGGCGATGCGTCATATCGATATTTTAGATCGCATGAATTTCCCTGATTTTAAATTAAGCCTTAAAGCATCGGATATTTTCATGACGGTTGCTGCTTATCGCAAGATCGCTGATCAAATTGAACAGCCTTTACATTTGGGTATTACTGAAGCGGGTGGTTTACGCGGTGGCACGGTAAAATCGTCTATCGGTTTAGGTTTGCTAATGTTTGATGGTATCGGCGATACCATTCGTGTCTCTTTAGCGGCTGATCCCATTGAAGAAGTGAAAGTCGGCTGGGATATGTTGAAGTCATTAAAGTTACGCTCTCGCGGTGTTAACTTTATTGCTTGTCCATCATGTTCTCGTCAAAACTTTGATGTAATTAAAACCATGAACGAGCTTGAAAATCGCTTGGAAGATATTCGTACTCCGATTGATGTAGCGATTATTGGTTGTGTGGTTAACGGCCCAGGTGAAGCAAAAGAAGTAGATGTAGGCTTAACGGGCGGCTCGCCGAATAATTTGATTTATATCGATGGTAAACCTGCAGAAAAATTAAAAAATGAAAATCTAATAGATGGTCTAGAAGCCATGGTGCGAGCAAGTGTTGCTAAAAAACAGCAAGCACTAAAAGACATCATTGTTTCTGATAGCTAGTGGTTTTAGAAAATTTATTATTTTAAAAAGCTCATTGTGTTCAATCGTAACGTTTTAGACCGTTAATACAGAATAGAAGGAAAATCTCTTGGCGAACAAGAAGATTAAAGCCATTCGTGGCATGAACGACGTACTGCCGAGCCAAACACCGGTTTGGCAATATTTAGAAAACAGTGTGAAAGCCGTTTTAGGTGGCTATGGATATCAAGAAATCCGTATGCCAATTGTAGAGCAAACACACTTGTTTAAGCGCTCTATCGGCGAAGTCACCGATATCGTTGAAAAAGAAATGTATACCTTTGAAGATCGTAATGGCGATAGCTTAACCCTTCGTCCAGAAGGTACCGCAAGTTGTGTACGTGCGTGTGAAGAACACTCATTATTAAGCAATAATCAAAGCCAGCGCTTGTGGTATTTGGGGCCAATGTTCCGCCACGAACGTCCGCAGAAAGGTCGTTATCGTCAGTTCTTTCAAATTGGCGTTGAAACCTTTGGTATGGCCACGCCAGATATTGATGCGGAAACCATCTTATTAACCGCGCGTTTATGGCAAAAACTGGGCATTCAAGATGCGGTTGAGCTGCAACTGAATACCATTGGTAGTGCGCAAACACGCATCGATTATAAAGCGGCTTTGGTTGAATATTTAACGCCGTTCGCTGATCAGTTAGATGAAGACAGCCAGCGTCGCTTAACCACGAATCCTTTGCGTATTTTAGACTCTAAAGACCAAAATACTCAGACGTTATTGAATGATGCACCTGAACTGCACACCTATTTAGATGATGAAAGCCGCGAACATTTTGCTAAGCTGACGCGTATTTTAGACGCTGCAGGTATTGAATATAAAATTAATCAGCGCCTAGTGCGTGGATTGGATTATTATGGCAAAACGGTATTTGAATGGGTTACCGACAAATTAGGTTCTCAAGGAACTGTTTGTGCCGGCGGTCGTTATGATGGCTTAGTTGAACAATTGGGTGGTAAGCCGACCCCAGCGGTTGGTTTTGCGATGGGGGTTGAACGTTTAATCTTGTTGTTAGAAACGTTGGGTGTTATTCCTGCTCAGGTTAATACAACTCTTGATGTTTATATCACCGCCTTGGGTGGCGATACCGACCAAGCTGCGTTACTGTTAGCGGATAATATTCGTCAACAACAACCACAGGTGCGGGTACAAACGCATTGTGGCGGTGGTAGTTATAAAAGCCAAATGAAAAAAGCTCAAAATAGCAGTGCTCGTTTTGTTATATTGCTAGAAGACGACGATATTCAAGCTAAGCGTGTTCGAATTAAGCCGTTGACAGAAGACGGTGAGCAAGTTGAGCTAAATAATGATGAAATTTCGAGCTGGTTAGCCGCCCAATTGGGCTAGTGCTGCCAGCAGTAACATGACAATAAAAAGTATTTTTGAAAGGGGTATTGAATATGTCTGAAGAGTTCAGAACTGAAGAAGAACAAGTTGAAGCCATTAAAAGTTGGTGGAATGAGAACGGCAAAAGTTTAATCGTTACCATTGCTGTTGTACTGGCGGGTTACTTTGGCTGGAATGGCTATCAAGATAATCAGCGAGCTCAAGGCGAAGCCGCTTCAAGCATTTATCAGCAATTGGTTAATAAAGCGACTAAGCCGTTAAGTGAACAAACCGAAGCAGATAAAACTGAAATGGAAGTAGTTGCTGCGCAATTGAAAACTGAATTTCCAGGCAGTTTATACGCACAGTTTGGTGGCCTTTATTTAGCAAAATTTGCTATTGAAGCCAATAACTTTGAGGCTGCTGCCGCTGAATTACAAGCATTGGTTGATGCGGGTAATAAAGGTCCTGTGACGTATTTGGCACAAGTTCGATTAGCACGTGTTTTGATTCAGCTAGAAAAGTTTGATGACGCGTTAGCATTAGTGGCTACAACGCCAGAAGCGTCATTTACAGCACAATTTGAAGAAGTGAAAGGCGATGTGTTATTTGCTAAAGGCGATTTATCGGCTGCCTTAAGCGCTTATCAAACAGCACGAACTTCAGCAATGGCTTTGGGCATTAATACGCAGGTCTTACAGCGTAAAATTGATGATCTTGCAGGCGCTAAATTAGCCAATACGGACGCTTAATTGATGAAACCTCAGTTAATAATTGCCACATTGGCCAGTGTGTTTTTACTGGCCTGCAGTAGCCAAGAGACAAAATCTGGGACGTTAGCAGAAGATGTCGAAAGTGGCCCTGCTGAACTCGTTAGTTTTGATGAAAGCGTTGATATTGATGTGGTATGGCGTCGCTCATTAGGCAAAGGCTCTGGGGCTAAGAACATTCGTTTACGCCCTGCGCTAAGTGGTGATAATGTTTATGCGGCTGATTATAATGGTCAGTTGTGGGCATTAGAATTATCTTCTGGGGATAAGATTTGGTCACAAAAATTTGATCAGCGCATTACCAGTGGTGTTGTGGTTGCTGAGAACGATTTGTATATCGCAACAGAAGATGGATTGTTGCACAGTATTGCTAAAAGCAATGGTGAGCTTCAATGGTCACAACCGCTAAGTAGCGAAAGTATTGCACCGGTAGTCGTTGATAATACACAAGTTTACATTCGTACTATTGATGGGCATTTAACGGCATTCGATCGTCGGAATGGCAAGCAAAACTGGACTTACGAAGCCGCATTACCCGTATTGACTGTTCATGGAACAGGCTCACCTGTTTTGCTGCAAAATTTAGTGGTTACTGGTTTTGCTAATGGTAAGTTGGTAGCTGTTGATCGTGAACTGGGTATTCCTCGCTGGAATAAACGGTTAGCGATTCCACAGGGCCGCTCAGAACTAGAGCGTTTGGTTGACCTTGATGGTACGCCGCTTGTTGAAAATGGCGTTGTTTACGCAACAGCCTATCACGGTAAATTATCGGCCATCGGTTTTGATGGCAAAACACAATGGGAAACGGAGCTTTCGAGCTATTTTGGCCCAGCGTTAGGACTCGGTAATTTGTATGTCACCCGTGACGATGATCATGTTCAAGCCTATGATCAAGTTAATGGTGCTTCTGTATGGAGTCAATCAGCACTACAAGGACGCTTCTTAAACCAGCCTGTTGAATACGAGAACTATGTCGTAGTGGCTGACTTTGAAGGTTATGTGCATGTATTAGCGCAAGTTGATGGAGAAATGCTAGGACGCTTAAGTGTTCGTCCTAAGCCATTACACATGACCTTGCCAAACCAGCCAGAGATGTATAACTGGCGTCCTTTGCGTGGCAAAGATTTTGGTATCCGTAGTGTGATGCAATCGACCCCAAACGGTCTGCTAGCCTATACCAATGCGGGTGAATTGCTGCTTTTGCAGCTAGCTAACTAACTCAATTTGTTAGTCAGTAAGTATTTGAACAAGATAACTGAATTATTATGGTTCCTGTAATTGCCCTTGTAGGGCGTCCCAATGTTGGGAAATCCACTTTATTTAATCGCTTAACCAAAACACGTGATGCTTTGGTAGCTGAGATTGCAGGGTTAACCCGCGATCGTAAATACGGTGAAGGCCAAATCGGCGACGAGCCTTTCATTGTTATTGATACCGCAGGTATCAGTGGCGAAGAAGTGGGTATCGACGCGGAAATGGCTTCACAGTCTTTTTTAGCCATCGAAGAAGCCGACATCGTATTATTTATGGTGGACGCTCAATCGGGAATCATTCATGCCGATCATTTATTGGCAGAATATTTGCGCAAAAAGGGCAAAGAAGCTTACGTTATTGCCAACAAAATTGATGGTCGTAACCCGGATGTTGTTCTAGCTGAATTCTATGAATTGGGTATGGGCGAGCCTATTCCTATTGCCGCGGCGCATAACCGCGGTATTAATACCCTGATTGAACACGTTTTAACCGAACTGCATGGCCCGAAAGTGGTTGAGCCAGAGCGCGAGCTAACCGGTTATGAAGAGTGGGAACAGCTTTACGGCGAAAAAGAAGCCCCGCTGGACATTAAAACTCAGCACGAAGAGCTAAATGTTAAAGGCATCAAAATTGCGGTAGTGGGTCGCCCGAACGTGGGTAAATCGACGCTGATTAATCGCTTCTTAGGGGAAGAGCGCGTTGTGGTTTATGACCAAGCGGGCACGACACGAGACAGTGTTTATATTCCTTACGAGCGTCATGGTCAGGACTATACCTTGATCGATACTGCCGGTATTCGTCGTCGTAAGAGCATTACCGAAGCCGCTGAAAAATTCTCGATTATTAAAACCTTGCAAGCAATTCAGGATTGTCATGTGTGTGTATTAGTTCTTGATGCCAAAGATGGCATTGTAGAGCAAGATCTCCACATGCTGAGCTTCGTATTAAACGCGGGTCGCGCATTAGTTATCGCCATTAATAAATGGGATGGCATGACCGCAGAAGAACGTGAAAGCGTTAAAAATGAATTGGATCGTCGTTTAGAATTTATTACTTACGCTGATATCCATTTCATCTCTGCTTTGCATGGCAGTAACGTAGGTAACTTGTATCAGTCTGTTGATAAGGCGTATGAGTCTGCCATGGCAAAATGGTCGACTAGCCAGCTAACGCGCTTGCTAGAAGACATGGTGAAAAATCACCAGCCGCCGATGGTTAACGGTCGTCGTGTTAAATTGCGCTATGCACACCAAGGGGGTTCTAATCCACCTATATTGGTTGTTCACGGTACGCAAACAGATAAGTTAACGGAAGCGTATAAGCGTTACTTAGCGAATACCTATCGTCGTGTATTGAATATTCACGGTACGCCGATTCGAATGAACTTCAAAAGCGCTGAAAATCCTTTCGCAGAAAAGAAAGATGGGCCTTCGCTTCACCGCATTAGTGAGAAGAAGATGGCGCGCACGCAAAACATTCGTGCTATTAAGAAAGAAAAAGCACGTAAACAGCGCGCTAAAAAACGTTAGATTGTATTGAACAAAATTTTTCTGCATACTTAATATTTACAATAAGTATGCAGAAGGATTCTTGTGGAACACATTATAAAAAAAGCTTTATGTATTAGTCTTCTATTCTTTTCTTTGGCCGTTCGCGCCGAATCAGATGTTGATAGTTTTACTCAGTTTAAAATTTCCAGCTTACAACTCGTCTCTTCTTTTTCGTCATTTATATATTTTGAAGGTGATAAGCGCAATCAACTGCGTCTTCAGCAAGCCAAAATTAAAGGCGATCAAGCTTTAGCACAACTCATGATTCCTCATTCAGAATTAACACTTAAGTGGCAGCAAATATCTGACTATCTTGATTCAAGTCAGGGCTATCAATTTGATGTGAATCTTGAAGCGGGCTGGAGTATTTTACAGGGTGAGTTAAGTCAAATAATTAACGTGTATGAAGCAGCCTTAGTTTCTGACGAAAGGGCGTCTATGCAATCTAATTCTGATGCTAAAAATATCAGTCGTTTACAGGTGAAAATGGAAACTATACTCAGTCGCTACATGGCATTTGCAAATTCGACTTTGGGTGGTTATGGCATCAGTTCTAAGGGCACACCACTAGAGCAGCAAATACAAACGGTGAGTGCCGAGATGAAGGAGCTGGCAGCGCTGGATATAAAATACAAGCCATTAGCCAATAAGTGGGGATACATAGATAAGACGTTATTAGCCTATAACTCTAATGTTGCGCCTTTTGTAGTGATGCATACTTTTGAGAAGATGAGAAAAATAATAGCGGCATATTAATTAAACCATTTAACAGAATCAATTGCCGTTACCCCTTTGACAAAAGGGGTAACGGCGTCGCCATTAAATAGCGCGAATACCTTTACTTTCAATGGTGATTTTACGGTCTTTATAAAGTTTGCCAATCGCCATCTTAAAGGCACGTTTGCTTACCCCAAAATGCATTTCAATCAGCTCAGCTGGGCTTTTATCGCTTAACGCAAGAAAGCCATCACCTTCCTCAACTTTCTGCATAATTTGCTCAGATAAACCGCCCACTTTCTGATAACCAATAGGCTGCAAGCTTAAATCCAAACGTTTATCATCACGTTGCTTACGAATATAGGCATCGACTTTTTGGCCAACGCGAATCGGTTGACGAATATCGGTATGGTGAATCAAGCCCCAATATTTATTATCAACAACGGCTTTATAACCCAGCTCAGTACGAGCGGCGATTAGAATACGAACTTTATCACCTGGATTATAATGGTCGTAAATAACAGCGACCTCATCTTTGATAAAACGATTTAAACGAGTCGTAGCAATAATACGATCGGTATTATCCATGTACACATACACAATGCAGTTTTGGCCAGCTTCTAAGCGCGTCTTTTGCTCTGCGAAGGGTAAGAATAAATCTTTGACTAAGCCCCAATCTAAGAAAGCGCCCATTTCGTTGACATCGGCGACTTCAATATTAGCAACTTGACCCACTGTTGCGCGAGGACGTTGGCATGTCGCAATCACTCGATCTTCAGAATCAAGGTAGATAAATACCTTAACGATATCACCGACTTTGCAATTATCGGGTACTTGTTTATTAGGCAATAAAATATTGCCAAATTCTCCTGCAATTAATAACGCACCCATAGGCAAAAGTTCGCCAACTTCTAAAGTGGCGTATTTACCGACTAAAGGCGTGCTAGTGGTAAGTGTGCTCGTTGGATAATTGTTACTGTCGGCAGGAGAGTTTGAATCTGTCATTTGGAAAGTCCGTATCAGACACTTAATCGGGATGAATAAGATTAAGTTGGTTAAAAGACACTGATTTCTGCATCAGTGTTTGTAGGATGCGATTATAACAAAGTAATGCTTAGTTGCTAAGCAATGACTTACTAAAAGATGGGTATTTGAATAATACGAGGGCAACTATCATGACACAGTGAGTATTAACGCTTTTTTGCATTGATTAAAATAGATTAGCGCTAGCGACAAGCTAATTGAAAAATACGCAATATATCGTTACTGGCTTGTTCTAAATTTTGTTTTTCTAAGTGGCCTCTTAATCCATCTAAACTTGCCAGTAATAACCTTGATAGCTTACGTGCATTAATGGGTAGGTTGTCCAGGGAAAGGTTGCCTTGTTGCTCAGCGGTTTCTAGTAGCGTGCAAAATATGTCTTCAACATCTTGTCTTGCCTGCTCAAACGTATCTTTAGCGATGTGTTGTGCATGGTATTTAAGATCATTAAGAATATGTTGATCATTGACTTCGTCAAACGTAGGCTTTAACCAAGCTTGCATCACCAGATTGATGCTTTCCCAGCATTCAATATTTTGGGCAAGTATAGGTTGGCAGGCATCGTTCGCTTGTTGCTGAAATTGATGAATGACTTGGCAGAATGCATCATCTTTATTCTTAAAGTATTTGTGGATAGTGGCGCGAGAATATCCTGCATATTCACTAATAAGCGTCATGTTGCTGGCTTTGTAACCATGCCTAAAGAAACATTGCCTGGCTCCAATTAGCACCTTTTCTTCTGTATTAGTGATCAATATTTTACCTAAAATAAGTCATTGTTTCAAATATAGATAGGTGTATTCCATTTACGACCACCTAGGTTTACAGATTAACACTATATGTAAATCTGTCAATGTGCTACAAGTATAAACCAAATATATAAGTAACTTCTTAGCATGAGTCACGACTATGCTTAAAATAATTCATCTGGAGATGATTACATGGGATATAAGCGTTCTTTATTCGCCTTATTGATCATAACGGCGGCGTTGGTCGGTTGTGGTGATAATAGTGAAGTACAACAAGTGCAAGAAAAACCGGTTGTCGTGCAGTTGAGTGAAGTGACAAATGCGACGACTGAGCATGAATTTACGTTTCCGGCCAAGGTGATGGCAAAGACGACGGTTGATTTGGCATTTCGTGTAAGCGGCCGCCTACATTCTGTGAATTTACCAGAAGGTAAGACCATCAAAAAAGGCCGTGTGATTGCTCGATTAGACCCAGAACCGTTTGAGCGTGCAGTCCGCATGGCTGACGTGAGATTACAACAAGCACGTTTAGAGCTGAAGCGCGTAAAAACGATTGCGATAAGAGGCATTGGTTCTGAGAAGTCTGTGGATAATGCGCAAGTAGATTTTGAACTGGCTGAAATTGAGCTTGAAAATGCCAAAGCTAACCTAGAATACAGTGTTTTAAAAGCTCCGTTTAACGCTATGGTTTCGAAACGATTAATTGAAAATGAAGGTTTTATAAAGCCCGGAACAGCGATTGCCCGCTTACAAGATTTATCTCGTATTCATTTTAAGTTTGATATTCCTGAGCGTATTGTTAATCAATACAGTCGTTCACAAGTTGCTAAAGCTTCAGCCTACATTGATGGTGCAATCGATAAAGATTTTGATATTGAGTACGTTGAATATTCAACAGAGCCAGACCCTGTTAGTCAAACGTATGAAGTCGTTTATGCAATGGACGCCTTGAAAGAAATACTGATTACGCCTGGGCTTCACGCGACTGTGACACTCAAAGGCAGCGATGCAATGATGCCGAAGGTGCTTGGGGTTCCTGTAAATGCTTTGGTAACCGGGACTGATAACTCCATGTCTGTTTGGGTTTATGATCCTGAAACACAGCGAATTCATAATCAAGTAGTAAAGGTTGGATCGATGGTTAATGGCTGGGTAGCTGTTTTATCAGGTATAGAAAATGGGCAGAGAGTGGTATCTGCAGGCGTCACACAAATGAAAGAAGGGTTGCTTGTTCGCCCTTTTGATATGCAATAAGGGGCGCTGATTATGGATATTGCAAAAGCGTCTATTCGTACGCCGGTAAATACTTGGTTATTAGTCGTCATTTGTTTAATCGGTGGCTTATTGGGTTTAGCAGACATTGGTCGTTTAGAAGATCCGTCCTTTACTATTAAGCAGGCGATGGTGGTTACTGCTTACCCTGGGGCCAGTGCTGAGCAGGTAGAGCAAGAAGTTACTGAACCGCTTGAGACGGCAATTCAGCAAATGTCTCAAATCGATAAAGTTCGCTCGGTGTCAAAGCCAGGGGTTTCTGAAATTACCGTTGAAATGAAACCAACGTTTGATGGTAACGAGCTGCCCCAAATTTGGGATGAATTGCGCAAACGTATGCGGGATGCACAAAATGCATTGCCGACGGGGGTTCAATCTATTCGTGTTGCTGATGATTTTGGTGATGTGTATGGATTATATTATGCGCTTACGGCACCTGATTTTACGCCGTATCAATTACGTGAATTCTCACGGGTTATTCGCCGCGATTTATTGACGGTTCCCAATGTGACTAAGGTATCTGTTGAAGGTGTTTTGAAGCAGCAAATCACGATTCATATCGACACATCACAGTTAGCAAATTTAGGTATTTCTTTACCCGATGTGAAGAGTGCATTGGCATTTAGTTTACGCCCTTATAGTAGCGGTCGTTTACACATTGATGGCCAGCGTATTCGTATTCCTGTTGGTGGAGTGGAATCTCATGTAGATGCCATTGAAAGCATTACTCTGGGCTTACCGGGCTCAACCAGTCAAATTCGCATTAAAGACATTGCAGAAGTAACGTTTGATGTCGTGGATATTCCTGATGTTTTGATCAGTCATAATGGCCAATCTGCAATTACTCTCGCAGTCGCGGCGAACATCGAAGCCAATGTGGTGGATGTGGGTATTGCCGTTCGTGAACGTATGGACCAAATATTAGCCGATCTACCCGCAGGTATTATTCTGCAACCAATTTATGATCAAGCACAAGTGGTTGACGAGGCGGTTGGTGGTTTTATTACCAATTTAATCCTGTCAGTCGCAGTGGTGATTGCGACTCTCTGTATTTTTATGGGCTGGCGTGCCGGCATCGTCGTAGGCTCTGTTTTGTTACTGACTGTTCTGGGCACTATTTTAGTTATGTGGCTTTATGGGCTCAACCTACAGCGCATTTCTTTAGGTGCTTTGGTTATTGCGATGGGGATGCTCGTGGATAATGCGATTGTAGTCGCAGAGGGCATGATGCTGCGTATGCAAAAAGGCTATAACGCTTTAGACGCGTCTAGCTATGTTGTAAAGCAAACTCAGTGGCCACTATTAGGCGCGACGGCGATTGGTATTGCAGCATTTTCTGGTGTTGGCTTATCAAGTGATGCGACCGGAGAATTTCTATTTTCATTGTTTGCGGTTATTTTAATATCGCTCTTTTTGTCTTGGGTATTGGCCATTACGGTTGCGCCATTATTTGGTTCTTATTTCTTTAAGGTTGGAAAGAAAGGCAATGATGAAAGCTTTAATAGCTCTCTACATAATCTATACAAACGGTTTTTATTAACCGCATTACGTAATCGCGGAAAAACGGTTTTTATATTAGTGGCGGTAACAGTTGTTAGTTACATGAGTTTTGGCCTAGTGAAACAAGGCTTTTTCCCGGCCTCGAATACTCCTATTTATTACGTGAATTATTGGGGCCCTCAATCTCGTGATATTCGTGAGACCGCAGAGTACATGAAGAAAGCCGAGGCATTTGCTCAAAGTTACGAAGAGGTAGAAGCCGTCACTACGTTTGTGGGTAAAGGGGCAACGCGTTACACGCTAACGTATTCTCCAGAGCAATCGAATGAGAGCTATGGAGTGATGATTATTCGCACCAAAGAACGAGATCAAATTCCTGAGCTGATTGATAAATTGACTCTTCAGTTGCAAGAAAATGATCCTGATGCGCGAATTTATAATACTCGAGTTATTTTTGGTCCAGGTGTTGGCGCTAAATTAGAAGCACGCTTTATTGGCCCTGACCAAACGGTTTTACGCAAATTAGCGGAAGAAGCAGAGGCCCTCTTTGAGCAAGACGGGCAGGTTAAAGATATTCGTCATAACTGGCGTCAAAAAGAGCTGATTCTTGTTCCTCAATATGATGAATATGCTGCAGGTGTTGCGGGTGTCACGCGGGCTGATTTCTCTGATGCGGTTCAGTTTTCAAGCAATGGGCTGAAACTTGGCAAGTTACGTGATGGGGATTATAGCTACGATATTATTGCGAAAGCCAAAACCCCTCATGAAACAGCGGAAGAAACGGATGAGTTAAAGCAGTTGCAGGATGCGCTGGTCTGGAGTCAGTACCAACGTAGTTATGTGCCGGTGCGCCAGATCAGTCCTAAAATGCAAATAGAATCAGAAGGGGCATTGATTTATCGTCGAGATCGAATTCGTACAATCAGTGTGTATGCTGAGCCGGGCAATAATGATACGGCAGGGTCGGCGTTAAGTCGTCTTCGACCACAAATCGAAGCGATTGAATTACCTGATGGCTACCGAATTGAGTGGGGCGGCGAATTTGAAAGTGCTGCTAAGGCACAAAAGGCATTGGGCGGAGGATTGCCGTTAGGCTTCTTGGTGATGATCTTAATTACCATTTTCTTATTCGGTACGGTACGTGAGCCGTTAATTATTTGGCTTATTGTTCCTATGGCTGTCTGTGGTGTAGTTGCAGGCCTCTTAATTGCCGACTTACCTTTTGGTTTCATGTCTTTGCTGGGCTTTTTAAGCTTGTTTGGTATGTTAATTAAGAATGCGATCGTCTTGCTTGAAGAAATAGATATTCAAATTGAAACTGGCATGGATAAGTTTGAAGCGATTGTGGAAGCGAGCTTAAGTCGTTTACGTCCGGTCTCTTTAGCGGCGATAACAACGATCTTGGGCATGGCGCCTTTGTTAACAGACGCTTTCTTCGCGGATATGGCGGTGACTATTATGGGTGGCTTAACCTTTGCCACGGTTTTAACCATGATTGCGGTCCCTGTTTTATTCAGTCTCTTTTATAAGATAGAACCGAAGGCGTAACATCTGCATTCCGTTTAAAGGCTTGGCTTTGATAAATATTAAAGTCAGGCCTTTTTTATTGCACCACGATTATGAGGGAGATTAGGCTGTTGTTGCTCCGTTACGTCAGAGATGGCTACTGTGCAGTTCCCTCCAGAATAGAAATCCCTTAAGATAGCCGTCTTTATGACAACGAATCTCAGTACGATATCGAGATTCATCTAAATTTATACCGTCATTATTTACTAAGGTTATCGTCGTTAACATGTTTAAAAATACAATAATTATTGCTGTATTGGTCTTTCTTTCTGGCTGTGCCTTCATGAGCCCAGAGAAATCTTTAAATAAGACTCTTGAGGCGGTGAATAACAGTGAACAGAATATTACCCGTCGACTTGAAGGATTAGACGCCAACTTAAGTAAGCAAACTAATTATATCGATGGCTTAGAATCTAAAATGGTCCAGCTCAGTAGAGACGTGGCATTACTCAAAAAGAGTCATGTGGATGGTGCTTCGGTTAAAACGCTGACCAATATGAAACCCAATCCAAAGGCATCTTCGAATGTTGTTGTGGCCGATCTTGAACCGCAAGCTCGCACAGGCATGGTCACATTAGGGTCATTAGAAAAAGTTTATATTGATGTTGTAAAGAGTGCTTTTGTTGCTCGGGTTGATACTGGGGCCACAACATCTTCAATTAATGCGATTGATATACAAAAATTTGAGCGTGATGGCAAAAAATGGGTTAAATTCCATGTGTCAGATGAAGAGACAGCCCCTGAAAACCGTAAGTGGGTAGAGGCTCCGATTGCTCGGCATGTGAAAATTCGTCAATCCAGTGCTGATGAATTAGAACGGCGTTCGGTTGTTGAGCTGTGGGTAAAAATTGGTAGAATTCATGAGAAAGCACAGTTCACGCTTACCGATCGAACGCAGATGGATTACCCCATTTTATTGGGACGAGAATTTATCCAAGATGTTGCACTCGTGGATGTGAGTCGAGATTTTATCGAGTCAAAAGCACCTAAAAAACCTTAAAAAAACAATATAAAAAATTAACTTAGATTGATCTAAGGGAACGTTATGACGTCTAGAGTGCCATTTTATTTTCTTATCTCCATGCTTGTCATCGTCGGGATTACGTTAAGTATTATGCGTCATCAGGATTATGGTGTGCCATGGACTCCGGGTGAATCAAGACAAGTTTGGGATATTGAAGCGCGTATTGAGTTTATTGCTTCGGGAGGCCCCGCTAAAGTTTCTTTTGCCGTACCTCACACACAAGCAGGATTTACCTTGGTGGATGACAGTGCATCTTCTTCAGGTTACGGTCTATCATATATTAATACCGATACGGGCCGCCGTGCAGAATGGTCTATTCGTCAAGCGAAGGGCGCACAAACGATTTATTATAAAACCCAGTTTTTGATTGATCCACAAGCCAAAGTTTCTACTATTCCACCTGTTAAAAGCGATTTAATTGCCCCCACATTCAGCGCTCCACAGCAAGCGGCGGTGGAAGCAATTATTGCTCAGGCCAGCGCACGCTCAGCCGATAATGTGACATTTGCACGAGAACTCATTAAGCAGCTGAACGATCTGGATAACCAAAACGCATCCTTAATGCTATATGATTTTAGTAAAGTAGAAGCCATTTCTAAGTTACTCGCAATATCTAATATTTATAATAAAACAGTCGGTGTTGTGGAGCTTGAAGACGGACGTCGTCGTCAATCTATTATTCCAATGATCGAAGTATGGGACGGTAAAGCGTGGCAGTTATTTAATCCTGAGAGTAATGAGCAGCGGGTGCAGAGGAATGTTCTTATTTGGGATGAATCAAATGTATCATTACTGGATGTAATTGGGGGTAAGAGCAGTAAGGTATTTTACTCAATGATTTCTCAAGACATTACACCCACAACGGCAACGAAGAAAAAAGCGATCGCCGACCATTTATTAAACTTCTCAATTCACAGTTTGCCATTAGAAGAACAGGCGATGTTTAAAACCATTATGTTAATTCCTATTGGGGCATTAATTGTGGTGTTTTTGCGTGTACTCATCGGTTTGAAAACTTCGGGCACTTTTATGCCAGTATTGATTGCAGTCGCTTTTGTGCAAACGCAATTACTGCCGGGTATTATTGGTTTTTTGTTGATCGTAGGAACGGGATTGGTGATTCGCGGGTATTTATCTAAGCTCAATTTACTCTTGGTATCGCGAATATCGGCGGTAATAATCTCGGTTATTTTAATAATATCGGTCTTTACCATTGTGTCGTTCAATATCGGTTTAACTCAAGGGTTAACCATTACCTTCTTTCCTATGATCATCTTGTCGTGGACGATTGAGCGTATGTCGATTCTATGGGAAGAAGAAGGGGCAAAAGAAGTCTTTATGCAAGGCGGTGGTTCATTGTTTACCGCAGTTTTGATTTATTTAGCCATGACCAATCCTTATGTTCAGCATGCGACCTTCAATTTTATTGGCTCTCAGTTCATCGTTTTAGCGGCTATCCTATTATTAGGTAACTACACAGGCTATCGCTTGTTAGAGCTAAAAAGATTTAAATCACTTGCGGAAAACTAAGCTATGTTTTCTGTATTCTCGATATTTGCTTCTCCCAAAAAACTGCACGCCAAAGGTGTGATGGGAATGAATAAACGTAATGGCGCTTATATTGGGCGCTATAACGACCGTTCGAAATACCCCTTGGTCGACGATAAGCTCAAAACAAAGATCATTGCTCAAGCACATGGAGCCACAGTGCCTAAGTTGATCGGTGTAATCGCTCAGCAAGCTGAAGTTAAGCGCATTCATGAGATGGTGAAACACTGGCCAGGTTTTGTGATTAAGCCCGCTCGAGGTTCCGGTGGTAAAGGTATCTTGGTCGTTATTTCTCATGCCAATGGTGAGTATATTAAGCCTTCTGGACAAGTCATTAATGAAGAAGGCGTAGAGCGTCACATCAGTAATGCATTAGCGGGTTTGTTTTCTCTGGGCGGCAAGAACGATGTGGCCGTGGTTGAAAACCTGATCAAATTTGATGATGTCGCTTTTGATGGATTTAGTTATGAGGGGGTGCCAGACATTCGAGTGATCGTATTTAAAGGCTATCCCGTGATGGCGATGATGCGATGTTCAACGTCAGCATCCGATGGAAAAGCCAACTTGCATCAAGGTGCTGTTGGAGTGGGGTTGGATATGGGAACAGGTCGAGCAGTGAGAGCGGTTCAATTTGACCATCCTGTTACGCATCATCCCGATACAGGCAAAACACTGAATGATTTAGTGGTTCCTAATTGGGAGAACTTACTCATCTTGGCCTCAAGTGCTTGGGAAATGACGGGTTTGGGCTACATGGGCACAGACATGGTATTAGACAAAGAAGAAGGCCCGATGGTATTAGAACTTAATGCGCGCCCGGGGTTGGCTATACAAATAGCGAATGGCGCAGGCTTACTTCCTCGTTTGCAAAATATTGAAGCTATTCCAATTGCTATTCCTGCTCAATACCCAAAAGCTTCTGAACGTGTGGCTTATGCGATGCAACAATTTTCTGCTGACCCACAGTTCTAATTGTCTTTGGCGCAAGCCCTATTTTAAACAAAAGCCCTGTCTTTAGCGGTCGCTTATTTAATTATTAGGATCCATCATGTGTGAATTACTTGGCATGAGTGCCAATACCCCCACCGATTTATGTTTTAGCTTCACGGGTTTAACTCAACGTGGAGGTAATACCGGCCCGCACAGTGATGGCTGGGGTGTCGCTTTTTATGAAGGGAAGGGCATACGCAGTTTTCATGAATCCAGCCCCAGCGCAGATTCAAAAATTGCCGATATGGTGCAGCGTCATCCGATAAAAAGTAAAACTGCGCTATGTCACATTCGCCAAGCCAATGTTGGAGAGGTTTGCCTTGCCAATACCCATCCTTTTATTCGTGAGTTATGGGGGCGCAACTGGGTCTTTGCTCACAATGGGCAGATCAATGATTTTGTCAGCCGCGTGGGAATGTATGAGCCGATTGGTGATACGGACAGCGAAAATATTTTTTGTGATTTAATGAATCAAGTTCGTCAAAATCTTCCCCGCGATGCGATGTTAAACCAGCTGGCAGATTGCCTTGTGGTGCTGGCAAAAGATTATAATGAGCAGGGCGTCTTTAATTGCTTGTTAAGTAATGGTGATTGGTTATTTACGTTTTGCAGTACTAAATTGGCGTGTATTACGCGTCGTGCACCGTTTGGTCCTGCTTGTTTAACCGACGCTGATGTGACGATTGATTTCTCAGCAGAAACGACCCATAACGATGTCGTCAGTATTATCGCAACGCAACCACTGACGTCGGATGAAGCGTGGGAGGTTTATGAGCCCGGTGAATGGCGTTTATGGCAGTTGGGTGAAGTGATCGCTCAGGGTATTGTGTAGTCCTTGCGCCGTGCTTTATTGTTTTCGTTAAGCATAAAAAAACCCCGCATTCTTATTTCAGAACTCGGGGTTTTTTATTGCGCGTGATTTATAAAAAATCAGGCGCCTTTACTTAAAGATCTTTCAACGCACCAATCGTATCTTGCAATACTTTCTTCGCATCGCCAGTGACCATTAACGCGTTATCACGAATAAATAACTCGTTTGGAATTCCAGCAAAACCTGGAGACAAACCACGCTTAACTACAACAACCGTTTTTGCGTTGTGTACGTTAAGAATCGGCATGCCAAAAATTGGCGAGTTAGGATCTTGTGCAGCACCTGGGTTAACAACGTCGTTAGCACCCAATACGATGGCAACATCCGTCTGAGAGAACTCGGGGTTAATGGTATCCATGTCAACCAACTGATCGTATGGTACTTCTGCTTCAGCAAGTAATACGTTCATGTGGCCAGGCATACGACCGGCTACTGGGTGAATCGCGTATTTAACTTCAGTGCCGTTCTTTTCAAGCATATTCGCCAGTTCACGAGTCGCGTGCTGCGCTTGTGCTACCGCCAAACCATAACCTGGAACAAAAACAACTTTCTGCGCACTGTCTAAAAGCATGGCCAGTTCATCAGCGTTCGAGAACTTAACTTTGCCTTCGTAAAATGCATCATTTTCAGATTTAGTCACGCCGCTTTGAGTGGACATAGAACCCCCAAATAATACATTGGTTAGAGAGCGGTTCATTGCTTTACACATGATGCTGGTTAAGATAATGCCGGAAGCACCGACCAAAGAGCCAACAATAATCAGACCGTTGTTGCCTAGTACAAAACCAGCAGCAGCGCCGGCTAAACCAGAGTAAGAGTTCAAAAGAGAAACAACAACAGGCATATCAGCGCCACCAATTGGCATTACCAAGCACACACCTAAAATCAAACATACAAGGATCAAACCAAGAATCAACAAATCAGAATTTAGTTGGCTGTAAGCAGAGAAATATACTGCGCCAGCAATCAAGGTTAAGAAGCATATTTTAACAATGGCTTTGTACAGTTTTACTTTATTTGAATCGCCGATCTTACCTTTCAATTTACCCACGGCAACGAAAGACCCTGTTAGGGTTACTGCACCGATTAAAATAGAAAGAATAACGGCAACAGACCAATCATAGGTCACTGCAAACTTGCCCATTTCAGCAAGCTTCTGGCTTTCTAAATAGTTCGCCGCTGCCACTAATAAAGAAGCACCACCACCAATACCGTTTAGGGTTGCTACCATTTCTGGCATGTCGGTCATGGCGACTTTTTTAGCGATGAAAGCACCGATAGCGCCACCAATCAATACACCTAAAAGAATGTATTCATAAGTGATTACATTACTGTCTAGTAAGGCAGCAATAACAGCAATCAACATAGCAGAAGCAGACATTCTATTGCCACGTACTGCTGTTTTCGGAGAAGTTAACCCTTTTACGCCTAGGATAAATAATACTGCGGCTACTAGGTAACCTAGATTAATTAATACGTCCATTAGTCTGTTACCTTATTTTCTTTTAAACATGTTCAACATGCGGTCGGTTACCATGTAACCCGCCACAATATTGATGGTTGCAAGTGCTATGGCAATAACGCCAAGTACCGTTGATAGAACCGTTGTGTGGTCAGAACCGCCAGAACTTAAAATGGCGCCGACCACAACAATGCCAGAGATGGCATTCGTGCCACTCATGAGTGGGGTATGTAATGTCGGTGGAACTTTGTTAATCACTTCTACACCAACGAAAATCGCGAGTACAAAAATGGTTAAGGACATGATAAACATTTCCATAATTTTTATTCCTTCTCGGCTTGAGCTTTTAAGCCTTCGTGTTTAATTTCACCGGCTTCGGTTATTAATGTCGCAGCGACAATGTCGTCTTCCATATCGATATTTAGCTGGCCTTCGCCTGCCATATTCAACAAGAAGGTCGTGATGTTTTTGGTCAACAGCTGTGAAGCGTGTACGGGCACACGACCAGGATGATCGGTATAGCCAATAATAGTAACGCCATCAACATAGGCTTTATGGCCAGCAATTGTGCCTTCAACATTACCGCCACGCTCAGCTGCAAGATCGACAATAACCGACCCTTTTTTCATATAATGCAGCATGTCTTTGGTGATTAAACGTGGAGACATTTTTCCAGGAATAGCAGCGGTGGTGATGACTAAATCAGATTGAGCCACCTTCGCCTGCATTTGTTCACGCTGTTTGGTATAAAACTCTTCTGATTTTTCAGATGCGTAACCGCCTGCCGCGCCGCCTTCTTCTTGCGGTAAATCAAACTCAACAAACTTAGCGCCTAACGATTCAACCTGCTCGCGTACTTCCGCGCGCGTATCATAAGCTTCAACCACAGCCCCTAAACGACGTGCAGTAGAAATAGCCATCAGACCGGCAACACCTGCACCGACGATGAATACTTTAGCGGGGTGAATAGTTCCCGCCGCCGTCATCAACATAGGGAAGTATTGTGGTAATTCCATCGCACCCGATAATACAGAACGGTAGCCGCTGATCGCGCCCATGGAACTTAATACGTCCATGCTTTGAGCTCGTGTCGTACGAGGAATAAATTCCAACGCAAATGAGCGTACGTTGCGCTGTGCTAGTTGCTTAATAAGGGGTAAGTTAAACCAAGCATCTAGCATGCAGACTAGCGTGCTATTTTCTTTTAGTAGCGATACTTCTTCATCAAGCGGTTGGCGTACTTTTAATACGATGTCTGCTTGGTCATATAAAGATTGTGCATTTGGAGCAATACAGGCACCGCAGTTACGGTAGTCATCATCGCTGTAGTGCGAGTTATCACCGGCACCTTCTTGAACAACGACGTCGAAACCCGCTGACAATAACGCATCGATACCCGATGGAATTATTGCGACGCGGTTTTCCCCAGGATAAATTTCCTTAGGTATTCCGATTAACATAGCTAACACTCCTAGACTGTATTTTATAATTAATGTGGATATTTGTAATCACTACATCGATAGCATTTGTATCGATGTAGTCGTAGCTCGTTATGCCTTGGCTAAACCAAGAGTACGTAATGTTTTTTCACGGGTACGATTAAGTAACTCGCCATTTTCAATCAGAGATTCGCCATAAGAAGGAATCCACTCTTTTAAGCGGACTTGCCAATCTGCACTTTGAGAACCTGAGTTGAGACGTTCAGCCATGCAGCGTTCAATCACTTCAATCATCGCTTGTGCTGCAACGGAGGCGCCGGGTGAAGCGCCGAGTAAAGCCGCTAATGTGCCATCTTTTGCCGCGACTAACTCGGTACCAAATTCTAACTTGCCGCCATTAGCGCCATCTTTTTTGATGATCTGTACGCGTTGTCCGGCGTCCGCTAAGGTCCAGTTCTCTGAAATGGCCTGAGGAAAATATTCACGTAATGAATTCATACGGTCTTCATGAGACTGCATCACTTCGCTAATTAAATATTTGGTTAAATCCATATTCTTCACGCCCACATTCATCATGGGGAGTAAATTATTGCCGCGCAGTGATTTGAATAAATCTAATTTAGAGCCGGCTTTTAAAAACTTAGTGGTGAACCCTGCAAATGGGCCAAACAATAAAGCAGGTTTGCCGTTAATGATGCGTGTATCCAAATGCGGCACTGACATCGGTGGCGCGCCAATGGCGGCTTTGCCATACACCTTGGCATGATGTTGCTTAATGGTTTCTTCGTCTTGGCAGACTAACCATTGGCCCGAAACAGGGAAGCCGCCGTAGCCTTGGCTTTCGGTAATATCTGATTTTTGCAGCAGTGGCAATGCACCACCACCGGCGCCTAAAAATACAAAGCCCGCATTAATGGTTTTGCTTTTGCCAGTGATTCGGTTTTTTAAATTAACGTTCCAACGCCCATCGCTGCGTTTCTTCAGCTCAGAGACTTCGTGACTTAATAGCAGTTCAAATTGGTCACTGTTTTCTAGCGATGACACTAGGTTACGAGTTAAAGAGCCAAAGTCGACATCACTACCATGGGCAATACGCGTCGCGGCAATCTTGTCATCAGCGTCACGACCTTCCATGACCAAAGGCATCCATTGACGGAGTACTGCGTGATCTTCACTGTATTCCATACCTTGGAATAAGTGATGGGCTGATAGTTTTTCCCAGCGCTTACGCAAAAAATCAACGTTGTCTTCACCCCAAACAAAGCTGATGTGAGGCGTGGTATTGATAAAGTTTTCTGGCGCGGGTAAATCACCACTATCAATTAATGCACTCCACAGCTGCAGAGACATCTCAAAATTTGCATTGATCGCTAAGGCGCGCTCGACTTCTACATCACCGTCAGCATTGCGAGGGGTATAGTTCAGCTCACAGTAACCAGCATGGCCTGTGCCTGCGTTATTCCAGCCATCGGTGCTCTCATGAGCCACAAGGTCTAAACGTTCCACCATGGTCAACTGCAGGGTAGGGTCTAGTTTGTTTAATAGCGTGCCAAGAGTGGCGCTCATAACACCGCCACCCACGAGTAGCACATCGATTTCTTTCGTCGTCATATAGATTTCGCCTGTAGGTAAAAATCTGAATCCAAGCGGCACCGATCAGCGCCTATTCAGTGGCAGCTTTTGGCTGATTAAATCCACTGATTACATTAAAACGAGCGTTTTATACATTCGTTCAGAGAAGAGCACAATATTGAGAAACAAAATAAGAATAATATCAATATCGAATTATTAGTGTAAGTTATTGAAATATATAGGTTTTATTGAATGTATTTGGATTTTTTATAGTTACTATAAGGTGGGCAGTAAAAGGCCAAAAAATAGAATTCAAACAATTAGTAAGAAATAAGGAATGTAAAACAAGTTGTTATAAATCAAGATGTTATCGCTGATAATGAGTGCTCTTTTAAACCGCCAGCTGATGTTTCAGCTGGCTTTTTCTTTGCTTAATAGTCCTATTAAACAAACGTCATTTTTTACTGAATGATTACCGTAGCCTAAGAAAAATAAGTCACCATTTGGTGGTAGAGTGGAATGCCTATAATGGCATTAAACGGGAAGGTGATTCCTAGCGACATTAGCATCGCTAATCCTATATCCGCTTGAGGGATCGCTGTTTTAATCGCTGCTGGCGCAGCAATATAAGAGGCACTGGCGGTCAGTGTGGCTAAGACAACGATTGAACCGGTAGATAAGCCCAGGGCGATTCCCGCGCCTAAACCGACAAACGATAAACAGAAAGGGGCAACCAACGCGAACGTGAGTAAGCGCCATTTCTTCCACGGAATAGGCGATAAAGTTTCAGCAGCGGTTAGCCCCATTTCTAATAAAAATAACGCAAGTACGGCTTTAAAAGCATGGGTGAACAGTTCGGTGACGGCTGCACCTTCATTGGGACCGTACATAAAACCAATAATCACCCCTCCAACTAATAAAACAACACCTCGGTTGGTGAATGTTTCTCGCCACAACTCACTTTTCTTTTCATCAGATGCTGCTCCAGTATGACCACTGTGTCGGCGATAATAAGCCAGTGCAACCAATATGGCTGGCAATTCGAGCATGACCAAATATAACGTGACCTCTGGGTCGACAGGCAAGTTCATTGTATCAACATAAGCCAGGGCCACTGCGAATGTGCCTGCGCTGACTGATCCGTAGTGGGCTGCCAAACTGGCGGCATTGGCATGATCGGCTTTAGCAACTTTTAACAATACTGGAATGACAATCAATGGGATAAATGCACCCAAAGAGGCAATGGCGAGCAGCTCAAACGCTAATCGCCATTCTAATGAGCCGTATAAAGCCATTCCTCCTTTTAAACCAATGGTTAACATCAGTAAGAGGCTGAGAGTATCGTAAGCCGCTTTGGGGATTTTTAAATCAGACTTTAATAAACCTGCAACTAACCCCAAAACAAAAAACATGACGACGATATCGGGCATGGGTTATTCCTCTTCTACAATTTCAACCAAAATTTCGCCGGGAGTGACGCGATCACCTTTTTTCACATAAACATGGGCCACTTTACCTGCAATGATGGCTTGTATTTCGTTTTCCATTTTCATCGCTTCTGTGACTAAAATACCTTGACCAACGGTCACTACATCGCCTTCTTTTATTAAAACGTCGACAACACTGCCCGGCATCGCGGCGGTTACATGACCAGGTTCCGTAGCTTTTTTACGTTGGCTACTTCCTTCGGCCTGATAAGAATTCAATGGCTCGAATAATGTTTCTTCTGGCACACCATCTAATGACAAATACATTTTACGTTTGCCACTGCCCGCATCACCGACCCCCGTTATAGCAACTTCATAAGTCTCACCATGGACATCAATTTTAAACTCGGTGGGGCGGCCTTCTTGGTTTGCTGAATTTTGCAATGACACTGCTTGCTCAGACTGTAATTTTTCTGGCTGTAAAGTGCCATCTTTTCGTTGCTGTAAATATTCACGGCCAAGATCTGGGAACATGGCGTAAGTTAAAATATCTTCTTCGCTGGTCGCTAAGTCACTGATTTCGGCTTTTATTTTATCCATCTCTGGGGTTAATAAATCAGCAGGACGACCTTCAATAAGTGTTTCATTGCCAATGGCTCGTTTTTGCAGTTCTTTATTAACGGGTGCTGGGGCTGCACCATAACCGCCTTGTAAATAACGTTTTACTTCGTTGGTGATCGTTTTGTAACGCTCGCCACCTAATACGTTATAAACCGCTTGTGTTCCGACAATTTGAGAAGACGGAGTAACCAAGGGCGGAAAGCCTAGGTCTTCTCGTACGCGTGGAATTTCAGCAAAGACTTCGCGAATACGGTCTAAAGCATTTTGTTCCTTTAGTTGATTAGCCAAATTAGACATCATGCCGCCAGGCACTTGATTAATCTGAACCGATACATCTTCACGAGTGAATTCACTCTCAAACTGATGGTATTTTTTGCGTACTTCGCGGAAATAATCAGCGACTTCGCTTAATAGATTTAAATCTAAACCCGTGTCGTACTGTGAATCTTTTAATGCAGCGACTTGTGATTCTGTTGCTGGGTGGCTGGTTCCGCCGGCAAAGGCAGAAATCGCTGTATCGATACGATCAGCACCTGCTTCAATGGCTTTCAGTTGGCACAATGGGGCTAAGCCTGCGGTTGAATGGCTGTGCATGACAATGGGTAAATCAATCTCAGATTTTAATGCGCTTACTAAATCAAATGTTGCAAACGGTGTAAGTAAACCGGCCATGTCTTTGATGACAATAGAGTCAGCACCCATGTCGCGAAGTTCTTTGGCTTGCTGCACAAATTTTTCAGGGGTATGCACTGGGCTAGTGGTATAGCACAACGTCCCTTGGGCATGTTTACCCGCATTTTTCACAGCCTTCATTGATGTTTCTAAATTACGAACATCATTTAGTGCATCAAAAATGCGAAATACATCAATGCCGTTTTCCGCTGATTTTTGTACAAACGCTTTTACCACATCGTCAGCGTAATGGCGGTAACCTAAAAGGTTCTGACCACGTAATAACATTTGCAAGCGGGTATTGGGTAATGCTTCACGCAATTGACGTAAACGTTCCCATGGATCTTCTTTTAGAAAACGCACGCACGCATCAAAGGTAGCACCGCCCCAAACTTCGAGTGACCAGTAACCTATTTGGTCGAGCTTTGAACAAATAGGCAGCATGTCTTCGGTGCGCATGCGGGTAGCAATTAATGATTGGTGTGCGTCGCGTAAAACAAGTTCGGTGACTTCAATGGCTTTTTTATCAGTAGCTTTCATGTCGATTTTCCTTTCAATTTTTTATATGAGCGCTGTTCGCTTTTTAAAAACTCAATGTTACCAACCCGTATGTGCCGCGATGGCGGTTGCAATCGCCAAGGCCATTTCTGCAGGTCGTGCTTTTTCGGAATACTTTAAAAGCTCGGGATGATCGGGAACAAAACTGGTATTAAATTCCGCAGCTTTAAAATCTTTATGATCTAGAATCTGCTTATAATATTCAGTCGTCGTGGTAATGCCTTGTAAGCGCATATCATCAAGTGCACGCTTACCGCGTTGAATGACGTCGTCCCAATTAAGAGCCCATACCACCAATTTTAAACACATAGAGTCGTAGTAGGGCGGAATTTCATAACCGGTATAAATGGCGGTATCGACACGAACACCTGGACCACCGGGTGCGTAGTAGTGGCTAATGCGACCAAAGCTGGGGAGAAAATCATTTTTAGGGTCTTCGGCATTAATTCGGAACTGTAATGCAAAGCCTCGGAATTGGATGTCTTCTTGTCGGTACGTTAAAGGCATCCCGGAGGCAATTTGAATTTGCTCACGCACAATATCCACCCCCGTTATTTGTTCGGTAATGGTATGTTCGACTTGCACACGGGTATTCATTTCCATGAAATACACTTGATTACCGGTTAATAAAAATTCGACAGTGCCCGCATTTTCATAGCTCACGGCTTGCGCTGCTTTTACGGCCAAATCGCCAATGTAGCTGCGCTGCTCGGGTGTTAATTGTGGGCTGGGTGCAATCTCAATCAATTTTTGATTACGGCGTTGAATTGAGCAATCGCGTTCGTATAAATGCACCACGTTTCCATGCGAGTCGCCCAAAATTTGAACTTCAATGTGCTTAGGGTTAACAATGCATTTTTCTAAAAAGACTTCAGCACTGCCAAAGGCCTTGGTCGCTTCGCTGATGACACGCGGATATTGAGTGGTTAATTCGGCCGCTGAATCACAGCGACGAATACCTCGGCCACCTCCGCCTGATGTGGCTTTCAACATGACAGGATAGCCAATGGTTTCGGCCAACTCTAACGCTTCCGCTAAATCTTTAAGGTTGCCATCTGAACCTGGAGTAATGGGAACCCCTGCGGCGCGCATGCTGTCACGGGCTTGCGTTTTGTCACCCATATTATTAATTACGCTGGATTTTGGCCCAATAAATTGAATACCTTGCTCTTCGCATAATTTAGCAAAGTCGGCATTTTCAGATAAAAAACCATAACCAGGGTGAATAGCATCACAGCCCGTTTGCTTGGCAAGACTGACGATTGCGCGCGGGTTTAAATAGCCTGCGATTGGATCGTCGCCTAAAGAATACGATTCATCTGCGCGTTTTACATGCAGGCCGTAGCGGTCGGGTTCGGTATAGATAGCGACTGAGGTAATGCCCATTTCAGAACAGGCGCGAATAATGCGAACAGCAATTTCACCGCGGTTAGCGATTAGAATCTTTTTGAGCATAATGAATAATCCTCTGGGTCTGCCTAATATGTCCTAAATCATAGTTGTACTAGGTATAAAGTAAAATTGAAATTATTATGCTTATGTATAAACTATTACTTATACATAATGCTTAGCGTAAGAATCAATGCCTTTATCCGTACAACAATTAGTGAACCGTTTAACCTTTAGACAGCTTCAGGTATTTTTGAGTGTCTACCAAACCGCGAGTTATTCGAAAGCGGGCGAGCAGTTGGGGTTAACTCAGCCTGCTGTCAGCAGTCAAATTAGGCAGCTAGAAGCGGCTATTGATGTGCCGGTATTCGAATACGTAGGGCGTAAACTTTATTGTACGGCTGCGGGTGAAAGTTTGGCTAAGAGTATTCATGTAATGTTTGATGAGTTGCGCTTTTTGCAATCGAATCTTGCCGCAATGAAAGGTCAGGTAGCGGGGGACTTAAATATTGTTGCGGTTAATACAGCGCAATATGTGGTGCCGTATTTATTAAAAGACTTCTGCCGTTTACATCCGTCATTGAATGTTAATGTGAGGGTGGTTAATCGAGCCGAGGCCATCAAACGCCTAAACGACAATCTAGATCACTTAGTGATTATGGGGATTGTGCCTGAAGAGAAACCGCTCGCGTCGTTGCCTTTTTTAGATAATGAACTGGTGGCCGTGGCTAATCGTGATCATCCTATTCATCAACAAAAAGATGTATCGATACAAGCATTTCTAGAGGCTGGTTTATTAAGCCGAGAGTCTGGTTCAGGTAGCCGATTAGCGTTAGAGTTATTTGCTCAGCAAAACCGTTTGCCTATTTTACCCATTATGACATTGGGTTCGAATGATGCGGTGAAGCACGGTGTGCTGGCAGGTTTGGGGGTCGCCGTTTTGCCTAAATTGGGTATTTTACCTGAATTGCAATTGGGGCAATTAAAAATTATTCCGTTAGATGGATTCCCGTTAAAACGATCTTGGTGTGTTGTGTATCCAAAAGGAAAGCATCCGACGCCTTCGATGCGAGCATTTTTAGAATTTGTCCAAGAAAATTTGGGCACGATAGAAAAATTTTTTCATGATAAATAACAAACCATAAGCTAATGAGTTGCAATGAGTGAGAAAGAAAGTAAGGCCCGCCATTTTTTAAAACGTGCTTATAAAAAAGTCACAGACTTAACCGACGAGGGTTTGTCGGGTATCGATAGGGTGAAAGACAAACTGATCGATAAGCGATTCTGTATCGGTATCACTGGACTCAGTCAAAGTGGTAAGTCGACTTTTATTACCAGCTTGATTAATCAATTACAGCAACATTCAACATCGAGCCTGCCGGGATTTTCACCTGCATTAACTGGGCGTTTATTGAATGTTAAAATTCATCCATTAGATGATAAAGCGCTCGCGCCATTTCCTTATGAAGAATCTTACAGAGGAATGACGGGTACAGAGCCTCAATGGCCAGATTCAACCAAAGATCTTAGCGGATGCTTATTGGAATTGAGACTTGCGCAAAAGGTCAGTAAGTTAAATCCTTTTGGTAGTGAGCAGTTTTCACTGTACTTAGAGATCCGAGATTATCCGGGTGAATGGCTTTTAGATTTGCCTTTACGGGACATGAGTTACTCACGCTGGTGCGCACAATGCAGCGTACAGTACACAAAAGAACCTCGTGCGGGCTTGCTGGGTAAACTACTCAATGATTTGCAACAACTTGATCCTTTGGCGGAAGTGAATGAAGAAACATTGCAGGAATTGAATAAGCGATTTATTCAATTCCTGCATGCGTGTAAATACAACGGTAAAAGTTTGAGTTTAATTCAGCCAGGGCGATTTTTGATTCCAGGTAGTGTAGACGATGTCAGTATTCTCTCTTTTGTGCCGTTATTAAACTGTCGTAATTACACCGAAGTACAGTTAGCCGCCGCGAGTGATAACAGTTATTTTAAAGTGTGTGAACGTCGCTATAAACGTTATGTCAAAGAGCTGGTGGAGCCTTTTTATAAACACTTTTTTAGTCGTATTGATCGCCAATTAGTGTTGGTCGATGTGGTGAGTGCACTGAATGCGGGGCCAGAATATATTGAAGATATGCACCAAGCACTGACGAATATTACCGACAGCTTTTCTTACGGCAGTCAAAACCGGTTGCTGCAGTTATTCAGTCCGAAAATAGATAAGGTGGTTTTTGCGGCGACTAAAATTGATCAGGTGGTCTCAGAAGACCATGAATCTGTACGGCAATTATTGGCTGTATTGGTAAAAGAAGCGTACAAAAACGCACAACATGAAGGTGTGCATCCAATATGTGAAGCCACCGCTGCGGTACGATCGTCAAAAGAAATTGATCATGGTGGTGAACGAGGCATTACAGGAATCGGTGAGAATGGGTCAGCCATTGGCTATACGCACCCCACGATTCCTACGCGTATCCCCGAAGGTGATGAATGGAAGCCTTTTTTAGATTGGACCATTCCTGCGTTGAATCCACCCAAGGGATTGTCGTATCAAAACTCGGATGCGATTCCTCACATTCGTCTTGATAGTGTATTGAATGCTTTGATAGGAGATAAATGCGTATGAGTGTTAAACAGCCACAAGACGGCCGCTCTGAAGGAAAAAATATCGATATGACTCTTAATACCTCAACGGCTAAACCAGAAACCCGACAGGGAAAAACCTTTGTTCCAAACCAAGTGGAAATACTTAATGAAGTGCCAGATGCGATTACGTCGGGTGAGCGTTTACCTGAGGTGTCTGAGTATTCGGGTATGCATTTAGAGGCCATACCGGTTAAAGGATTAAAGTCATTCCTGTATGGGGCTGGCTTATTATTAACGGTATTGGTGGGCTGGGAAGTTGTTGCTGTATTTAAAAGCGCATTAGCCATACATTGGCTTATCGCCAGCAGTTTTTTGCTTTTAGTCTTAGTCATCAGCGGCCTTGGTTTTCGTGTATTGCGGAATTTTCTAAGCGATCAGGAGAATTTAGGTGCATTGGAAAATATCCAACAACAAGCGCATCGTTTGAGTGAGACTAATGACATGGGGGGAAGTAAAAGACTGATTAAAGAATTAAACGATTTTTACGCAAATAAACCCCAGTGTGTGCACTTTCAGCGTTGCCTAGACAAGCTTCCGGATTACAGCAATGATCGCGAAGTTATCGATCATATTGACCGTGTTTTTCTGCAACCATTGGATAAAGAAGCCTTGCGCAGAATATCCCACTCCAGTCTGCAAACAGCGGCGGCTGTTGCTGCTAGCCCATGGGCTTCATTAGATATGCTGCTTTCATTATGGCGCAGTATTAAAATGATTGATGACGTTGCTCAGGTTTATGGTATGCGGCCCTCGTTAATCAATCGTTACAGGTTATTAAAGTTAGTGATTCATCAATTGGTGTTTATTGGTGCCAGTGAGGTTGTGATTGAGCAAGTTATGGAAGAGTTTGGCTCAACAACGTTAAGCGGTATGGCCAGTGCACGTTTAGGGCAAGGGCTTGGAGCTGGAATCTATACCGCGAGAATTGGTATTGCAGCAATGAAAGTTAGCCGACCAATTGAGTTCGCAAAAGGCAAGCAGCCCAAAACAAAATCGATTATTCCTTCGATGATAGAAAGTTTGAAAGCTATGGTGAGTCGACGTTAGTCGTCAAATATCATGCGCATTCATGTCTTGAAATTATTTAAATACTCTTCACCCAAAGTCATTCAAAACGTAATGAAGGGTAAATGTTTTATTAAATTCTTGCTTTTATACTTGTTCGGCCCAATATTATTTGCATGAAGATTTTATTATTTACTCTATTATATTCGTTTGCTGGCGCATTATTCGCGAACAGCTATGCAGAATCTAATTCGACGACGATTGCGACTGAAGATGCTTTTTTTATCAGTGATGCATTATTAGTCGAAGGTGATTCAACGGGTGCTGATGATTTAGATACTGTAGGGTATGTCGATCTTAAAAGTCATCTCGCACCGATTTATGTAATAAAATCTCCCACCCTTTTTTCGCCAATAAATACTCGTCCATCTCATTATTACCATACCAGAGCTCCACCTCTTATCGCTTAAATTTCATTACCGTTTTTAATAATAGAAATTACGACGCATTAGTTGGTTTTTTAGCCGAACGCTATGCGATCAAAAAAGCATATGAGGTTTGTTATGATACATTTAGAGTTTAATGAAGTAAGTGCGGTTGAAGATTTTTTCTGGCCTGAAGAAGTCACAGATATCTCTATCGAATCCCCAGCTGTATTGTTTTTTACCGATTTTGAGAAAACTAAGCCATTGGTTATTGATGTGTCTACCAGTGCAGACCTTGCCAGGTTATTAATGCTGAGGGAGCACGTTAAGTTGAAGTTGGTAGTTGATAGCGACGATAAATTTTTAGGTGTTGTTAGTTTGGATGACATCAGTGAACAACGCATCGCTGCAAAATTATCAAAGTCAATTAAACGAGATAGCATTACCGTTGCCGATTTAATGGTGTCAAAGAGAGACATTAAAGGATTTGATTTCTCTGAAATTGAACGGGTAGATATCGGCTCTGTGGTTCATCACCTCAAACATAATGGGCAGCAGCATTGTCTTGTTGTCGATAAGGAAATGAATAGAATTCGTGGGATTTTTTCGGCGAGTGATATTTCTAGAAAACTGAATTTACCCATAAATGTTCAAGATCAGTCAAACTTTTATAAGGTGTTTTCCGCTTTAGCATCTTAGAAAAAACCAGAGCATAGTTTTGGCTATGCTCTGGTTCTTCATGTTAATTAAGCATTATTTTTGGGGTATTCCGCGAATTTTCATGACTTTTCCCTGTATTTTTTCTACCGTCAACATGTGAGCAGGTTGAGACGTTCATGTCTTAATCAGTATTATATTACGGCTCTGATTTTACACTAGGATTGTGAATACCTAATTTAAAAGAAATTAATACAATCATAAAAACACCTGAAGTATTCGCTACAATATCGGCCGGTGACATAAAACGTGAAGGCACAAATGATTGGAAGAATTCCATTAAAGCGCCATAGCATATAATTAAAATACTTAGCTTAATAAACGTATTTTTCTGTTTGGTGCAGCCCGCGGCTATTACAGTAAACAAACTGTAAAAGGTAAAATGCATGACTTTATCGAAATTTTCGATCGGTTGTGGCCCACCTCCTGTTCTTAATGATGCCCACAATGTTAATAATGCATAAAGCGCAAAAGCAATGCGAAAAGGAATAGGGTATTTTGATAATAATGCTTTAATCATTTTGTTATTTAGCCGATGTTTGTAACGTTGTTATTAAATGGAAGATGTTGAGCAGCTTGTTCCGCATACTCTTTTATATCTAGTTGTTCTTCTTTGAGAAAATCTTTAATTGCTTCGCTAAATTGTGGGTGAGCAATCCAATGTTGACTATGGCAAATAGTAGGTTCGAAGCCTCGGCTAATCTTATGCTCGCCTTGGGTGCCGGGATCAAAGTGATTAATGTCATGTTCAATACAGTATTCAATACCCTGGTAATAACAGCATTCGAAATGCAGGCTGTCGAATTCTTCTAAACAGCCCCAGTAGCGGCCATACAGATTGTTTTCATCTTTAAAATACAAAGCATTAGCAACGGTCTCGCCACCATTTTCTGCGGGGTGCTGAGCTTGTACTAGCAATAATTGATCAGGCATGGTTTGTAAAATTTGTTGAAAAAATGACAACGAAAGATAACCACGCATATTGCGTTTCGCGTATGTTAACTGATAACAATGGTAGAAGTTTTTAATGTCGTCGGAGGTGATCTGATCAGCGACTTTTTTATGAAATACAAAACCGGATTCGAGCAGTCTTGAACGTTCTTTTTTAATGTTTTTGCGTTTGCGACTAGTAAACTTTTCTAGGTAATGGGAGAAGTTTTTGAAGCGATTACTCTCTCTTTCATTATCAATAGCCTCATTATTAGTTGCCTTATGATTAAACCAATGAAATTGACAACTGGTACGGGGCATTACTTTCTGTATTGCTGCCTGTTCACCCAAAGATGGACTCGCTAAAGACTGATGGCCTAAAGTATCTGGAAATAAACAATGCCAGCCAGAGAAATGATGGTCTTGGCAATACTCCGTTAGTCCTTGAGCGATTGCTTGGTAATAGTGTACTAGCTGCTTTGGGCTTCCTTGGCTGATAATTCTGGGGCCAGTGGAAGGTGTGAAAGGTATGGCCCACACAAGTTTTGGATAATAAGGAAGGCCGTGGCGTTCATAAGCCTCAGCCCAGCCCCAATCGAAAACGTATTCTCCATAGGAATGACGCTTTTGAAAAACCGGGGCAATGGCGAGTATCTGTAGCGCTCTGTTATCGATGTCTTTGTCATCAATGCTGGGCCCTTCAAGCAGGGCATAGTGCGCAATCCAGCCGCTATTTAACGGCATTGTTTGAGAGGGAGAATCGATGCATTGGCAGTCTTCTAGGGCGGCTAAAAACTCAAAGCGTAAAAAAGGATTGTCAGAATTTAATAGCTTTTGCCATGTCTCTGCACCAATGTGATGGATACTGTTAACAAATCGAACGGTATTTTTCATAGGTAACCGTTTACTCTCATCTGGTCTTCTTTCATGTTAAGTGCGGCATAAATAATGATACTGCTGTTCAGTGTGGATGATTAAACATGAACGTTATTCAGCGCTAGTGTGCAGAATATTTGCTTTGAATTCAATTCATCTGCTGCTATTCTCATGTCCTTTCAGGTGCCCACATGCATATTTTGTTATTGCAGGGATAATCGGGAAACAGGTTAAAAACCTGTGCTGCCCCCGCAACGGTAAGGAATGTTAATGAATTTTAACGTTCTGAGTCCGGAGACCGGCCTGTTAAAACATGATATCTCAGGCGGGGTGATCCTGAAACGCATGACAGAATTAAGGTTTCTATGTGTCCATTTGCATCGTTGATGTTGATGAATATTGTTGAGAACTTTTTTCTGCACGCCTAAATCCTCGCTATTGCACTATTAGTTTGAGGAAGGCACATGCCTGTAATACTACGATTTTTTCTACTGCTGATTTCTACTTTGAGTTTTTCTACGCTCATTTTTTCAGCACCTAGCATGGCCGCCGATACAAATTCATCTTCAAAGAACACGTCATCAAAGAATATTGTCGCTTTTGTTTCTGATCGCTCTAGTGGTAGCTTAGTCGCGGCGGCGCATCGTTTTTTAGACCTTAACCCTCAGCATACGATAAGTATTCGCTCGGTCAGTCAAATAAACCTGATGAGCGATAAAGAATTAATGACGTTAGTCGTTAACGCCGATGCACTGTTGATTGCGGCTGTATTTGCTGAACCTGTCGAGCGACTTCTCAATCTTAAATACCCAAATCAACAAATACGAGTCGCTATTAATGGTGATCGCCGCTTATTAAGCTTAAATAGCGACCCGTTAAATCAACATCAAAGTGGCTTGTTTGATATTTTATCCCATGATCAAAAGAAGTCTCTATTTAAGCGCCTAACAAGTGCAGAGCAGGGCAGCTATGCCAAGCAGTTAGCCGATCAGCAAAAAAAATGGCCGCAATTCACGTATTGGCTGCAGGCGCGAGGCTATTGGCAGAACCGCAGTGATGAAAACCGTCTCTCATTGTTCACATTATTGAGCAATGACAGTATTACACTAGAAGATGGCGCAGTAGAAAATGGCACAAAGTCTTGGCCTAAAATACAAGCCGCCGAAACATTACGCTTTTATCTGAACAGTAAACATAAGAAAACTCAGCAAGAACTGACCGCATTCGTTAAACAATCCTCTATTGAAAAGAAAGCCAAAGCGACAGTCTATATTCTTGATCACGATACCGGAGATCGTCCCGGGGATTGGCAGCTTCACCAAAGTCTGTGCCAAGCCATGTCGGCCAACGAACGTTCTGAAAAAATAAACTGCATATCTGTTCTATCCGCCTGGGGTGATGCCAGTATAAATGCTGTTAGAGCTATTAAGGACATAAACCAGCACAGTACTCAGCCGTTTGCGATTATTTCATTACAAGATTTTGTTGTCGGTGGAGGTGATGGTCGTGAGCAGGTAAGTGATTTATTTACCGAGCTTAATGTTCCGGTTTTTAAAGGCATTCGGGTAACCGAACTGAACAGTGCGCTGTATGATTTATCCAGCCAAGGGTTACCTGCCGATAGTGTGCACTATCGAATTGCGATGCCTGAATTACAAGGCATTGGCCAAGCGCATGTCTTAGCGCTAGCGGCGGCTACAGACATTGATACTGTGACGGGCGCACAGGTTTCAAAAACTGAACCAGTGAAGGTCGAAATTACGCGTTTAGTTAATCGCCTGCACAAATGGTTCGCCTTACAAACCAAAGCCAATAAAGATAAAAAAGTTGCCATCGTTTTTTATAATCACCCTCCAGGTCGCCATAATATTGGGGCCGATAACTTAAACGTCCCTGACTCACTATGGCAAATGCTTAACGAGTTAAAGCAGCAAGGTTATGACTTAGGGCCAGAAGAATATTTCCCTGCCAGTGCGGAAGCGTTATTAGACGTCTTGCAGCAAAAAGCAGTGAACTTACCAGAAGATGCTAAAGCCTTAGAAGAGATGTCGGGGCTTATTCATAATATGACAGCAGAAAGCTATCAAGCTTGGTTTGCAACCTTGCCACAACCGGTACAAAAAGAAATGCAGCAAGGGCCGTTAGGCTTTATGCATCAGCGGGTTGAACATTTTCTGTTTGGCGCAGGTCACGATTATCTATTAGAGCTTTCACAACCGGAACGTCAGCGCATTTTAACTGAACTGTATGAAATGATGGATTCAACCATGCATGATTTGCATCACGCCCTTGATGGCATTCGTCATAAAGGTCGTGAGCGCGCGTTGAATTTATTAGAGCAGCTTGAAGAAGCCTATGTGGTATTAATTGATGCGCAAAAAGCAGACATCAGTGCTTATCGCGAGAGTAAAAAAACGACGGCTGGCTGGCAGCAGGCCGATAAACTTCAGGCGGCTATTTTGGATATGAGCATCGAAGGTATTCGTGGTTGGGGTGAAGTACCGGGCAGAACTATGGTCTGGAATAATAAATTACTCATTCCAGGTGTGCAGTTTGGTAATGTGTTTTTAGGGCCGCAGCCGCCGCGTGGCTGGGAACTGAATGAAGAGCTATTACACGCCAATATGTCATTTCCGCCACCGCATCAATATTTAGCGTTTTATAAATATTTAGCCAAAGATTTTTCTGCTGATGCATTGGTTCATGTGGGTCGTCACTCAACCTATGAATTCTTGCCTAAGCGCGGCGTGGGATTATCGGCAATCGATTATCCGTCGATCGTAGTGCAGGATATTCCCAGTATTTATCCGTACATTGTCGATGGTGTGGGTGAAGGCATCCAAGCCAAGCGGCGCGGTATTGCGATTATGGTTGATCACTTAACACCGCCATTGGCGATAACTGAATTGTATGATGGTTTGTTGCAGCTACGTCAGTTGATTGAGAGTGCAGAAGCCGCCAGCGATGAAACGACACAGAAAAAAGCCATTAAAGCGTTACGTCATAAGATCGATGTCTTGAATCTACGGGATGAATTGATCGCCAGTATGGATGAAGAATTGGTTGTGCGTGGGGTTGGTTTTAGTGACGTTGATGATGACTTTTTATTGCACGAAGTGGGGCATTATCTCACGCACCTGCAAGAAGAATTTATGCCGTTAGGTTTGCACGTTTTTGGCCGTGATTGGAATAAGGAGTCGATTGATACCATGATGACCTCGATGGCCGATGGCGATAACTTACTTAATAAAGATCAAAGTGTGATCCGTAAAGCATTAACCCTATCACCTAAAGCTGAAATGAGTGCGTTTATTAATGCTTTAAACGGGGGCTTTGTTGCGCCAGGTAAAGGTAATGATCCGATTCGCACCCCAGAAGCATTACCAACAGGACGTAACTTTTATGCCCTTGATGGCAGCTTATTGCCGACTCAGTTGGGTGTGGAAATTGGCCAGCAGTTAGCGCAAAAGGCTCGTGATGAAAATAAGGTTGTTTTTAAGAAAAATAAAGCAGGCAAGAATACGGTCGCCGAAAAAGAAGCGATCATTTTATGGGCCTCGGATGCGGTGCGTGATGAAGGCGCCATGATTGCATTTGGTCTGGATATGCTTGGGGTAAAACCGGTTTGGAACAGTCGTGGCATACTTAAAGGTCTTGAGCTATTGCCGCTGGATGAAAAACGCAGGCAGCGTCGTGACGTATTATTTACCAGCTCGGGCTTGTTTCGTGATCTTTATGGTTCGCAATTAGAGCTGTTGGATAAATCGGTTTTATTAGGGCTTGCGGCCAGTCGTAATACCATTAATAAGCAATATCCTGCGCTGACCTTGATGCTGATACAGGCGTTAAAACCTATTGATGATTTAGTGGATGCCCTCGATCTAGAAGAGACTCAATCAACAAAAGACTGGGATAGTGAAAGTCTGGATCAAAATTTAATTGCCCGTAATTGGGTATATGAAGCGAAGGCATTATTAATTGCTCACCCTGAAGTGGATGTGAATATATTGGCTCGTCAGGCCAGTTTGCGAGTATTTGGAACCGCACCGGGTGCATATGGCGCAGGCGTAAACCGCTTAGCGGAACGCTCGGGTGCTTGGGATGATCGCAAACAGTTGGGTGAGGTTTTCATTAAACGTATGGGCCACGCTTATGGTGTTGACTCGGAAGGCTTCAATAGCGGTGCAGGCGCGCAGAATTTATTTAAATCTCAGCTGAATAATGTCGGTAATACTTATTTAGGTCGCGCCAGTAATTTATACGGCCTAATCGATAATAACGATGCCTTTGATTATTTGGGTGGTTTGAATCTCGCGATTGAGACCGTGACAGGCAAGCAGCCTGATAGCTTTGTTATTTCTCATGCTAATAACCAAAATTTAAAAATGGATCCATTAGAAGTTGCGTTATTAGGTGAGCTGCGTGGCCGCTTTTTGAATCGTCAGTGGATCGAGCCTTTAATGAAAGAAGGTTATGCCGGTGCACGCACAATGGGCAGTGAGTTTGTTGAATACTTGTGGGGTTGGCAGGTGACCAGTCCTGAGATTATACAATCTTGGGTGTGGGAAGAAGTAAAGTCGGTTTATATCGATGACTCACTTGATGTCGGTTTGGACGAATTCTTAAAAGAAAGTCATAACGTGCATGTGCAAACCAATATTCTTGCTGTCATGCTGGTGGCGATTGAAAAAGATTTTTGGCAAACCGATGAGGCAACTAAGCAGCAATTAGCCGAAGCGTTTGCGAAAAATATTATTGAAAAAGGTATTCCGGGAAGTGGTCATACTCATGCTAATCATCCCATTTATGATTTCGTGAAGCCGCTGTTAGACGCTGAACAGGCGAATAAATTAGAGCAAACGTTGGCGGCGAGTCGGATGAATTATGATGAGGTTAATCAAGACAATAGCCCAGCACGTATTCAGGAAATCGACTTGCAACAGGCAGAGCAGCAACAAAAAGAAGCACAAGCTGAATCGCAATCAGAGCAAGCCTCTGAGGATTCAGAATTGGACGGCGTCGATAATTATTTATATGCCGTATTCGCATTTGCTTTATTGCTGATGTTTGTCGGCTTTGTTCGTTCGCGTCGCTTATAAAATATTAATTAAGCATTCGTTAATAAGAAAAATTAAAAGGTAGTTATTATGTTTTCGTCTATTTCGCTTAATTTAATGCATCAGATCACGGGGTTTTTATTAGACCCTGTGGTATGGGGCTTGTTATTTTTTATCGCGCTAGCGGTGTATGAAACGGGCCTTGCGTTAGGTGAACGTTTTGGCGGAATTCAACGCATCGCCGATACGTCAGGTCTAGCAGGTTTGCGACAGGCGGGTAAGCGTCGCATTGAACGCGCCGATTTTATTACGCGCATTGCGCCGATGCTGGGGTTAATGGGAACACTTATTCCTTTAGGCCCTGGTTTGGCGGCTTTGGGTGAGGGTGAATTAACCATTTTAACCACGGCTATGACGGTGGCGTTCGATACCACGGTGATTGGTTTATTGGCGGGTATTATCGGCTTCGTTTTGGGACGTATGCGCCGTCGCTGGTATGACGCTGCTATGGAGGCTTACGAAGCTCAAGGGGTTGTTACTCATGGATAAGTGGCGTTCAAGTTCTTTTGATAATCAAGATGACGAGCCATTAGGGCCGTTAGCAAATCTAGTCGATATCATGTTGGTATTTGCTTGTGGGCTTATCGCTGCTTTAGTCGCACAAAGCGCAGATTTGAAAGAGCACTTTAATGTTGAAAATTCAAAGCCGATTCAAGAAGGGAAAGAGTTAATTGAAGTGCCTCAGTCGTTAAAAGATTCAATGCAAGGGGCAGAAGGGTATCAATCGATGGGGCAAGTTTATAAAGACCCCGCAACAGGGAAGTTAATATTAATTAGCCAATAAACGATTAATTAAATACATATTAAATAATTCTTTTATAGATAAATAATAGGAAAAAAATGAAACATTTAAAACAAAGCTCTTTAGCTTTGGCGATTTCGTTCGCCTCAAATTTGCTTATCGTGACACATTCACAAGCCGCAGGAATTAACTCCTCTTCTGATATCGCTGAAATGAGCAATATTACTATTAGCGGTAATGCTCAAATGGGAGGTGCCGTATCAGCCTCTATGGGAACGGTTGTTGCTGAACAAATTGCCCAGCGACCTATTAGTCGTGCCGGGGAAATATTAGAAACGGTACCGGGCTTAATTGTGACTCAGCACAGTGGTGAAGGCAAAGCGAATCAGTATTTTTTACGCGGTTTTAATCTAGATCACGGTACTGATATGGCGACGTTTATCGACGGAATGCCTGTTAATAATCGTACCCACGCTCATGGTCAAGGGTATACCGATATCAATTTTATCATTCCTGAAATGATTGAATCATTGGATTACAGCAAGGGCCCTTATTATGGCAAGGAAGGGGATTTTGCCAATGCGGGTGCGGTGCGCATGCACAGTAAAAGTTCGATGGATGATACGTTAATTAAAATTGGTTTTGGTCAGTTTGGGTATCAGCGTGTGTTATTGGCAGGTGGTACGAATGATCTTTTCAGCGACGGCGATCGTTTTATAGCAGCACTGGATACCACTCGTTATGACGGCCCGTGGGATGTTGCACAGGAGCAAGAAAAATATTCTGCGATGGCGAAATATACTTTCGGTAACGCGGTTAATGGCGGCAACATCAGTTTTATGGGGTTTGATAATACTTGGACTGCGACCGATCAAGTTCCTCAGCGTTACATCGATAATGGCGGAGATCGTTATGATTCTTTGGATGATACCACCGGTGGTGATACTCACCGCTATAGTGTTAGTTATGAAGGTTGGCATGACATTGCGGGTAAATCTTTGCAGAGTAATATGTATGCTGTTGACTACGGATTGGACTTGTTCTCAAATTACACTTACGCAATCGACCCGGTAAACGGTGATCAGATTCGTCAGTATGATGAACGTAAAATAATCGGCGGGTCGTTGTTATTTGATGTGTTGCCAACGGCGAAGGGTGAATGGCAATTAGGGATGGATGTTCGTCACGACAATATTGGAGATGTGAGTTTGTCGGCGACGACAAAACGAGACGTGCGAGAGGTGCTTATTCGTCATAAAGTAGAAGAAACGGGGTTGGGCTTATTTTTACAAAATAATCATAACTGGACGAATAATTTCCGCACTCAAATTGGTGCTCGTATTGATTACTTGCAAGCGGATGTTGAAAATCGCTTAACTGGTGAAAAAAGCGACGCCAATGATTCGATGGTGAGCCCTAAATTCAATGCGATTTATAGTGCTACAGAAACTACGCACATATTCTTCAACTATGGCCAGGGTTATCACAGTAACGATGCGCGTGGCTTTAGCGAAGGTAGCCGCGCGACGAATGGCAAAGCCGATGTATTTGCCCGCAGCGAAGGTGCTGATATTGGTGTTCAATCTCAGCTAACAGATACGTTACAACTGGCAGCTTCTTTGTGGTGGTTAACACTGGATTCTGAATTGGTTTTTGTGGGAGATAATGGCGAAACGGAAGCGTCAGATAAATCTGAGCGCAAGGGTGTTGAAGCGAGTATTTTTTGGCAGCCACAATCTTGGTTAATTATCGACAGTGATGTGGCATTAAGTCAGGCGCGTTTACAGCCATCAGGTCAATCTGATCAGTATATTCCTGGTGCAATTGAGCGTGTATTCAGCCTTGGTGTGGCAGTTCATGACTTTGGTCAATGGGATGCTGGATTACGTTTGCGTCACTTTGGTGATTTTGCTTTAAATGAAGATAATAGCGAACGTGCCGATGCCGTGACTATGTTAAATGCTCAGCTGGGTTATGACTTCACTACAAGTCTGTCGGGTTCTGTTGAAGTACTTAATATAACCAACGAAGAAGGTAATGATATCACTTACTTATATGACTCTCGTTTGCCCGCAGTCAATGGTAATCCTGCGGAAGTGACCGACGTGGAAGATGTTCATTTGCATCCGACAGAGCCTAGAATGGTGCGCGCAAGTTTGGCGTATCGTTTTTAATATGACAAGTTAAGATGACCCATTAGCAAAAAGCGCCTAAAATGAAATCAATACAATTGTTTTAACTTTTGATTGAGGGACTGTATGTTTGTTTTAGATCCAAGATTACAAAAAGACACGATTTTAATTGGGCGTTTTCCGCTGTGCCAAGTACTGCTGATGAACGATAAGCGCTATCCCTGGGTGATTCTGGTGCCTGCTCATAATGATGTTTATGAGTACTATCATTTGTCAGAAGAAGACCAAGGCCAGCTAATGAAAGAGTCGGCGATGGTGAGCCAGAAGATGGCTGACCATTTTTCCGCTAAGTCTATGAACATTGCTGCGCTTGGTAATGTCGTACCTCAGCTGCATCAACATCATATTTGTCGTTATGCTGACGACCCCGCATGGCCTGGCCCTGTTTGGGGTCACAGTCCTGCGGTTGTTTATGAATCAGATGAATTGGAAGTTCGAGTAAAAGAATTACAAAGCATCTTTGGGTCGCATTTTATTGCTGACTTGGAAGCTGAAGAAGATGTAGAAAACAATACCTACTGGTAGATTTGATACGTTGTTTTAAAATCTGATGGCTAAGTAAAAGAGACTCAATGAAAGTAGTACGTCTTTATATGAACAACCGATTGCGTAATTTTAATTACATTATTGGTTGTGAAAAAACGGGTCAGGCCATTGCCTTAGACCCGCTTGATGGTGATGCGGTGCTGGCCGCCGCAGAAGCCGAAGGCTGGCAGATTAAACTGATTATTAATACACATGAGCATCATGACCACATTGAAGGTAACCCTGTTGTGCAGGCGGTAACAGGCGCGCCTATTTGGGCCAGTGAGTATGCTGTAGGTAAAATTCCTAATGTTGCTAAAGGTTTGGTCGCCAATGAGGTGATTGAGTTGGGAAGTATGGTATTTAAAGTACTTCCTACGCCTGGGCATACGCCGGTACATGTCTGTTTGTTAACACTCAGCGAAGAAATTCCGGTGCTGTTTTCAGGGGATACGCTGTTTAATGCCTGTGCGGGCAATTGCTTTAATGGCGGTAATGTTGATGAGATGTATGAGACGTTTCAGCAAGTATTAGCGCCTTTGCCTGATAATGCGATTTTATATCCGGGTCATGATTACATGAAAACGAATTTAGAGTTTTCGTTGGTGTGTGAACCTGGCAATCAAGATGCGCAGCTCTGGCAGGGTCATGTTAAGAATCTTAGCCCAGAGGACATGCCATTTATGACTTTGGGGCAAGAGCGCTTGTACAATCCGTTTTTACGTTTGGAAAGCCCTCAGCTACTCGCTAAGCTCGAGGCTAGTGGCGATATGAGCACTTCATCGAGAGCCGTCTTTAAAGCGCTGCGGCTTCGCAGAGATCATTGGTAGTTGATAAGTGAATGAAGTGCTTAAGCTAGAGTGCTTTAAGTTGAGTATTCTAGCAATGTGCATTAATACTAAAGCGCAACTCTAGATTGAGTCGGTTTTCTTCTTGGCTTACTAAAACAGATCCATCAAAGCGTTCTTCAAGCATGGCATGGCACATTTTCAATACCGTCATTTCATTGCTAGCAGGGTGATTGCTAGCATTGATATCGATGTTAGTCGTGGCGATGTTTTCGCTATTGTAAGTGAATTTAATAACCCCATGGTCACCTTCAAGTTCGAGAGCAATCATTAAGTTTCCACTGTTAAAATTGACGTGATTCAGCGCTTCTATGGTTACCAAACAATGCTTAAAACAGTACGTTAAAATATCTTGATGGCTGTCGAGCATCAATGAAAAAGGCAGGCGCAGTTTGGTTAAGGGTGCCAGCTTCAATTTCGTTAAAAATTCTTGCAGAGATTCTTGTATTAATGTAACTACATCAAATGTTTGGCTCGAGAATTGGCTACTGGCCAGTAGGTGTTTTGAGAGTAACTCAAGCAGCAGTTTTGCTTGTTGTAGTTGATGTTCTGCAGGTTTTCCGTTGTTCTCTGTATCGGGATTAATCAGGTTTTGCAATTGCGATAACGCATATTGCAAAGGACGCTGATTTTCTTGGCTTTGCTGTCGGCGTTTCTGCAGTTCAAAAGTCACGAGCTGTCGTTGTAATTTCTTTATTTCTGCTTTTGATTGTACTTGTTCATAGGTGAGTTCTTCTGTGCGTTTGGTAACTTTCTGTTCCAAGGCATAATTTAAGTCCGCGGCTTGTTTGCTGGCTTTTACCTGCGCTGTTTTATCTAGGATACAGATGACAATAGTGATAGGAAGGCCATTATCATCCCACTCAGATACTTGAATGGTCGTATCAAAGTGCTTAATAATATTGTCACTGCATTGAATGCTAAGTTCAGTGCAAATACGCTCCATGTGTCCATGAAGCAGCTGATTGATGCGTTCACGCTGCTCAATAGTGCGATCACCTATAATGTGATTTTTGAACCACTCAATAGGGTCTTCTATTTTTTCTAATGCGCCAGGGTCTATGCCAATGTGCTTAGAGAAGTGTTCGTTACCCGAAAAACGATCTGTTTTCTGGCTGTATTCACAAAACCCTAGTTCAGCATTGTTGATGGCGATTGATAGCTTATATTGAGATTTATTAAGAGCCCGCTCTATATCTTCCCTTTTTTTAATATCCTCTTTTAAACTGATTCGCATGCTATTAATGGCGTTAACAACAGAATCTATTTCATCTTGTGCATTCACAGTATGGGATGAGTTAAGAGACAGCTCGTGATCCAAATCATTTAAACTAAAGCGACTTGCCCATTGCGACATACGTAATAATCTATGGGTCACAAGACGTTGAAATATGAAGAGAATAAAAAGAGATACCGAGAACGTTTTAATGAATTGGCTGGCGAGAATATTTAATGCTTTGTAAAATAAAGTCTCATATAAGCCTTGATAATCGAGATTGATGCTTAATACACCTAATGGGTATTGCCGTTCTGCGCTGGTAAAGAAGAGATCAAAAGCATGTTTTTGTGAACCCGATTGTTCAAAGTTTCCAGCGCTATGCAATAAGCCTTCTTTGGTTTCGATGTATACATTGAGTACGCCGGGGAAATTCAACACACCAGCTAGTTGAGTCTTTATTTGTGGGCTATCGAAATTCCATAAACTATAGCTGATGCTTTCTTGATAGCCCGCTTTAATCTGGTCAATGCTCTGCTTGAGCTCATGAGTACCCTGCAGGTAGTCGGAGTATATAATATAGCTTGATGTTGCAAGAGTGACAAAAGAGCTGAATATTAATACATGCGTCAAAAGCTTCACGGCGAGCTTTTGTTGCTTGGGAGAAGCTTTGACTCTTGTCTTTTTTACAGCTTCAGACACTGAACATCCCTTTTCTGCTAATCATGTTTTTGTTAATCATAGCGTGTAAGTATAAGTGAGTTGAATATCTTTTGTTGATAATAGCAAATTTGCCATGAAATCGAGCGCTGGGCAAGTAAATATACAGCGACTTGGAGCGTTTGGTAAATAGGCTCTGACTTCAAGTGAGAAAGTTAGAGCCGTGTGTGATACTCAATAATAGAGGCTGGTCATGCCCTTGTTATTGGTTGGCTTAATTACTGAATTGATAACCGATCTCGATTTTTGGCAATGAACTTTGAGCCAATGCCCTTAACTTTACTAAGATCTTCGATGCTCTCAAAATCACCGTGCTGTGAGCGGTATTCAATGATCGCGAGTGCTTTTTTTGCACCGAGACCTTTAATCTTCTCTAATTGTTCAATGCTGGCATTGTTTATATTTAAAGAGGGAGTGGCGGTTTCATCGGCATGCACCGAAGTGAATGCAAAAACGAGAGAAAGTAAGAGGGCATTGAGTAAAACGTTCCATGATTTCATGGGTAATTCCTTTTCTTTTTTATTAGTGAGTTTAAAAAATAGCAGGAATTATTTGAAATACATTAAGAATAAAGAATGAAATTAAGGCTTAAAGTGAAAAAAATCCCAGCATAATAAGGCATTATGCTGGGATCCTTTGTCTTGACTGTATTGATTTAGAACTAGTCTTAGAACTGATTTCAGAGCTATTTTTCTTCGTCAGTTTTTTTTGTGACTGCTTTTTTAGTCGGTGCCTTTTTGGTAGCGGCTTTCTTTTTAGCAGGCGCTTTTTTCTTTGGCTCCGTCTCTACCCACTTACTGTCTTCAAACACAGCACTCCAGCCAGACGCTTTACCATCAACTTCAGACATCACGTATTGTGATTTAGTCTTACGGCTGTAGCGAATGACCGCAGAGTTACCTTGCTTGTCAGAGCGCGGTGCGTCTAATAAGAAATGGTATTTAGGATCCAGTTCCGCTTGATGAGGAATGATCTCAGATACCAAGGGTGCGCGAGTTTCGCGGTTTTTCGGGAACTGGCTGGCTGCTAAGAATAAGCCACTCGCACCATCACGCAAGATGTAAGTATCGTCTACCTTCACACATTGCAGTTCAGGCATTGGAATAGGGTCCATCTTAGGTGGCGCTGCTTCACCGCTTTTAAGCAGTTTGCGGGTATTCTTACATTCGTCTGCCATACAACCAAAATACTTGCCGAAGCGACCTGACTTAAGCTGCATTTCGCTGCCACATTTGTCGCATTCAAGCGTTGGGCCGTCATAGCCTTTGATTTTAAATTTGCCAAGCTCTACTTCGTAGCCATCGCAATCTGGGTTGTTACCACAAATGTGCAACTTACGCTGTTCGTCGAGTAAGTAGCTGTCCATCGCGGTATTGCAGATAGTGCAGCGACGCATATCGTTTAAACGGCGGCTTTCAGCTTCTTCATCACCATCGAGGCTGATGGCTTCATCACCGGCGGTCAAATTCATGGTGGTCGTGCAGCGTTCTTTTGGTGGCAGGCTGTAACCTGAGCATCCTAAGAATACGCCTGTCGAACCCGTACGAATTTGCATATTACGAGAGCAGGTAGGGCACTCAATGTCGGTGTTTACCGGATCATTAGGGCGCATTCCATCTTCGCTATCGGCAATTTCCAATTTATTTTGAAAGTTGCTATAGAATTCGTTTAAAACATTTTTCCATTTCAAAGCACCGTTAGCAACATGGTCGAGTTTTTCTTCCATGGTGGCGGTGAAATTGTAATCCATTAAATCATCAAAGTTTTCCACCAAGCGACTGGTAACAATATCTCCCATTTTTTCGGCATAAAAACGACGATTTTCCAAGCACACATAACCGCGATCTTGGATGGTAGAGATAATCGAGGCGTAGGTAGATGGGCGACCAATGCCTTGTTTTTCTAATTCTTTAACCAATGCGGCTTCTGAGAAACGTGGAGATGGTTTAGTAAAATGCTGCTTAGGCTGAAGTTCATCCAGCTTAAGCTCATCACCAACGGCCACGTCGGGCAAAATAATATCTTCATCGCCTTTACCGCCGGTTGGTAGGGCACGTAAGTGACCATCAAAACGAATCACACGACCTTTGGTTTTTAAATCAAACTCAGCGGCTTTCACAGTAATGGTTGAGCTAGTGAATTGCGCATCGTTGATTTGGCAAGCCACAAAACGACGCCAGATTAGATCGTAAAGACGCTCAGCGTCCGGTTCCATCTTTTCTAGGTCATTGGCTGTAAGTTCAACGTTAGACGGGCGAATCGCTTCGTGTGCCTCCTGAGCGCCTTCTTTGCTGCTGTATGAGCGAGGTTCAGCAGGTAAATACTGTTCACCGTATTTTTTGCCAATGTAGGCACGGGCATTTTCGACGGCTTCTCCACTTAAATTCGTGGAATCGGTTCGCATATAAGTGATATAACCAGCTTCGTATAAACGCTGAGCCAAAATCATTGTTTTCTTCACGCTAAAACTTAAGCGAGTACTGGCGGCTTGCTGCAAGGTCGACGTAATAAAAGGTGCAGCAGGCTTGGATTTTGTCGGGCGATCTTCGCGGTTCGAAACTTTGAAGGTCGATGACTGCAATACCGCCATCGCTTTTTCGCTGTGTGCTTGATTACTTGGCTTGTATTCAGCGCCATTTTCTTTAACTATTTGGCAGCGTAACTGGTCGCCTTGCTTACTATCAAGTTTGGCAAAGGCTTCCCAGTATTCAACCGGAATGAACGCACGAATTTCACGCTCACGTTCAACAACGATACGTACTGCAACCGATTGAACTCGACCTGCAGATAAGCCTCGAGCGACTTTTGCCCAGAGTAGCGGCGATACCATAAAGCCCACAACGCGGTCTAAGAAGCGACGGGTTTGCTGAGCATTAACACGATTAATATCAAGTTCAGAAGGCTGTTCAAACGCGGCTGTAATCGCTTTTTTAGTGATTTCGTTAAAAACTACACGACGATAGCGGCTTTCATCACCACCAATAACTTCCCGCAGGTGCCAAGCAATGGCTTCCCCTTCGCGGTCCAAATCCGTCGCGAGATAGACGGTATCGGCGTCTTTCGCCAAGCGCTGTAATTCCTCGACAACTTTTTCTTTGCCTGGAAGAATTTGATAGTTGGCTGCCCAGTCGTTGTCTGGGTTGATACCCATGCGATTGATGAGTTGCTCTTTCGACTTGCGCTTTTTATGTACGATTTTGTCTTCTGGAGACAGTTTTCGTGTAATAGCCGCCTGACGAGCACGCTCTTTAGGATCGCTTTTAGTGCCCGAGCCAGAGGTGGGCAGATCACGAATATGACCAACACTGGACTTCACAATGAAATCTTTGCCCAGATATTTGTTGATGGTTTTAGCCTTGGCAGGCGACTCCACAATAACCAGTGATTTGCCCATATTGATCTAAAAAACCTTATATAAAAAAGTAAATAACCGAACTAATTCAGTCTAAAGCGACAATTTATATGCACTCAGAGCCTTCGGGTCAAGCTTTAGTGAAATGAATTTTCATTTGGTTGCTATAGTGCGACTCTGAAAAACGTTGCTAAACTGCTTATATAGAAGCAGGTTTTAGCATCATTATTAGCTAAGCTCGTAATTTGGAATAAGCAATAACGTAGGAACTAAAATGTCGTCGATAGGGTTGGTTATTTCAATAGCAGTACCTATTTTAATCTTGCTAGCTATTGCAGTATTCATCAGTAAGCAGCAGCAAAAAAAAATAGGTCAGAAAAGTCGGGCAAGGGCAGTAAAAGACTTTGTGGCAGAGCTTGCAGAAGCGTTAGAGTTTTTGGTGAAGGTTGATAACCAAACAGAGATTCAAGAGCTTGTTCTGTCACGTATTAAGCAACTTAATGAACGTTATATCGCGTGTTTACCGAAAAAGCTTCAGATAGGGGCTAGTGCAGTTGATTTGGTGGAGTTGCAGCAGAAAGTGAGTGCTGGGGGTAAAAAGAAACGAGTACTGAAAAGTGATCGTGAGATACGTTACGCCAAAAAGCAGTTTTCTAAGATATTAAAATCATTTGGCCCAATGATTAAAAATAAAACAGCGTCAGAAGCCACTATTTTGGAATTTCGACGTTATTTACGTATTTCTATTCTAGAAATGGAGGTGGATTCATTTTCAGCTCAGGGTGATGTTGCTGCACAGCGTGGCGATGTGACAACGGCCAGTGGGTATTACAAGGCGGCAAGAAAAATCTTAATTGATTTTAATATGCAGTATCCTGAAAAAAATCAGCGAATTAAAGCATTGGCTAATAAAACAGCGTCTTTATTTAATGGTGGTAACGAGGAAGAGGGGAGTTTGGCGAAAGAGTTGTCGAAAGAAAATGAATCCGACAAAGATGAGCATGGTTTTCCAACAGATCCAAATCATGATACGAAACAAACGTTTTGACTTTACTTTTTTATTGAACACACTAGGCAATCTTTAAGGCGCTAGGCAAAATTATTCTTTATAGACTTATAATAAAGTTTTGTAGCTAGTGCGGCCAAGTCTAAGTATTGATTAGAGTGTTAGCGTAAATTGATTAAATTTGATCCGCCTGTGATTCAGGCTTTTCCACCGTATTCAGAAGTGGTTAGCGCCAATACAAACAGCGCAACCCTCCATATAGAGATACCAGAAGTCGTGGATATACTGCGTCTAGATCAAATACATCCGTGGGTCTCTGGTAATAAGTGGTACAAGTTAAAATACAACCTAGAAACTGCCAGTATGCTTGGCCATCAGCGACTATTGTCTTGCGGAGGCCCTCACTCGAATCACCTTCATGCCTTAGCCTGCGCGGGAAAAGTATTCGGATTTTCTACGACGGCTTTCGTTCGTGGCTACTCTCATCTGCCATTAACGGAAACTTTGCGCGAGTGCGAAGAAATGGGGATGGCATTAGTCTTTGTTGATAAAAAAACCTACCTTAATCGTTACGATCAGCACTGGTGTCAGCAGCAAGCTGAATATTATAAAAGCTATTGGATTCCTGAAGGCGGCAATAATGATGCCGGTAAAAAAGGCTGTGCAGAAATTGCTGAGCAATGTTTAGGTTACGATGAAGTTTGGATGAGCGTCGGCTCAGGCTGTACCTTTAGCGGAGTGGCGCATTCTTTGGCCATCGCTCAATTAAAAAACGATTCTCTGAAAAAAGTCCATCTAAAAGGCGTGATGGCGATTAAAGGTGGTGAAGAATTGGCAGCCTCTTTGTTAGCTGACTTAGGGAATGAGTGCTCTATTGACTGTGATAGTCACTTGGGTGGATTTGGTCGTTGTCCTGATGAGCTTGTCGATTTAATACATCATTATGATGCCCATAATTTACCGCTAGACCCTGTTTATACCGCTAAATTAGTGATGGCTTTTGAGCGCTATTTACAAACAGGAAAATTGAAGGCTAATAAACGCTATTTATTAATCCATAGTGGTGGTTTACAGGGACGCAGGGGTGTTAAAGCACTGTCGGCCAGCGTGCCATAAGGCCAGTTTTTCGGTGTGATGAAAAACGATTGCTGTTGTTGCCATTGCTGGTTTTCGTCATCAAAGGCAAGAGCAATGAGCATGATTGTGTAATGTTTTTTTTCTGTGAGGTCACTTTGAAAATGGTCATTTATCTGTTGGCATACTTGCTCATAAGTTTTTAAATTCTCGCGTACTTGGGTGATGGGCGATAACCAAGTGCTTTTATCTGCGATGAACCAAAGTATTTGATTGTTGTTAATATCGTTGGTATTGCTGCTACTACGCCATGCATTAATGGTCGTATTGTTGGCCAGTTCTTGAATTCTAACCCAGTGAGTTTTGGGGAAGGCCGTTCCGCGCCAAATTGCCAATTGCTGGACAGGATTAGTATTGAAAATATGCTCGTTATAATTCTTTTGACCCAGCTCAGTCTTCAATAGCGGTAGCTGATGAGTGTCGGTCTTATGGTATTTAATATCCAACCTATCCCCACAGTTAGGCCCTAACCAGAGTTTGGTCTGTTGTTCATCTTGCCATTCTAAATAGAATTTACAGGTCAGTTCCACATGAAAGTTTTGCCCTAGAGTATTTGTGACCAAGGCATCGAACTCGCCAACAGTTCTATTAGCGTCATTGATCTGTAGATTGCAAATACACTGCGTGAAGCTTGGGTGTTGGCTAAAATAGAACTGCCATAAGGCCTCAAAGTAGGTGCCCAATAAGCGGGTGTTTTTTTGCTGAAGGTATTCAGATAATGCTTCGGGGTGTTTATCCAATTGCCACAGCCAAGGTTCGTCGATAGGGAAGTAGGTTGCGCTGTTTATTGCTTCACTATTTATTGTCTCGTTATAAGGTGCAGAATGGATAAGAAGGGCTGGTCCCCAGAGGCTCCAGGCGAGATCTCTCACAGCTTGATGCTTGAGGCGAAAGACTTTTTGTTTGCTAATGTGATTGTGCATCTCGGCAAGCCTTTAATAGACAAATATGATATAAACAGTAACAAATAGTGATTTGGATCCATCGAAATGGAAGAGTTTCGCAATATCGGTATTATTGGCCGATTAGGCAGTAAAAAAGTAGTTGAAACCGTACGCCGTTTAAAAACCTACTTGGTTGAAGAAGGGTATCACGTAATTTTGCAAGACCGTATTGCTGAAATTATGCCGGGCCATGGTATGCAGGTGAGCACTCAGAAAATGTTGGGTGAAATCTGTGACTTAGTGATCGTTGTGGGAGGAGATGGCAGCTTGTTAGGGGCCGCCCGTGCGTTGGCTAAACACAATACTCCTGTATTAGGTATCAATCGTGGCCGTTTAGGTTTTTTGACTGATATCAGTCCTGATGACGATATGGAAGACGCTATTCAAGCGGTTCTAGATGGTGAATACATCGAAGAACAGCGTTTTTTGTTGGATGCTGAAGTTAAGCGGAATGGTGTTTCGATTGCGACGGGTGAGGCGTTAAATGACGTTGTCTTGCACCCGGGTAAATCCGCTCGAATGATTGCTTTTGATCTGTATATCGAAGGTCAATTTGTACATCATCAGCGTGCAGATGGCATGATCGTTTCTTCTCCTACCGGTTCTACAGCTTACGCTTTATCGGGTGGTGGGCCTATTATGCATCCCAAGCTGGATGCGATTGTATTGGTGCCTATGTTCCCACATACGTTGTCCAGTCGTCCGATTGTGGTCGACGGTAATAGCGAGATTAAGCTGGTGATTGGTGAAAGTAACGAAACCTATCCAACGGTCAGTTGCGATGGTCAAAAGCATATTCCGTGTGCTCCTGGCGATGCGGTGACTATTCGTAAAAAACCTCATAAATTAAAATTGATTCACCCAAAAGATCATAACTTTTACGAAGTGTGTCGTAATAAGTTGGGTTGGGAAAAATCAGGTGCTAATTAATGCAGCAAGGTTACGATTTAATTGGTGATGTTCATGGCTGCGGAGAAACCCTTGTTGTTCTGTTGGAGCAGATGGGTTATCGCAAAATTAATGGCGTTTACCAGCATAAGAGCCGTAAAGTTGTCTTTTTGGGTGACATTATTGATCGTGGTCCCCATATTCGCTTAGCGTGTGAGGTTGTTCGCTCTATGGTCGATGCGGGTCATGCCCATATGATTATGGGCAATCATGAGTACAATCTCGTGACGTATATGACTCCAGCGCCTGCTGGGGTAAAGCGACCTTATTTACGTCCTCATACCGAGCGCAATAGTTTTATTGTGCAGCAAACGGTTGAGCAGTTTGCTAATCATCCGCAAGAATTTAAAGATTACCTAGATTGGTTTACCCAGCTGCCTTTATTCATCGACTTTGATCACTTTCGGGTGGTTCATGCGTGCTGGGATCATGCGCTGATTAATGAATTTATTGGTCGTTATGGGGGTAATCAACTGCACAAAGGTTTGTTATCTGAGTCGGTTAATCCTGACAGTTTTCTCTTTCAATTCCTTGATCGAATTTTACGCGGCACATCCTTGAAATTGCCAGATAACCGATCAATGACGGCAAAAGATGGCATGGTTCGTCAGTTTTTCCGCACTAAATTTTGGTCTCGTAGTCCAAAAGTGTACAGCGATGTTGTGTTTCAGCCCGACCCGTTACCGGTAGATCTAGCGCATGCTCGGCTCACCCCAGAGGAAAAAGATAAGCTGCTTTATTACTCTGAAAGCGAAAAACCTCTTTTCTTTGGTCATTATTGGATGTCAGGCGTGCCTGCCGTAATTCGCTCAAATATCGCTTGTCTTGATTACAGTGCGGTAAAATATGGACGCTTAGTCGCTTACCGAATGGATAGTGAGCGCCATTTAAATAATGGCAAATTTGCTTGGGTTCGGGTTGATAAAGCGGAGCGATAATTTATGAGTTCAATTTTAGTTTTTCAGGCCAGTCCTGATATTAATTTAACCCCCATTACCGATCGCCTTTGGCAGGCTAAAATACCTCATCGTGTCATTCTTAATGAAGGCAGCCAAGATTTATGGGTTGCCCGTACTGAAGATGCTGAACAAGTAAAGATATGGGTTCAGCAATGGCAAGCAGGTGAGCTATCTGCGAAACCAGAGCCTAACGAAATGCCTTGGCAAGTTAATGCTCAACAACAGGCGATTGCGTTCAGTCGTTTCCCCGTAACCGTAATGGTGATGATTGCTTTATGGCTTATTTATGCGGCGCAACAAGTGGGTATTGTTACGCAGCTCGATTGGTTATTAGACGCTGGCTTATGGTCAGGTGAAAAGTTAGATTTCACCAGCTTCTGGCAAAATGATCTGTATCGCTGGTGGAGTCCTGCACTGATTCATCTATCGCTTATGCACATTGTTATGAACAGTTTTTGGTGGTGGGTATTAGCCAAAGAAATAGAAAACAGCGATGGCCATCGGGCATTGATTTTTTTAAGCCTGATCTTAGCGTTAGGCGCAGGTTATGCGCAATATCTTGCAGTGGGGCCTTATTTTGCAGGTCTTAGTGGTGTTACTTATGGCTTAATGGGTTGGGTTTGGGGGCGGCAATATCGTTATCGTGAAGCCCCTGTTCCGCGTTATCAGTTACCCAGTTGGCTGTTTCCTTTTATGATGATCGCCATGGTTGTGATGATTATGTTTGATGGTGCGTTTGGCGGCTTAAATATAGGGCATGAATCTCATATTGCCGGGGCGTTGATTGGCGTTGTTATAGCCATTGTATGGCCAATCAACCGTGGCGTATTACACGCAAACTCTGTACAAGACAATAATGAAATATTAAAAGATAAAGGTAACAATGATGACCGTTGATGAACTCATTAAGGCGATGACGCCAGAAGTCTTTCAAAACATGAAAGGTGCTTTAGAGTTGAGCCGCTGGCCTGATGGTCGAAAAATGGACAGTGAACAAAAAGTTTTGTGTATGGAAGCCTTGATTCGCTATGAAGAAATGACCGATATGCCTGCTGATCAGCGTATTGGATACATGGAAGCGGCTTGTAAGTCGAGTAAAGACGATGATACTCAGACCTTGATTATCAAATAGTCGATATTAAAACCCGCGATTAACTTAAATATATAAGAAACGTTATGCCGACAATATCTGGCCATCTTAATAAGATGGTAACTAAGCTTAATGCTGACACGGGCGCCAAGATTCAATATCAAATGAGTCTGGATGATGAGCTTGTCGATCTTAACCCATTGGTGGGTGAGACGATTAAAATGCATTATGTTGGCGAAATTCATTGCAGTCATTGTGGACGTAAAACGAATAAAAGTTTCAGTCAGGGTTATTGCTACCCTTGCTTTAAGAAACTGCCGCAATGTGATTTATGTATTATGAGTCCAGAGAGATGCCATTATCATCTAGGCACGTGTCGTGATGAACAGTGGGGTGATAGTTTTTGCATGCAGGATCACTTCGTTTATCTTGCCAATTCATCTGCTTTAAAAGTCGGAATTACTCGTGGTACTCAGTTACCGACTCGTTGGTGTGATCAAGGTGCAACGCAAGGTTTACCTATTTTTAGAGTGCGTAACCGTTTACTGTCGGGCTTGGTTGAAACATTATTTAAGCAAACCTTGGCTGACAAAACCAACTGGCGTGCAATGCTAAAAGGCGAAGCTGGCGCTGTTGAGCTTACGAGTATTCGTGATGAGCTTTATCAGCAATATGAGCAAGGCTTACAGGAAATAGAGCTTGAACATGGGCCAGGTGCAATTACCCACTTGCCAGAAATGGACGCCATTGAACTTGAATACCCTGTTTTACAATATCCTACCAAAGTAAGCAGTTTGAATTTTGATAAAACACCAGAAATTGAAGGTAAATTAATGGGTATTAAAGGCCAGTATTTATTGCTTGATTCTGGCGTTATTAATCTCAGAAAATTCTCTTCATACCATATTGAATTTACTTATTAAGCTAAACCTAAACACAATTTAAACTATAAAGGGTTTGATGATGCGCGACGCACAACCAGAAAGTATTTATTTAAAAGATTATCAGGCACCTCACTTTGTCATTGAAGAAACACATTTACGCTTCGATTTATTCGAAGACTATGCGCAGGTTGATAGTCGTTTAGTGATGCGTCGTAATCGAGAGCAGCACGAAAATGTTGAAGCACCTTTGGTCCTGGTCGGTAAGCAGCTAGAGTTATTGGCCATTGCCATCGATGGAGTGCGCTTGAGCGATGATGAGTACTTGTTGGAAGATGAGCTGTTAACTATTCATAAAGTGAGTGATTCCTTCGAATTAGAAATCTCAAATCGCATTGAACCTCAAAATAATACCGCATTGGAAGGCCTGTATAAATCAGGAGGCATGTTTTGTACCCAGTGTGAAGCCGAAGGTTTTCGACGTATTACCTATTATTTAGATCGCCCTGACGTGATGAGTATTTTTACGACGGAAGTCATTGCCGACAAAGCAAAATATCCTATCTTATTGTCCAATGGTAATGCGATTGCTCAGGGCGATTTAGAAAACGGCCGACACAGTGTTAGCTGGCATGATCCCCACAGAAAACCTTGTTATTTATTTGCCCTTGTAGCAGGGGACTTGATGGTCAAAGAAGGCTCTTTTATGACCATGAATGGTCGCAAGGTTGAGCTGAAAATATTTGTTGAACCGCAAAATATCGATAAAACAGAATACGCAATGGATGCGCTCAAGCGTTCAATGAAGTGGGATGAAGATAAGTACGGCCGAGAATACGATCTAGATATCTTTATGATCGTTGCTGTTGATGATTTCAATATGGGCGCGATGGAAAATAAAGGGTTAAATATTTTTAACTCTTCTTGTGTCTTAGCCAATCCACAAACCGCAACCGATGCTTCTTACTTACGCATCGAAGCGATTGTTGCTCATGAATACTTTCATAACTGGTCGGGCAATCGTGTCACTTGCCGTGATTGGTTTCAGTTAAGCTTAAAAGAAGGCTTTACGGTTTACCGTGATTCTCAGTTTACCGCCGATATGAATTCGGCAGCGGTTAAGCGTATTGAAGATGCATCAATTATGCGCACGGTTCAATTCGCTGAAGATGCAGGGCCGATGGCACATCCGGTACAGCCCGATTCTTTTATGGAGATCGCTAATTTTTATACGGTTACCATTTACGAAAAAGGCTCAGAAATTGTTGGCATGATCCATAAGCTATTAGGGGCGAAAGGGTTTCGTAAAGGCTCTGATCTGTATTTCGAACGACATGATGGACAAGCGGTGACCATTAATGAATTCGTCAGCGCTATGGAAGATGCGAATGGCACCTCCCTTACTCAGTTTAAACGTTGGTATAAATCGGCTGGTACTCCAGTGGTCAACGTTGAAAGCTATTACGATAGCGCTGCAAAAACGTATACGCTTACGTTTAACCAATCTTGTGATGAGCCATTCTTAATTCCGATTGAGTTAGGATTAATAGGACGTAACGGCCAAGATATAAACGCCGAACTAGCAGCAGGTTTAATTAATAAAAGAGATGCTTATAAAAAAGGCATTTTCCAATTAACCGAAAAAGAACAAGTATTAGTCTTTACTGACGTTAAGGAAGAGCCTGTTCCTTCGCTATTGCGTGATTTTTCTGCACCCATAAAGCTGAACTATGACTACAGTCGTGATCAATTAATGTTTTTGATGCAGCATGATAGTGATGGTTTTAATCGTTGGGATGCAGGGCAAAACCTAGCACTTGATGTGATTTATGAAGTTATGCAGCAGTTTTCTGATGGTACTCAACCTAAGGTCGATGGTCGTTTAATTACTGCTTATTTCAGTGTATTAAAACGTGATGACATCGATCATGCGATGCTTGCAAAAATGCTGTTGCTGCCGAGTGTGTCATACATTGGGGAAACACAAGATGTGATTGATATTCTGGCTATTAATCAAGCGCGTAGTTATGTTCAATCTGTATTGGCGGAAGCGTTGGCAGAAAAGTTGGCCGAGCTCTATAAAAAGCTAAACGTTCAGCAAAGTTATTTACCAGAACCTGAGCAAATGGCACAGCGTGGTTTAAAAAATGCTGCATTAAGTTATTTGTTAAAAACAGATCATAAAAAATATTGTGATTTGGCGGTGACCCAGTTTGAAAATAGCGACAATATGACCGACAGTATGGCGGCATTGGCGAGCATGGTTAATTCGGGATATAAAGCACAAGCAGAATCTGCATTAGAATCTTTTTACGATAAATGGCAAGCAGAGCCCTTAGTTGTGAATCAATGGTTGGCGGTTCAGGCAGGTTCGGCTGAATATGGCACGATTGAGAATATTAATAAGCTGTTGGAGCATGAAGCGTTTGATATTAAAAACCCTAATAAAGTACGTTCTGTAATTGGTGCCTTTGCGGGACAATCGCTGATTAACTTCCATGCCCTTGATGGCTCGGGTTATCAATTATTAGCAGATAAAATTATTTTATTGAACCAGTTGAATCCGCAGATTGCATCGCGTTTAGTATCACCTTTGAGTAAATGGCGTCGCTATGTTGATTCTCAGGCTCAGCAAATGAAACAACAGTTGCAGCGAATAATGGCTCAAAATAACTTATCAAAAGACGTTTATGAGGTAGTCAGTAAGAGTTTAATTGAAAAGTAGACTGTTTTTTGCACAAAAACGAATAAATTTTCCATCTTAAAATAAATTACTAGGCTAGGCGCATTGAGCCTAAGCCTAAGTTTCTTTATGCTAACGGCATAGATAACTCACATCGGTGGGTTTAATTAGAGGTCGCAGAATGAAAAAGAATAATAGGGTAGCGGCTTGCGTATTGGTATTGGCTTCCTTTTGCCAGCTTGCCAGCGCAGCAGTATCAGTTCAAGAGGCTGAACGTTTAAAGAATGAATTAACACCTTTAGGTGCGGAGCGCGCCGGTAATGGTGCCGATATTCCACCATGGCGTGGTGGTTTGACGGTTCCCGCTTTAAGTTATCAAGAAGCAGGGCAGCATCATCCAAATCCTTATCCGCAAGATAAGCCGTTATTTGTTATTAGTTCAGCTAATAAAGACCGCTATAAAGAGCATTTGACCGATGGACAAATTGCCTTGTTTGAAACCTATCCCGATACGTTTCAAATGCCGATCTATAAAACCCGCCGTACCGCTGCTGCGCCAGAGTGGGTTTATGACAATACCTATAAAAATGCTATTCGTTCTGAATTAAATAAGAACGGTGCTGGTTTACGCTATGCCTATGGTGGTATTCCATTTCCAATTGCTAAAAATGGTTTAGAAGCTATTTGGAATCACATTACTCGCTGGCGTGGAACGTTCTTTAGTCGTCGATCTTCTGAAGTAGCCGTTCATCAAGATGGTAGTTTTTCATTAGTAACGGTTCAGCAGGATGTTTTATTCAACTTTTATAATCCAAAAGCCACCATTGATGATTTAAATAACATTCTTTTCTATTATTTATCATTTACTAAGGCTCCTGCACGTCTTGCGGGTGGTGCTGTACTGGTTCATGAAACGATCGATCAGGTAGAAGAAGCTCGTCAAGCATGGGGTTATAATGCCGGCCAACGTCGTGTACGCCGTGCGCCTAACTTAGCGTATGACACACCGATCGCCGCGGCAGATGGTTTACGCTATGCCGATGATACTGATATGTATAACGGTGCTCCAGATCGATACAACTGGAAGTTGCTGGGTAAAAAAGAGATTTTCATTCCTTATAATAACTACGATCTCTCCAGTAATAACCTAACCTATAAAGAGATATTAAAGCCTGGCCACTTAAATCCGGACTTTACTCGTTATGAGAAGCACCGCGTTTGGGTTGTAGAAGCAAACTTGAAAGAAGGTGCACGACATGTTTATAAGAAGCGTCGCTTTTTTATAGATGAAGATACTTGGGGTATTGCGGTTGCCGATCAATATGACAGTGCTGGTGAGTTATGGCGTGTGAGCATGGCTTATTTGAAGAACTATTATGAAATGCCAGTAACTTGGACAACCTTAGATGTTTTCCATGATATTAAAGCCCGTCGTTATCATGTACAGGGTCTGGATAACGAAGAGCGTGGGACGGTTGATTTTAGTATAGAAGTACCGGGTGAGCAGTACTTTACGCCTTCAGCATTACGCCGTCGTGGCAAGCGCTAATATGTAAGTCAATAACATAATGTAACATATCGGCGTTAGATAATGAACGAAGGGTCAGCTAGACTAGCGGCCCTTCAAAAAAAATATAAAAATGGAGCCTTTTATGAGATTTCACTCGATTCGAAATCGGATCGTTACAGCTGTTCCTCAATTATCAATGATAAAAGTGACTATGCTTGTCGCGGGTCTACTATCTTCTGTTTTTGCTCAGGCACAATGGCAGGACCCTCTTGAGTCCCCCGCACTTGCTACCGATCGAGCTCACAAAAGTTTGTTATTGGATATCACACGTATTGGCAGTCGTTTAGTCGCTGTTGGTGCTCATGGACACGTTGTATATTCTGACGACAGTGGTCAAAGCTGGTCTCAGGCTCAAACTCCATCGTCAGTGACTTTAACCGCCGTTTATTTTCCAAATGCCACCATGGGTTGGGCTGTAGGGCATGATGGATTGATCTTACACAGTAGCGATGCTGGAGAAACTTGGGTTAAGCAATTTGACGGCTACCTTGCAAACAGTGCCATTGTTAAAGGCGCTCGTGAAAACAAAGAACTGGCTATTACAGAATTAGATAACGCTAAAAATAGTGCTGATTTAAGTGATATTGATAACGCAGAAGTACATCTTGAAAATGCGACGTATGCGCTTGAAGATGCTCAGTACGATCAAAATACGGGCTCAACTAAGCCCTTCTTAGATGTTTGGTTTTATGACGCTAAAATTGGTTTCGCTGTTGGTGCTTATGGCATGGCTTTTCGCACCCGTGACGGTGGCAAAAGTTGGCGTGATTGGTCGTCTCGTTTAGATAATGGCGACCGTTTACACATTAATGGTGTAACTATGGTGGGTCCACGTTCTTTAATGCTTGTGGGTGAAAGAGGGTTAATTCTTCGTTCTGATGATATGGGTGAAAACTGGCGTGCTCTACCTTCTCCTTATGAAGGATCATTTTTTGGCATCATGGCGAAAGACGATAATGTATTGATATTTGGCCTACGCGGTAATTTATACCATTCGGTTGATGGTGGCATACAGTGGCAAAAAGTACATACCGGCTCTGAACAAACCTTAATGGCGGGTGTCTCTAAAGCGGATAGAACCTCTGTTATGGTTGGTAATGGCGGTTCTGTTATTCTATTAAATCGTCGTTCAGAAGAACCTAAATCTATTATTTTGCCGGGTCGTACAACCTCTGCCTCAGTGACTCAAGCCCCAGATGGCACTCTCGTGATTGTTGGCGAGGCGGGTGTCGAGCGCATTGATGTCAATGGTTCAGTGATTAAAGAGTCAATCACAATGGCTAAGGGAGGCTTTTAATTATGAAGAAGACTACTAACTTGAAAGATGTTAATTCTAAACCAGAACATTATTTGGTCTCTCCAGAATCGGAACCTTTTTTAGAACGTATTTTGTTTGCTGCGCGTCCTTTAGTATTAATGATTTTAGCGATATTAACCCTTGTTTTTGCTTATGGGTTAACGCAAATTAAATTAGATTCTAGTATTGAAAAATACATTCCATTAAAGCACGAGTTTATTAAAAACTATCTGGTTCATAAAGATGAATTAGGCAGTGGTTTATCAAATATTAAATTGTCGGTTGAAAGTAATGACGGCGATATTTTTAGTAAAGAGTATATGGAAACATTACGCCTTATTAATGATGAAGTTTTCTTCATTAAGGGTGTTGATCGCTCAGCGATGCAGTCTTTGTGGACAGCGAATGTACGCTGGACGGAAGTAACTGAAGAAGGCTTTCAAGGCGGACCGGTTATCCCCGCGACTTATGATGGTTCAGAAGAAAGTATTGAGCAATTACGACAAAATGTTCTGAAATCAGGGCAGGTTGGACGTCTAGTTGCCAATAACTTTTCTTCAACAATTATCGATATTCCGCTGATTGAAATTGACCCTGATACCGGTGAAAAACTGGATTACCAGACATTTTCTCGTGCGATAGAAGAAAAAATTCGTGATGGCTTTACCAGCGATAAAATCACCATTTATGCAACAGGAACACCTAAGAAATTAGCCGACTTGTTAGATGGCGTTACTTCTATTGTTTGGTTCTTCTTGGCCGCCATCGTTTTTACGGCGATTTTATTGTTCCTTTATTCTCGCTGTATTCGAGGGACTTTAATTCCAATCGTAGCGTCTCTTATTGCCGTTGTTTGGCAGCTAGGTGCTTTGGCACTTATGGGCTTTACGATCGATCTATATTCTGTATTAGTACCTTTCTTAATTTTTGCTATCGGGATCAGTCACGGTGTACAGATTATTAGTGGTATTGCGATTGAGTCAGGTAAAGGTGCGAATAAGTTAATGGCATCTCGTTTAGCGTTCCGTGGTTTGTATGTGCCGGGTATGTTGGCGTTATTAAGTGATGGTCTTGGTTTCCTAACGTTATTGTTCATTGAAATTGGTGTTATCCAAGAGCTTGCGATTGCCGCGAGTGTGGGTGTTGCCATGATTATTGTAACTAACTTGGTATTGGTTCCTTTGGTTATGTCGTATGTGGGCATCAGCAAATCAGGTATTCGCCATGCTGAAAATAATGAGAAAGCTGAACCAAAACTTTGGAAGTTGCTTTCTAAGATAGCGAGTAAAAGAGTTGCACCTTACCCTATTATCATTGCCATCGTTATGGCTGTTTTTGGTCTCTATCAAAGCCAGTCGTTAAAAATCGGTGATTTGGATGCCGGTGCTCCTGAACTTCGTCAGGACTCTCGTTATAATTTAGATAACGCTTATATGGTGTCTAATTATTCAACCAGCTCTGATGTTTTCTTAGTGATGGTAGAAACGGCTAAAGAACAGTGCAATAGCTATAAAGTGATGGACGCGATTGATCGTTTCATGTGGTACATGGAGAATGTACCCGGTGTGCAATCAACGGTTTCTATGGTGACGGTATCTAAGCTAGTAACTAAGGGTATGAATGAGGGTAATTTAAAATGGTCTGCTTTATCTCGTAATCAGACTATTTTGAACACTTCAATTCAGCGTGCTCCATCGAGTTTATTGAATCAAGACTGTTCAATGGCTCCTGTGATTGTCTACTTAAATGATCATAAAGCAGAGACGTTAGAGAATGCTGTCGCCGCAGTTGAAGCCTTTAAAGTAAAATACGACGACGATGCTGACCCGAAATACTTTGCAATGGGATTGGCTGAAATTGAAGCCGCTATTGCTGCTGGAGAATTAGAAAGTGCTCCTCTACGTTTTCAGCTTGCTTCAGGTAATGCAGGTATTGAGGCGGCAACAAATGAAGTCATTGGTGATGCGCAAAATACCATGCTGATCTTCGTATACGCAGTGGTATTCGTATTATGTTTTGCGACATTCCGTTCGTTCCGCGCAATTGCTTGTATTCTAATTCCTTTGGCCTTGACCTCAATCTTATGTCAGGCACTGATGGCTTACTTAGGTATTGGGGTAAAGGTTGCGACATTACCAGTAATCGCTTTAGGCGTAGGTATTGGTGTCGATTATGGTATCTATATTTATAACCGCTTAGAAGTGATGCTTATTGCGGGCAAGACATTGCAAGAAGCCTTCTTCGAAACGCTTAAGTCAACGGGTAAGGCTGTTAGCTTTACGGGTATTACTTTGGCAATTGGTGTGGGTACCTGGATCTTCTCTCCGATCAAATTCCAAGCGGATATGGGGATTTTGTTAGTCTTTATGTTTATCTGGAACATGCTAGGTGCTTTGATTCTGTTACCTGCATTGGCCACGTTTATTCTTAAGCCTGAGCAAATCATTGCTCGTCATAAGAAGATTCATGGTGATTCTAACCCAGCAGGTTAAGCATCAATGCTTTGCTTGTGAATACTAAAGCAGCCTTCGGGCTGCTTTTTTTTGTCTGATTTTTACTGAATTTCTTATGCTATCGAATATCTTATTTGTTAGCGCATTGAGTTACACTAATACCATCAATTTTTGAGTTTACTTTATGCGCATTATTCATACATCGGATTGGCATCTTGGGCAGTTTTTCATCAATAAAAGCCGTTCTCAAGAGCACCAAAAATTTATTTCATGGTTATTAGACCAAGTGCTCGAGCACGATGTTGATGCGGTCATTATTGCAGGCGATATTTTTGATACGGGTTCGCCGCCAAGTTATGCGCGTGAGCTGTATAATCAGTTTGTTATTGGTATGAATACGCTCGGGCGACAACTCATTATTTTAGCGGGAAACCATGACTCGGTTTCGACGCTTAACGAATCAAAAAATATTTTAGCTCAGCTAAATACCCAAGTAATCGCTGCCGCTTCAGAAGACTTAGCCTCTCAAGTATTAACGTTAAAAGATAAGCAAGGGGAGGTTGGAGCGATTGTTTGTGCCATTCCATACCTTCGCCCTAGAGACATAATGCAAAGCCGTTCAGGTGAGTCGGGTCAACAGAAACAGCAAGCCCTGGGGCAAGCCATTGGCCAGCATTATCAAGAAGTCTTTGAGCTGGCCGAAAAGCAGCGCGATGAACTGAGTAACTCTTTTCCTACTAAATCTGTGCCGATTATTGCTACGGGGCATTTAACCGCGATGGGCGTTACCACTTCAGACTCGGTGCGTGATATTTATATCGGAAGCTTAGAGGCTTTTCCTGCAAAAGATTTTCCCGCCGCTGATTACATTGCATTGGGTCATATTCACCGTCCTCAGAGAGTTGCCAAAACAGAGCATATTCGCTATTGCGGATCGCCCATTCCTCTAAGTTTTGACGAGCTAGGTTCAGCCAGCTCAAAAAGTGACAGTTCAAAAACTGATAGCTCAAAAGCGGGTAAGCAAGTATTACTGGTGGATTTCAAGGATGGAAAATTAAATACAGTTGAGCCGTTATTCGTTCCTTTATTTCAGCCAATGCAGGTCATTAAAGGAAACCTGGCAAGTATAGAGCAGCAGCTAGCAGCGTTGAGCGATATCGATCCGGATGGATTGCCCATTTGGTTATCGATTGAGGTTGATACACAAGATTATCTCAACGACTTACAACAGCGTATACAAGCCTTAACCGCCGACATGCATGTCGAGATATTGCAATTAAGACGTGCACGTAAGCAGCAGCAACAACGTATTGAACGAGAAGATAAAGAACTCCTAGCGGAGCTAACCCCCGAAGATGTATTCGAGCGAAGACTCGCAACTGAACAGTTTGAGACAGATGAAGAAAAAGAGCGATTAATACGTTTAAAAACAACGTTTACTAGCATCGTGAATGAACTAGAAACGGAGCTTAATGATGAAGATTAATAGCGTTCGTTTTAAAAATATTAATTCGCTACAAGGCGAGTGGAAAATTGATTTCACACAACCGCCTTTTGTTGATAACGGCGTCTTTGCCATTACTGGTGCTACCGGTGCAGGAAAAACAACACTGCTCGATGCCATGTGTGTTGCGTTGTATCAGCAAACTCCACGTTTAGGTAATATCAATAAAAGCAGCAATGAATTGATGACTCGAGGTACGGCGGAATGTCTAGCGGAAGTGGAGTTTGAAGTTAAAGGGACTGCTTATCGGGCCTTTTGGAGACAACGTCGCTCACGTAATAAAATCGATGGTAATTTACAAGACTCTGTCGTTGAGCTGGCTCAGGTGAGTGATGGAAAAATACTCGCCTCGCAAGTGAAAAAAATGAGCACCTTAATCGAAACCATCACTGGTTTGGATTTTGCTCGTTTTACAAAATCCATGATGTTATCGCAAGGTCAGTTTGCCGCGTTTTTAAATGCCGCTGCAAATGAGCGAGCCGAGTTATTAGAAGAGCTCACGGGAACAGAGATTTATGGTTTAATTTCTGAACGAGTGCATAAAAAATTCAGCGACAGTAAGAATGCCCTAGCACAGTTGGTTGCACGATCAGAAGGTGTAGAGCTCTTATCAGAAGAAAAAATTTCTGAGCTAAATCAGCAGCAAAAAGATTTAGTGGTGACAGTGCAAGAAACCGAAGCAGAATTAAAGCAGCTGCAAACATTACAGCAATGGTTGGTAGCGTGTGATAAAAATCAGCAGAACCAAAAACACTTAGAGCAGCAAATACAGCAAATAAGGCAAGAGCGGGAAGCTCAGGCTGAGAATTTATTACGACTCAATAAAGCAGAGCCAGCAGAAAAGTTACAACCTAGTTATCAATTGATGCAGCAAGCAAATGCATCGCTAAAGCAGAGTAAAGAACAGCAGCAACAGCTGAATAAATCGAAACAGATAAGCGAGGCCGATGCATCCAGTCTATCGCAGATAGCATCTACGCAAGAAGCAGAATACAGCTCGGCTAAAAAAAGCTTTCAAGATTTCGAAGACTTATTAAATACCACTATCTTGCCGTTAGATGTAGAAATACAGCAATTAATGAGTAGTTTGAATAAAGAACAGCAAGAGATTGAGTTGCTTAAGCAAAAACAGTTGGGTGATCAGCAAGGGATCTCTCAACTGCAAAACGAACTCACTAAAGAACAGCATAATCTGTCGGCATGCCAAGCGTATTTAGTCGATCATCCTCAGGCAGAGCACATTGCTCGCCAGTTGCCCGTTTGGCAAAATCAAATTGCTAGAATCGAACCACTGCAAAAGAACTCAGAGCAGATTAATCAGTCGATCCTGCAGCTGCAAAAGGATATGACTGCCGGTGAACAGCAAGTATCTGGTTTAAAAGCTAGCATTCAGCAGCAAGCGAATCAGACAATACAAGCACAAACGCATGCTGCAACACTACAGGCAATGATTGCTGAGCAGTTATTACCACAATTAGATATTGAGCAAACGTTAGTAGAATTCCGTAAGCAGTATGCCGAGTATGCACAGCAGCTAAAAGACGTTGATGTGATATTAAATCAAGAACGTAAAATTATTGATTTAACTCAGCAGCGTAATCAGCTACAACAAAATCAAGAGTGTCCTTTGTGCGGTTCACTAGATCATCCTAAAGTTGAGCTTTATCAAGCCATCAATGTTTCTGAAACAGAGCAAAGGCAAATAGACCTCGCGAACATATTACAGCAACTGAAAGAGCAAGCTGAAAAATTAAAACAGCTCTCTCATGATCATCAGCAAGCTGACTCTAATGTTAAAAATCAGCAGCAGTTACTGGAAGCAGAAGAGAAAAATTTAGTTCTATTACAGCAACAACAAAACAAAATCTTGCAGCAAGTTGAGCGTGAAAGCCAGCAGCAAGTCGCCTTAAATACAGAGTTATCTGAGTTATTACACACCTTAAATAATCAACTTTCTGAATGTGGATTATCTTTACCTGAAACACATCAGCTAGCGGATTGGTTGGATTATCAAACTCAGGCTTTTGAAGAATGGAAGAAACAAAAAGATAATGAGCAGAGGTTAATTCAAACACTAGAGCTACTGAGTCAAAAAATAGCTCAGGCTCAGTACTATTGTGAGCAAGACAATAATCAGCTCATGCGTTTAATACACACTTATAATGAGCGTGAAAGTCATTTAACCCGCTTGCGTGAAAAACGACTGGGCTTGCTTTCAGACCCCGATGCAAATCAAGCACGCAGTCGTGCTAAAGAATTACTTGAGCAAAAAGAAATGCTCATGAAAGACAGCCTAGCGCAGCGTCAACAGGCTGAACAAAAAGTACAGGGTGTCATTGCACAAATAGAATTAACGCAAAAGCAATTAAACGCTTTTGAACACGCGTATGCAGAGAAATCGACGTTATGGCAAGACTTGTTACATGCGAGCTGTTTTAACAGCGAAGAAGATTTTCTTGCCGCTCTCTTAGAGCCAGAACAGAGAGAGGCTTTGTTATCGCTAGAGCAAGACTTAAAAGAGCGTACAGCTCGATTCACAACGCTATTAGAGCAATCGAAGATCGAGTATAAGGCTCTAGAAGACAGTCAACCTGAACAGGGTGATGAGCAAGCTATTGAGCAACCAGCACTGGAAAATATTGAAGTGATGACTCAAGATCTCCAGCAACGCTTAAAAACCCATGTTCAAACTCAGGGTGAGATAAAACATCTACTGGTGAGTGATCAACAAAAGCGTGAACAGCAGGCTGAATTATTTACTAAAATTGATTTAGCACGACGAGACTATGACGACATCACCCATTTACACAGTTTAATTGGTTCACAAAAAGGGGATAAATTCAGACGTTTTGCTCAAGGCTTAACCCTTGATCATCTGGTGTATTTGGCGAACCGCCAGCTCGACCGTTTGCATGGGCGTTACTTATTGCAGCGCAAAGAGTCAGAAGCCCTTGAACTACAAGTATTGGATACTTGGCAGGGCGATAATGTACGCGATACAAAAACGTTATCAGGCGGGGAGGGGTTCTTGGTGAGTTTGGCACTGGCACTGGCGTTATCAGATTTAGTGAGTCATAAAACCAGCATCGAATCTTTATTCTTAGATGAAGGCTTTGGAACGCTCGATAGTGAAACCCTTGATACCGCATTGAATGCTTTAGACAGCTTAAACGCCTCGGGAAAAATGATTGGGGTGATCAGTCATATCGAAGCCATGAAAGAACGTATTCCGGTACAAATTAAAGTGCAAAAAATGAACGGCTTAGGTATTAGTCAATTAGACAGTTGCTTTAAATTCGAGCCTGCTGACCTCCCTCAATAACAGGGAATTGCAATATACTGCTAAAGGCTTTAGTTATTTAAAGGCTTTAGTTATTTAAAGTCTTTAGCATTAAACTCCGCACAAGATTCTTGTACGATTCATTTATTGCTCTTATAAAATAAGACAAGTAATTAAATGAAAATATACCTGTTCGACTCAATGACGATGCATCATAGAGTCGAACAGGTATACGTTATACGTGCGAGCTTACTTGGCCGTTAACGGCTGCTCTTTGGTTTTCATTCGATAAAGTACAAAGAACAATATAATCGCTGCTTGTGCCAGCACGCCTTGCCACGTTGAACCAATACCAATCCATGGCAGGTCAATATTAACCGGCAATGCTGAAATACCGATCACCGCCGCTTCTTGTAATGCGGATATCGCTTTGCCCATTAAAATAAACGCTAAAGCGAGTAATAAATAGGTCGTCATAGAGAAGAAACGAGCAATAGGCAGCTTGACTGAGTATTTTAAAATAGCCCAAGCAACAACCGCTAAAATCACGATACCTGCAACAAAACCTGATACCGCAACAGAATACTGGCTTGGTATCGCTTGCGTTAATAATGATTGATAAAACAGCACGGTTTCAAATACTTCACGATACACCGCGATAAACGAGAGTAGGGTTAATCCCCATAAAGTGCCCGCGCGTAATTGCGTATTAATGTGCTTTTGAATGTAAGCCTGCCATTGCTCAGCATTGGTTTTACTGTGCATCCATATACCCACATACAACAGCATCACTGCTGCCAGTAAAGCCGCAACGCCTTCCATCACTTCTCGGCTCGCACCGCTAATGTCGATAATCGATTGTGCTACTGCCCAAGTCGCTATACCTGCAATTAACGCTAATACCCAACCGGCATGCACATACTTAAGCGCATCTCTGCGATTTGTTTTGATCAGCACCGTCATCAGCGCAATCACTACTAATAATGCTTCAAGTCCTTCTCGCAATAAAATAACCAAACTTGCGCTAAATAATGCACTACTTGATAACGCAGATCCGGTTAACAATTGCTCGGCTTCGTTGAGCTGATTTAGCACTTCTGCTGACAAAGCAATTAAACGGGCTTCGTCACCGCCTGAGCTAATAACTTTTCTTAAGTTAATTAAGTTTCCTTCAATAGCCTTGCGTAAATCCGCATCTCTAGCGTCTAAGCTATTTTCTATTAATTCAAAACCATCAAGATAAGCGCTCACCGCTAGGGTATTCGCTTTTTCATAGTCTTTTTTATGATAAGCCTCTAAAGCCGCATTGAGCTGGCTTTTGGTGGTGTTTATTGGGCTTTGTTTTTCACTGAACAATAACGCCGGCGTTGCTCTGTAAGCATCAATAAAGTCAGGACTAATATTGTTATCACTCTTGATTAGCTGAGAAGGGTTAAAGTTAATCCAGTTTTGCAGAGCAAGATCTTTTGGTTTTTCTGCGCCGTCAGCTGCATTAAAAGCAAGGCTGCCAACATAAAAAGCTAACGACCAGCGTTCTTGATCTTTAAGTTGAGTAAAAGCAGGCATAGCCGTATCGTCCAAACCATTAGAAATAGCATCGAACAAACCCAGTAATGAGCGATTCATTGCTCGTTCTCTATCAGTGAAATCAGTTGGCTCTGGTGATAAGCCTTTTGCCAATACGCCATCGCCTTGCCCTGATGGACCATGACAACTAGAGCAATTTTCTTGGAATAATTTTTGTGTACTTGGATTAGATAAAAGCTGATTGGGTAAAAGGGAATCGGGTAGAATAGCGAGGAACTGACCACGCATGTCAGCGCTCAATTGACGAATGTGACTCACTGTCGACTTGTCTTTAATGGCTTGTTGTAACGCTAATGACTGTTGGTATATTGCTGCTTTGTTTTCGTGCTCAAATTGAGTAGAAATTCTTTTAGCAATAATAGCTGAGAACTCAAGCATCTCATGATATTCATCTTCATTAACCACCTGACCGTCTTCTACAGCAGAAGCGTAATCAACACCAATATACTCTGCCAATTGCGCCAACTGACGTAATTGAGATGTTTGATCAGTTTGAGCAAAACTCGTTTGAGAAAACAAAGAAAGCGACAGCGCAATAATAGTGACTAAATTCAGTAACTTTTGCTGAACGTTATTGGAAAAAGAATTCGGATACCCTAAGTGAGTAGATCTCTTATTCATTCTAAATGGGCCTTAAAAAGTGTTTCGTAATGATAATTATTATTGATTGTAAACTATCTGCTTAGCAATGTAATCACCATTCATTCTCTAATCAGTAAAATTACGTAATGACATCGTGAAAATGTGTTGGTGGTCAATAATTATGGCTGCCTGGGGCGTATCGATACGCTGTCAGCTCTTTAAAACCAGTGAGTATTTGCGAGGGTGGATTAATTATTTTCTGCTGGCATTTGCTAATACTCAAATATGCATTCCCTGTAACAGGACGTTTAGTGTAAAACGAAGCAAAGGAATTCCAAAAAAATAAAGAGCTATTAACAGTAATGGAACTAATAGAATAGCGTATGCTAAACAGCCATTTAACTCTTTCGGATCTTTATCTTGACCATCATTTTCCATTTTCTTCGCCTCGCCTACTGGTATTTAACTGCATATAACGCCTAACATTTTCGGCGGTTTTGTACATGGGTGAAACCGTCGAAATCACGCAGTGGTTGATGAAACATACTTTTGTTACATGTTCGTGAATGATGGTTCATGCCATACATCCTCATAATCATCAGCAATTAAGAATCTATACCCTGGAGGCAATGCTCAATATTAGGTAAGTATTCTTTAATATGTGGGAAGTGCGAACTGAGAGAAATCTTCTCTAAAATCATACGACTATCCCTGTTAATAATTTAAACAACACTATATTGCCGTTCGCTTTTGTCAATTTGATATCACTTCCATAGCATGTTCGCTTATCAGGGCTCTTTAATATCTCAGCCATACTTCTTATATTTTTCAAATGCTTAACAATCACTCCTAAATTTTGATAGGTGAACAGGCTTTTTAGTCACGATTAGTTAATGAAGTTTTTATGACAGGGTAGGTAGAAAGGACGCTATTTTCCTCTAAATCAATGGTTAGACGGTGTTTGCTGTTTCTCTCTTGAAATGAGTGGTCTACATTGTGTGTTTTTTAGTCAGTCAGCCTCGACAATTCACCATTAACTCTTTATCATGCGCGCAAATCTTATGTGCGCACGTTTCTTTCTTCGCGTTCTTCATGTCAGCAGACTCTTCTAGGAAAATTCCTTTGTTATCTACCGCTAATATTACAATGCAATTCGGCGCTGAGCCTTTGTTTGAAAACATCTCGGCAAAATTCGGTAATGGCCATCGCTATGGTTTAATCGGCGCCAATGGTTGCGGTAAATCAACATTCATGAAAATCCTAAGCGGTGAGCTAGCGCCAACGTCTGGTAACGTGTCTCTTACGCCAGGTGACAAGCTAGGTACCTTGAGTCAGGACCAGTTTGCCTTTGAAGAATACAGTGTTATTGATGCCGTTATTATGGGTGACAAAGCGCTGTGGGAAATTAAGCAAGAACGTGAGCGTATGTATGCTTTGCCTCATATGTCTGAAGATGACGGCATGACGGTTGCAAACCTTGAAGTTGAATTTGCTGAAATGGACGGCTACAGCGCAGAAAGTCGTGCTGGAGATATCTTGCTTGAAGCCGGTATCGCCGAAGAGTTTCATTTTGGTTTAATGGCTCAGGTTCCACCGGGTCATAAAGTGCGCGTATTATTGGCGCAGGCTTTGTTCTCTAATCCTGATATCTTGTTATTAGATGAGCCAACCAACAACTTGGATATTTACACCATTAATTGGTTGTCTGATGTGTTGAATCAGCGTAAATGCACCATGGTCATTATTTCTCACGATCGTCACTTTTTGAACTCTGTGTGTACGCACATGGCTGATATCGATTATGGCGAGTTGCGTATTTACCCAGGTAACTACGAATACTACTTAGAAGCTTCTGGTCTTATCCGTGAGCAGTTGCTTGCCGGTAACGAAAAGAAAGCCGCTGAAATCGTAGAGCTACAAGCTTTCGTAAACCGTTTCTCAGCGAACGCTTCTAAAGCGAAGTTGGCGAGTTCTCGTGCTAAGAAAATGGATAAGATTTCTTTGGATGAGGTTAAATCTTCAAGCCGAGTAACGCCTTCTATCAGCTTCAAGCAAGATAAAAGATTACATCGCCAAGCATTAGTATTAGAAGACTTGACCCATGGCTATGATGGCGAAACGTTATTCAAAGATGGTAACCTTATTTTAGAAGGTGGCGCTAAGCTTGCAGTTATCGGCGAAAACGGCGCAGGTAAGACAACATTCTTACGTTGCTTAGTTGACGACCTAAAAGCCAATGGTGGCGTGATTAAATGGTCTGAAAACGCGACCATTGGTTATTGCCCACAAGACAGTACTGCAGACTTTGATTGCGATCTTGATTTGTTTGAATGGATGTCTCAGTGGCGCACGGCTAAGCATGATGACCTTATGGTTCGTGGTTTATTGGGCCGTTTATTGTTCGGCGCAGATGACATCGTTAAGAAAGCCAAGGTCTGTTCGGGTGGTGAAAAGAACCGTTTATTATTTGGTAAGTTAATGATGATGGATCTTAACGTACTGGTAATGGATGAGCCGACTAACCACTTGGATATGGAAGCGATTGAAGCGTTGAACATTGCCTTGGAAGAGTTTGATGGCACGTTGATTTTCGTCAGCCACGATAGAGAGTTCGTTTCTTCTTTGGCAACTCGAATTGTTGAAATTAAAGATAAAGAAGTGATTGATTTCCACGGTACTTATGATGAGTATTTGGCGAATCAAGAATTGGCTGAAAAAGCGGCTAAAAAGAAGTCTTAAGTTGATAATGCTTTGCTAATGATTTAATTAGCTTTTGTTATATTAAAAAACCAGCAGTCATTATGACTTTGCTGGTTTTTTTGTCTTTTCAGTACGAGTAAAATAAACCTCTACTTTTATAGGGCATGAATATGCTAATTGAAAATAATTCTAATATTGTAAAATCGTCACAAGAATTAACATTGAAAAATGGCGAGCAGGTTGAGGCGCTTGAGCTGATAAATGGCCAGATACTTATTTTAGCGCATAATAATTTAAGTCTTTATAAAGACCTTATGTCGATAGAAGACCCTTTAGCGAATGGTTTGCTGCACTCAGCGGAATTAACCGCCGCGTATTATTTAAAGCAAGAAGAGGGGCGTTTTATGAAAATGACTCGCTCTGGTCTAGTAGGTTTGTTTGACGATAAGGTTATTCTCATAACCCCAAACGATATTCAGTTATTCCCTAATCGTGCGAGTGCACTACGTAACCAAGACGAAATAGTCGTATTTAATCTTGGTTAGTCTAGCTATTCTGCTAATGGCATCACTCTGATTAAGATGCCTAGCATAGGGTGGTCGATATAATGCAATTCTGAGCTGCGCATTCTTCTACTTTGTTTTATAAGCGCTGCTCGCAGAGGTATTTCAGTAATGGTTGTTAGTGGTGTACTGTTCTTAGCTGTTGCTATACTACTTTTATGCTCCTCATTGCTGGGTAGAATATTAATCGCTTGATCCAGCGTATGTTGATCTTCTAAATTTTGCCAATGCTGAACTTTTAAGTTCGATACTAGGTGTAAATAACGACTGCGATAAAGGTATAGGTTTCCGGTAATCTCTATTTCGGATAGGGGTGTTTTGCTATTTTTAGGCGCATTGGTATTCAGTGCCGTTTTGACATCGATATGAATTTGATTTTCATTTAATAATGCATCTTTTTCATCCGGAATAGGTTGGCGCCATTTTTTATTCCAGACAATGGTCAATTCTTTTGCGCGTTCAAATCTTGCTACATCTCTTTCGAATGCTAAACCACTTTCTTTAAAAGGAATTTCTAGGGGGGGCTGTTTGTTTGACGGCTCACCTTTTTGAACATTAAATAGTCCTTCAGTATTGTTGTCTTGATTCCACCAGTTTAACCAAGCCCAAGGGTCAGCCATTGTTAGGGCTGAGTCACTTACAAGAATGTCATCGCTCCCTAAGATATTACTGGATTCAGCTTCTAGTATTCCAGACCAGTTTTCATCATCAAACTTTTGATCGTCTTGATAACTAATAAGAGCCAGCTCAACTTCATACCAGCGTGGCGCTTCTGCGAATGAGGGTAGGCTAATGACTAACATGAATACTAAGCATGCTAGTCGTGTATTAAAGGGTGATGAAAAGGTTAAACGATTCATTATGCGTTGGGGTCCTTTTGCAGGTCGAGTAATAAGCGTTCGATGACTGCGAGTCTTTGATCAATTTCGGGCATGTTCTCAATAAACTTAAGGGCTTGTCCACCTTCAAGTTTATAAGTTGCGGGGCGGGTTTGAACAATTTGAATGAGTCGGAACGGATCAATGTTGGTTTCGCGGCCAAATTCAATGCGCCCAGACTCTGGCCCTGCGTCTAGTTTTTGAATACCAAGAGGTGTGAGCTGTAGTTTAAGTGACGTTACTTTAAACAAGTTCTTCACTTGTTCGGGTAATAGACCAAAGCGGTCGATCATTTCAACTTGCAGCTCTCGCAAGTCATTATCGTTCTGTGCATTGGAAATGCGCTTGTACAAGGTAAGGCGGCTATTAACGTCGGGCAGGTAATCATCAGGAATCAATGATGGTACATGCAGATTAACTTCAGCGCCTTGGTGTAGTGGAATTTCTGCGTTAGGATTTTTACCGGATTGAATTGACTTCACGGCCTGTTCTAGCATTTCCATATACAAGCTAAAGCCAATACCTTGAATATGTCCGCTTTGCTCTTCACCTAATAGTTCACCTGCGCCACGAATTTCTAAATCGTGTGAGGCCAACATAAAGCCTGCTCCAAGATCTTGTGAACTTTGAATAGCATCGAGACGTTTGCCAGCATCTTTACTCAGTTTTTTACCATCTGGCGTTAACAAGTAAGCATAGGCTTGGTGATGCGAACGGCCCACTCGGCCTCGTAATTGATGTAGTTGTGCAAGCCCAAATTTGTCAGCGCGATCGATAATAATGGTATTGGCTGAAGGTATGTCGATACCGGTTTCAATAATGGTGGTACAGACCAACACATTAGAGCGTTTGTGATAAAAATCTTTCATGACGGATTCAAGTTCGCGCTCGGTCATTTGACCGTGGGCGATGGATACTCGTGCTTCAGGAATCAATTCGCTGATTTCACGGGCCGCTTTTTCAATGCTTTTTACTTCGTTGTGCAGGTAATAAACTTGCCCGCCACGAAGAATTTCTCGCAGCAGTGCTTCTTTTACGGTTGGTTTATCGTATTGGCGCACAAAGGTTTTGACCGATAAGCGCTTTGCTGGTGGGGTGGCGATAATCGAAAGGTCACGCACGCTGGCCATGGCCATATTGAGCGTTCGAGGAATGGGCGTTGCGGTCAGCGTTAAAATATCCACTTCCGATCTTAAGGCTTTAATACGTTCTTTTTGCTGAACACCAAAACGGTGTTCTTCATCGATCATTAATAATCCCAACTCATGAAAGACGATGTCTTTCTGCAGCAGCTTATGAGTACCAATAACAATGTCGGCTTTACCTTCGCGCATTTTATCTAACGCAACTTGGGTTTCTTTGGCCGACTTAAAGCGTGATAGTACTTCAATTTGAACGGGCCAATCCGCAAAGCGATCTTTAAAGTTTTCATAATGTTGTTGAGCAAGCAAGGTAGTAGGAACCAAAATCGCGACTTGCTTGCCACTTTGCACCGCCATAAACGCGGCGCGCATCGCCACTTCTGTTTTACCAAAACCTACGTCACCACACACCAAGCGATCCATTGGCTTACGGCTGGTCATATCACTGATCACGGCTTCAATTGCAGTTTGCTGATCAGGTGTTTCTTCGAACGGGAACGCCGCTGCAAAGCGCTCGTAATCTTGATCGGGCTTTTCAAACTTAAAACCAACACGAGCTTCACGGCGGGCATAAATATCCAGAAGTTCAGCGGCGGTATCGCGAATTTTTTCTTGAGCTTTACGCTTAGCAACCGCCCATTTTTCTGTGCCGAGTTTGTTGAGTGCTGGGCCGCCTTCACTATCACCGCCATAACGAGATATAAGATGTAGCGACGATACTGGCACATAAAGCTTGGATTCACCGGCATAGGCCAGCATAAGGAATTCGTTAACTTGGTTATCGATCTCGAGCGTCTTCAGGCCTAAATAACGGCCAATACCATGATCTAGGTGAACAACGGGGCTGCCTTCTTTTAATTCGGTGAGATCACGAATAATGTTTTCGGCTTGGCCTTTGCTCTTGCTACGACGACGGCGCTGCATAATGCGTTGGCCAAATAGCTGGTTCTCGCTGATAACAATCAGTTCAGCGATACCATTGTCGTTGCTGATCACAAGCCCTTTATCCAGCGGTGCGATCGTGATACCGATGGTATCTTTAGCGGTGATGAAGTCTGACCAAGAGGCTGTTTCGGCTGGGCGAATATGAATGCGTTGTAGCAATTCGCGCACGGCTTCTCGACGACCTGCGGATTCGGTGCAGAATAAAATGCGAGTGCTATCTGATATGAGAGTGTGATCTAGAAAAGCTTTAAGCAGCGTTAATGGCTCTTCGGCTTGAGCGTTGATGCTGATATCGCCAATGTCGAAGGTATTAAATTGCTCGCTGCCTGCGCGATCAGGGGCTTCTTCGCCATACCACTGTACGCGTGGGAATTGATTAAACGCAGAGAACAGTTCCTCGGGGTTTAAAAATAAATGTTTAGGCGCAACCAGAGGGCGGCGAATGTCGTGACGTCGGTCTTCGTAGCGCAACTGCACATCATCACGAAACTGCTTGGCAGCGGCTTCGACTTCGCTATCATGAATAATTAATGTGGACTTAGGTAAAAAGTCGAATAGGTTACTCAGCTCACCAAAGAAAAGTGGCAAATAGTACTCAATCCCCGCAGGCGCAATGCCTTGGCTAACATCGGTATATAAAGACGACAATTTAGGGTCTGTCTCAAAAAACTCATACCAATTTTGACGAAAATTGCGCTGGCCTTCTTTGTGCAGAGGGTATTCATTGGCAGGTAAAACGCGTATCTGATCGATTTTATCCGCGGTGCGCTGGGTATCAGGATCGAAGGTTCTTAGGGTTTCTACTTCGTCATCAAATAACTCAATACGAAACGGCTTGTCTTCACCCATTGGGAAAATATCAAAAATCGCCCCACGCAAAGCAAATTCGCCGTGTTCATAGACATTATCAACGCAGCTGTAACCGGCATTTTCTAACTGTAAGCGCAGGGTTTCAACATTCAGTTTCTGCCCCAAATCGATGATTAAACTGTTGGCTTGTAAAAACTCTTTCGGCGCAGTTTTATGCAGCAAGGTGCTGATAGGAACGATGAGTAAGCCATGCTCAATCAGCGGTAGCTGTGAAAAGGTATAAAGTCGCTGAGAAATAATGTCTTGGTGAGGCGAGAACGTATCGTACGGTAAGATTTCCCAGTCGGGCAAATGCAGTACTGGCAGATCTTCAGCAAAGAAGGCAATCTCTTCTTCAAGGCGCTGGGCCGTAAGAGTATCTTTGGTAATGACTAAGGTTAAGCCAAGGTACTGTTGCGCCGCGCTAGCAATGGCGAGTGCTTGGTTACTGTTATTTAACGCCCCCCAAAATCGACGATCACCTGCTTTGGTAGGGATGGCAGGGAAAAGAGGGCTGGCAATAGATGGCTTAGACATTAATCGACTCTATTTTCTAACGGTGTAAATGGCGCTTAGTGTAGCGGATGCGGGCTGGGTTAAAAAGGGCATTCTCTAGTGGAGAGGCGGGTAATAGAGAAGCCGTCGCTCAGCTATTACAAATCACAGCAGGTCTTGCAGCATTGGCAGCGATGGTTAGCTTATTAATAGGCCGTGCCTTGTTCTACATTCTAGTGATTCCAACGACTATGCCTCAAGTAGGTATTGCGCCAGCTTGTCATCATCACTAGAAGTTAAAGTCAGTCGTATAGTGCAGGCACTTAATGATAAATATTTAGCTTAAGTTGTTATAAAAGAAGAGGTGGGCAATGCCCACCTTTTTTTATGCATACAGTTTAATAAATAATTATTGTCAGAAGAAAGACATGAACATTGAAGATGTATTAAATAAAACGTGTTTGATCGGCCTAAGCTACATCAATACCAATGGCGATCTTTTAAAGCAAGCTCAGTATGCAGGCACCGTCATCACTGTGGATAAGGAAGAAGGCATTACCGTTAAGCTCGACGCTATCAAGGGTGCTGAGAAAGGCAAAAAATCCGAGACTCCGAATTTCCATATTCCTGCGTCTTTAGAGGCTTGGTTTATCGCGCCTAAAGGGCATTATAAAAATGCCGAGCATCATATCGATATAGTAGATCCCGATTATTTTGTGACTTGGGATGTTGTGAAGAAGAAGGACGATACAGAAGAGGGGCAGCAAGAGTGGTGGGAATGGCATCCGCAGAGTCAGGCGCCTCGGGTGAACTGATATAATGCTTTTAGAGGGTAAGTTATAGGGATATAGTAGAAATCTATACATGATAATATATCTTATTGATATACACTTCGTATTTGTTCAAAACTTACAATGGACTCCAGTATTAAAATATTCATAAATAATTTCCCAAATCCAGTTCATAAGCTGGTTTCAATTGGTAGTTCAGGAAAAGCTATTAAAAAAACATCACCTACTATATTAACTGGTTTTGATATGGGGGGAAGTGTTAAGGATTTGATGAATAATGCAATGAGTAAGTTCTTTTTGAGCTTAATTCTTTATGATGAAGTAATTGTTACTGATAGTGTTTTTAAAAAAATAATTTTATGTATAGGGCTTGAAAACTGTCTGGTTTTATTGGAGACAAAAAAAATAAAATTGATATATGATAAAGTTGATTTTGAGCTGGAGTTTTTGAATCGATCTGGCTCAAGATTAAAGCTTACGAATAATATGGTAGTGATACCATTGGTATATTATGTTGATAGAAACTTTAAAGAGTTTTCAAATAAGAAATCATTAAAATCAAAGTTTGTTCAGTATCTCGAAAACTCGTTGCTAGAGGATGTTCAGTCGCTGGAAGATGATGCGGATAATAGTATTTATCAACATGCATTTGATGAGCTGATTAAAGAGGTTGCCTCACCAGAGATATCTAATAAGTTTCTCCATGGTGTAGAAACAATTCAGGATATGGACCCATTTCAAGCGACTAAGGCAATGCGATTACTGAATACTCTAAAAGGATTTTCTTTTCAACAGAAAAGTGGTGCAGATGTAATTCTTCAGGATGCTTTTTCAAAAGATTACCTTAATACAAAACTAGCATTTATATTGAAAAGTGAGTCTGTTGATAAAATAGATTTCTTTAGTGAAATAACAAAAATAAAAGGAATTCCTGATATATACCATTTATTGAAGACTAATGTTCTTGATATTCATGACATCGTTAGATTTACTGCCTCGAATGAGTCTAAGTTTTTTAGAGATTGGTATACGAATGAAGATATTTCTAAAGAAGATATATATTTAAAGTTGATGAGTAATAAGAAGGGCGGTGTGTTAAGTAAGGGGGTGCGATGGCTGTACCCGAATATTGTTGGGCTGGTAAACCCTGTCTTAGGTGGTATTGCATCAGGAATAGATAGTTTTATTGTAGAAAAAATAGCTAATGGCTGGAGTCCAAATATTTTTCTGGATGACTTCCTGAAATCTAATATTGATTTACTGATAGAAAAACAAGAAAGATCAATTAAAAAACAAGAAATCATTAAACGTTTCGGATCTGTTAAGCCAAACACTCTATGCCCGTGCCAAAGTGGATTGAAATTTAAGAAATGTCATGGATATGATTGATGAATATTGTCGATTAATTTGAGATTAAGGATTGTTTGTGAACTCACTTAATATGTTGGTGATATATTCTCAGTTACTGAGAATTTAGCTGCTGGTCAGATAAGTATCAGGTGATCGATATCATTATCGCATGCGCCAGTATTATTCCTGTTAATAAAGACACCTATTATTACTTTGCGTAGCTGACTTTTGAACAAATCACCGTTTAAAAACCAGTTTATTTACAGAGCATAGCCAGAGGGTCGGGTGTAAATAGTTTATTTTAGAAGATCCATAACATTACAGTAGATTGATAGAAATTAAAAAATATTAGTGCAATAGCAGTTCTTAAGTAAGCCGCTTCTGAATATTTATATCTTAGACAGCTAATAAAACCATTCACCCAACTGTCACAAATAAATAACACTCCAGACTTCTAAGCTCAGTATTCTCTAATGCAGCGCATTATATAATACTAATTCTATGGAGTTTGAAAATGAGCACCTCATTATCATTGGAAGGTAAGCGTGGCATCGTATTGGGTATTGCAAACCGCCACTCAATTGCATACGGAATTGCAGAGGTATTAAGTGAGCAGGGTGCTGAGCTCTGCATTACTTATCTTAATGAAAAATCAAAACCGTTCGTTGCCTCTTTAGCTGAAAAGCTAACCACCAAACTGTTTCTCCCCTGTGATGTGAGTAAACCCGACGAGTTAGAGTAAGCGGTCATTCCACCACGTCATTGACCGTTTTATAAATCACTGATCGCATTGGTTCATCTGCAAATTTCTCTTTCCAAACTCTCGGTGTCAACTCTTCAACTTTACTGGCAGGATGACAGCTCACACGTTGCAGTACATCGGTTAAATACGTGTGTGGATTGATATCATGTAATTTACAGGTGCTGATTAAACTTTGAATTAGGCCAACATGCTCGGCACCCAATTCGGTCCAACAAAACATCCAATTTTTCTTTCCTAAAGGGATGGGCCGAATTTCTCTTTCCAAGTGATTGGTGTCCATCGGCACGTCTGGATCCGCTAAGAAAACACGCAGTTCCGTTTCTCGTGCTTGTAGATAATTAATGGCTTTGGTTAATGGGTGTTTGGGGGTTAAATCATGGCGTTGGCATTGTTCATCTAGCCAAGAAAATACCTCGTCTACTAATGGTTTACTATTTTCTAAACGATACTGACGCTTTTTATCTCCGCTTAATTTTGTTTCGACTATGCGTTTTTCAAACTGATACAGTTGGCCGATTATTTCGAGTACGACCGCTACTTCCTGCGGACTACTTTCTTCTGCATTTACCAAATAACGGCGACTGTGCACCCAGCATTGCGCGTGAATAATACCGTCGGTTTTTTCAGCGTAACGGGCATAGGCGGCGTAGCCGTCAGTCACTAACGTGCCGCTGAATTTATGGTTGAGCGTATCAATAATATGCTGCTGACCTCGGCTTTCACTAAAGGTAAATACCACCTCATGATCTTCACCATAAACGGGCCAAAAGTAAGCCTGTTTCATTTTCCCTTGGTGTTTTCTACCCGCTTTAATGGGCGTTTCATCCATGGCCAATACTTTACTTTTTAAAACGTGATTCAACATGGCTTGCACGATGGGGCGCAATAACTCAATGCTGCGTTTAACCCAATTGGTCAGACTGGAGCGGGCTACAGTGATGCCGGCATGGGTGAGTTTTTGATGCTGACGATGCAGTGGATTATGATATAAAAATTTATCAATAAGTAAACCGACCAGTAAACTCACGTCCGCTATGCTGCTATCCAGAACCTGATCCGGCATGCGGGTGGTACGAACATCACCACTGTCAATTTTTTTAATCACAGGCAGATGATATTCAAGCACGACATAGCTGGCAGGTAACTTAGCCAGTTTACGTGTGATTTTAATATCGATTATTTTATATTGATCTGCGTCAGAACCGATCAGCTCGGGCGGGGTAATGTTAATTACTTCGACAGGGACTTCGTCACTGAAACGCAAACCCGTATCGGTAGTGCAATCATCAGGACGATTCTTCTTGGCTTTACCCCGTTCATATTCCGCCACTTTTTTTATGGCAGGTTTTTCAGGCTCAGTGATAACAGGAACGCCGAGAAGATTACCCTGGAGAGGATTTTCAACTATGCGCTTCTCAGATTTCTGCCCAAACATTTGATTTTCAAACCACGCCACACGATTTTTAAGAGACTGATTTTCTTCTTTTAATCGAGTATTTTCATCCACCAATACGCCTGCTTTTTGCTCGTTGGCAACAGACGTATCGATTGTATTTTTATTGGTGGAGTGCGTTTGTTTCATGGTTAATATTATACCATGATGAATTTTTATTGGGGTGTTTGTAGCGCTTGTATTGGCGTATTTCTTTAACCTTAATACCCTCTAATAATAATTTGAGTTGCAGCCAATCTAGTGGCTGCTTGTTGGAAGTATTTTCGTCGTAATTAAACTGTCCTTGCTCAAGGCGCTTAAACCAGATGCAAAATCCAGAACCATCAAAATACAATATTTTGATATGGGTCTTACGACGATTTATAAATACAAACATGGCACCACTGGTGGGGCTGTCTTTTAACTTGGACGCCACCAATGTACATAAGCCGTTAAAAGATTTACGCATGTCGGTGGGTTGTGGGTACAACCAAATCTGTACATTGGGCTCAGGTAAGAACATCAGGTTTGATTCAATATAAGCTCAACACCGTTACCCAGCTTTAAGGTGATATTCCAGTGGGTACTTTCATTCATCAGCGAACTCACATCAATAAATGAGGCCGGTTGATCACTTTTAAACGCTTGGTCGATATTTTTGGTGGCTAGCCTTTGTCGCCATTTGCTAAAACTGGCGTATGAGATATTTTGTTGTTTGCAAAATTTGGGGGCTGATAATCCGGATTCCAAGAAATTCGTAACGCTAGCGGTCCATTGCTCTGGGGTTCTGCGGGGTGATTTGGCGGTGCGATCTAGTGTTGTCATTTTAACCTCAATCTGATGAATGCTGAGGGGCTAGAATAACGCGCGAGAATAGGCGTTAAAAGACGTCGTGGAATGACCGCTTACGAGTTAGAAGCTGTTTTCGCTGAAGCCAAAAATCAGTGGGGTACGATTGATTTCGTTATTCATTCCATCGCGTGGTCTCCATTAGATGAATTGCACGGTCGCTTGGTTGATTCGTCGTTGGCAGGGTTTTCGCTGGCGATGGATATCTCATGCCATTCGTTTATTCGCACTGCGCGCCTAGCCGAAGCGCAAATGAAAGATAATGGCGGTACGCTGATTACGATGACTTATTACGGCTCAGAAAAGGTGGTGAATCATTACGGCATAATGGGGCCGATAAAAGCGGCTTTAGAAAGCTCAGTCCGTTATATGGCATCTGAGTTGGGGGCAAGTGGAATTCGAGTGCATGCAGTGTCTCCTGGCCCTATGCCGACCCGTGCAGGTTCTGGTATCACTGATTTTGATGGCCTGATGGATGATGCTGTCACGCGCTCACCTTTACATCGTTTGGGCAAGCCAGAGGATGTTGGGCGGTTAGCCGCATTTTTGATTAGTGATTGGGCTGCAAGTCAGACGGGTAGCCAGATGTTTGTTGATGCTGGGCATCATATTATGGCGTAGGGGGAGTACATGTCGATACAATCGACGCAAATTCAGTTGGGGTTCTTGGTTTTATTAGGCTTACCGTTTTGGTAGTGATATTCGGACATATTCATTAAGTAATACTCAATGGATATGTCTTTAGATCTCGATTATTTGGATTTATCAGAGGCAGAAGCTAATATTTTAGCTATGGAGTCTCTATCCATAGGATTATTACCTACATTGAGTTTCTGTAAAAGTTCTAGAGGCGTCAACCCATAATTTTTATCGATTTGAGTTGCACTCGCGCCTTTATCTAATAAATACTCAACAAGTTTAAGGTCATTCAACACTACTGCAGCATGCAAAGGTGACAGGCCATCAACACTATTTAAAGCATCGATCGATATACCCTTAGACAAAAAATACTCTAAATAATTATATCGTTTATTTTCATTTTTAATTCCAAATAAAAATGCCAGTCCAGAGCCAGTCTCTAAGAACTGAATATCATTATCTGTAGCTCGATAATTCAGTAAATACAGCTCACATACCCCGTCAGGTATATAATGAGTTTCATTATTGCTACTACATATAATGATATCCTCTATATTGCTTTCAGACAGCGAATACAGAGCTATCGTGCAATATGCAATAACACATGACAATGGTACTAAAATATAGAATATTTTTTTCACGTTAACCCCAGATAATTGCTCTGTCAGAATCATTGAATGCAAGGACTCCAAAATAATTTTCATCTAATTTTGCAATGCCATTAACATGCAGAATTAATACTCGCCCAAATGACCATTCAAGTTGCTGACGTACCCTGTCATAAATCTTTATAGACATTAAATCTTGAGAACTTGTGTGTTTAAACCAATGTTTTGAAGATTTCTTACCAAACTTTGTCAATACTTTCTTCACTCCAGTTCGAGGATTTGTTACAGCTCGAAATAGAGCGTCTATAAAACCAAAAGCATAAGAGGCGTCTACAGCCTCCAGGAGTAATCCTTGCGCAAATTCTCGCACAGAGTCCGTTATATTTAATGAATCAATATTACTATGCTGCTTTTTGAAAATAAACTTAAGAATAACTACCGTTTCTTCTTTGTTAAGAATAAGTTCACTTTTATCGAATTTTCTAAGTTGTACACGCTTACTCATATTAATTTCCTTTTAGTTTACGCAAAGTGTATTTTAAAGTATCAATCCCTAGCACCTAGTACGTACAACATTAAATGTATAATAATGCATATCATTTGATAGTGGCGACAGATTTTACAGCAGTAGTTGGGGGATGACACTCATGCCATAGTATGGCATCAGCTCAATTACATAATTCTATTCGCTATGGTGAAATTTCAGTTAATAATCATTAGCAAGGCTATTTTATTGAGCAATTCTAATTATTGTTAACGCTAATAACTGATAAATGAGCATATTCAGTGATCACTTTACGGTCTATAACATCCGCAGGGCAAGTTTTGTTAGATTAGTAGTAAGCACAGCCCACGAAGTGATGTTGAATCATCTAAGTACTTTAGCCGCGTGATTACTGGCCAGGGAATGCATTATCTGAAGGTTCAGCACTTAAGAGCGATAAGAAAATTACAGCTAAGGAAAAATAATGAAATATATTTTATTACTGTTAATTCTGATCGTTAACGTTCGTTGTCTTGCTAAAAATGACGAATAAATAATCAGTCGCTTTGAGATACAAATCGGTGAAAATTATCAAGCAGATCAGCAGCTTGGAAGAACCTTGATGAAGACTGTATTAGAGTCGCAAAAAGCATGGGATAGTTATAGGTGCACAAAATAGAGGAACACTGAAAGTAGAGATGTTTGAGGGGGCTGATACATTGGCTGCTCAAGAGCATTTTGGTGAAGCAAAAAAAACATGGTATAAATCTGACTTTGATACTGAAATGCAGCTGGTAAAATTCAAAGGAGCTGAACTATCATTGGAGCATGAAAGTAAGCTTATATCTTTAGTTGATGCCTACTTAATCAATCAGTCCTTAGATCCAATCAGCTATCCAACTGCTGGGGCTGGGTATAATAGTAATAGTTGGGCCCCGTCGTTAATTCAACACGCAGGTGGCAAGGTGAAAGAAAATATGAAGGGTTTGGATATTAAGAAAGGCTACGGACAATCATTACTCATTTTTGTGCTTGGCTTATTGTCATTGGTAGTAGCTGATTATTCGATGCGGCAGTTTACAGGCTCACCGAATAATCTTGGTATGCCTGAAGTGGTATGGTTTGCTCTTCAAGTTATTATATCGGTAGTTTTAATTTTTGTTTTTATCAAGAATATTCAAACGCTTCCCATCAGCAAGAAGATTATCAGCAGTCTGCTGTTATTGCTCATAGGTGCGGTTATGTATATCTGCATCATTTATGGCTATGTGTTTTCTACACAGATAGATGGCTTTTAAGCTATCTATCGTTCTACCCATACGCTACACTCGTGTGGTTCAGCTACATCAATAAAATATAAATCTTATTGAATTGCCATGCTATTAAGTCCCTTCATCCACTCTTCACTCACTACCCATTTCAAGATGCAAATCACCTGAACTAGCTTCGCTATCTGATTTAACTAAGGCAGGGTAATAGTGGGCATATTTTTCAAGTAATAGGTCGTAAGGAGCGTCTGGAAAACTTCCATGCTCATTTAAGTATTCCATATACTGATTACCCGCATCATTAAATTTCTGAAACTTAGAATCGTTTTTACCATCGAATTCAAGCGGTGGTATTCCTGCAATTTCACACAAGTTACTATCAAATGCGGGTGTTGCTATTACCCAGCGATCATTTAAGAACACCTCTACATAGCCATGGTAATAAAATATATTGGTTCCCATGCGCTCTAGTAATTTTTTGGATGATAGATGATTTACAACATCAGCGAAGCCAAGCCGTGCAGGAATGTTTATCGACCTTAGCAGCGCAGTTAAAAGAATGGCCTTTGAAACACAATATCCTTTACCCGCTTTAAGTATTTCGCTGGCCGTAAAGCAGGAGGTATTTGGCGTTAAAGAATAAGGATCATATTTTATTGTGTCTCGCACATATAAATAAAGAGCGATTGCATTGTCTGTATCTGATGTATTAGGCGAATAAATAGTATTGGATATCTCTTTTATTTCTGTATTCGAATAATCAATAAAAGAGGTTTCAGCAAGATAGTTTTTCATTTTTGGCCCTATATCAAAAAGTGATTGCTGCGACTTGATTTGCCTATCTTTATTCAAATTTTCGATGCTTATCATGGCGGTAGCCTGTTCGGCTAAAAGTCCCTGTTTTCGCTTGCGTTAATGATTTCTCAATCGATTCTTTCAGACCCTCCATTAGTTGTATTTCAGTAGAACTATTAATGTAATCACTAATGCTTGCAGCGGTTTTTTCAATAATCTCGCTGCATTTTTTAATGTCAAAACTCTCACCAAACTTTTTTAAGGTTTTGTAATCTGGGAAGGCCTTACTGTCATCCATTTTTAACGCCAGTTTGTTATCTATCGTTGGATAAATAAGCGTATGGGTAATGTCGTAAGGTGGTGTCATTACGATATTTTCTCTATTCATGTCATACATGATAGAAAAATTCTTAAGGTGAGCGTCGCCATTGCCAATTAAGCAATTAAATACAATGTAGCGATAAGCTCTTTCAACTTCCGCTTGTGAACCTGTAAATATTCTGACGGCTTTTAATAACGTTTCATATTTAGAAGTGTACTTTTCGTTATTTGATTTCCCCATTAATACGGTAAAATCTTCAACGGCCATTTGTTGGCCATCTACAATATCAAAGCGTTCGATAACAAAACATTTATGGTCGTCTGATAGCCAAAAGTTAGGCGGAGATAGGCCTGTAGCTTTGGCTGCGCTCATACACACATATTCATTGACGGTGAGTAGGTCATATTCTTCATCAAACGTTTTAACGATAACATCATTTTGATGAATTGCCGTACGACCAGAGATTGGAACCATTACTTTAGGTTGCACACCTGCGAGTAAACCACTGAGGTAATAACGATCTAGCAACTGCGGGAATAGAGATTCTTGTTTATTCCAACTAAGAATGTCGCTAAGAGAGAATTGATCTTCATCGATATGTGCAAGTTCTGACGCATACGACAAATGCCCAATACCTTTGTCTCCTTGCAAGGCTAAAAGATAGAGATCATTAACATGGGCATGACGCTGAAGTTTTTCATAAATATATTGGCGTACATAACCTTCAGGCAGGTTTTGAGTAAACGCTGGATGCAGTGAGCCGTAATGGTAGGGCTCGTCTCTTACATTCATTGTTAAAGACACAGGCTGGTTGCCCGTATATTGAAAAGTGAACTGGGAGGGTTGAGACAATGAGCCAGTTGCCTCAGAAAAAGAACTCACTTCAATATGACGAATACGCTCTGGTAGCTTATTCATCATCAAATACCGACTTCAAATCATCAAGTTGAACAAATTGGCTAGGCTGTGCCTGACAGGTAAGTTGTAAGCCTGCAAATTGTAGATATTTGTTGAGAGTTGATATTGCTCCAACAAAACTCCCACTTTCAATTTTAGAAACATCTTGGCGAAGAATCGATGCCTTGGTAGCTGCTTGTTGCTGGGTTAGACCGCGTCGCTTACGGATTTCTTTAAGCTTTAGCCCTATATCGACCAGTGCTGAATCTTTCATTATGAATACCAAATGTCGTACTATTACGACATTTTGGTATTGGAAGCTGATTTTGTCAAACTATTACGACATTAAGCACACTCAGTCGCATTTTCTTTCGTGGCTTCAGCTGTCGAACTTTTAAGCCCTTTCATCCACTCCTCACTCACTTCCCATAGTTTTCTTGCAGTCTCAGGGTTATTTGCTTCTTTAGTGCTGCGCACAGGCTTGCAATGAGAGAAGTACCTCCCTGCTAGCTCGTCTGTTTTTTCATGGCTCGCACAATACACTGTGGTTGCTGCGCCTTGGTTTGGATTTTTAGTTAACGGGCTTACGAGTTTAAAGAGCAAAGACAAGAATCCTGAGTCGCGTCCAAAGCTGGTGGTGATCAATGCGCCTGGATGCAGCGAGCAGGCGGTGAGGCCTTTATCTTGGTAGCGACGTTGCAGTTCGTTAGCAAAAAGTGCGTTGCATAATTTGGCTTGGCCATAAGCCATGAATGGAAAGAAGGTATCGGTTTTCTTTAGCGGAAATTTATTGAAATTCAGTTTTGCGGGCATTCTGTGAGATTCGCTAGAAACCATGATCACTCGCGGGGCTTTTGTTTTTAACAGTTGAGGCAGTAAAAGTTGAGTGAGTAAAAAATGGCCGAAGTGGCATACGCCTACGGTCATTTCTAAACCTTCTTTTGTCTCTTGGTAGCTTGTGGGTACTAAACCTGCGTTGCAGATGAGTGTATCGATGGTTTCGTCTTTTACGGCTTCGGCAAAATGTTTAATGCTTTCAACAGATGCGAGGTCGAGTGGAAAAAAAGCCAGTTCGCTTTTAGGGTGTAGCGCTTTGCAGCGGCGCAAAGCCTCTTCGCCTTTTTCTGTATTGCGGCAGGCAAAAATAATTTTAGCCCCTGCGCCCGCTAATGCTTGTGCGGCTTCAAAACCAATACCGCAGTTTGAACCGGTAATGACAACCGTTCTTCCTGTTAGGTCTTTGTTTTGTAGAACATCGCTTGTACTGCTGCGTGCGCCGAGCTTTTTCATTTATTCATGCCTTTATAGCTTCGCTAATCTGATCTTATTTTTTATGTTTACAGAGGGTATCTGTGAGCAATTATGCTAAAGATTTCTTCGTTGTTTTTTTAGTTTTCTTATTCGCGGCCATTTCGTGGATGTGTTTCCACGCTTTCGCTTCTTCAAGCTCAAAGGCGAGTTCAAGCAATGTTTTATCTTCGCCATAACCTGCTGAAAACTGCATGCCAATTGGCAAGCCGTTGTCGCTGGTGCCCATGGGTAAGGAGATGGCGGGTTCGCCAGTAATATTTTGCAGGGCAGCAAATGGGGCAAACTCCATCATATTTTTAACCATGGCACTGGCAGGTAAGGCTTGGTTAAGCATGTAGTTGTTTTTAGGCGCCGACGATGACAGTGTTGGGCATAACAGTACATCGTAATGCTTGTGCAATTCTTGGGTGATATTGATGGTGTTTTTTAAACGTCTAATGACAAAGGGAAGTTTTCCTATATTGCCAATAAAACTATTGCTTAGGTGTGCACACAGTTTTTCTACTTTGCTGCTATCAAAACCTGGCCCGATTACAAATTTTCCAAAGCGGTGCATTGAGAAAAATAAGAAGGAATAGTAGGTGAGAAAATCATCGGCAATTTGATCTGCAAACGGAAAGGCAACTTCTTCGACACTGTGGCCTAAACTCTCACATAATAAGCCTGTTTCATTCAACGTACGTTGCACATCAGGCTGAACATTTATGCCTTTTAACGCGCCGGTAACTAAGCCAATGCGTAATCGTTTTTTACCCGGTGCTTGAATGTGGCCTAATGATACTAATTTGGTATTGCGAAAATGCTTTTCTGCTTCTGCCATAAAGAGTGCGGTATCTCTTACGCTGCGCGTGATAACTCCTTCGTGGCCAACATTAATGGGCAGAGCTTCGGTGCCGTGCATATTTACTAAACGGTTTCGCGTTGGTTTTAAACCGACCAAACCACAAGCGGCAGCAGGAATTCGTATTGAGCCGCCACCGTCGTTACCGTGAGCAATTGGTACGGCACCTGATGCAACTAATGCTGCTGCACCACCGGATGAGCCGCCGCTTGAGTGGTTCGTATTCCATGGATTGCAGGTTGCACCTTGGGCGAGGGATTCTGTTGTGGGTGGTATACCAAATTCAGGCAGGGTGCTTTTGCCTAGAATAGTTAAACCCGTCGATAACATTTGATCAGTGAATTCGCCATTTCGTTTGGCGGGTCTATTAAGTACAGCGCGACTGCCAAATAACGTAGGCAGTCCTTTTACGTCTGTATTGTCTTTTACAAAAGTAGGAACGCCTTCAAAAGCAGCTGTACTTCCACTTTTAAGGGTGGCGTTTTTAGTATTTTGACGTGCTAGGTCGAAACAATCGGTAACGATGGCGTTTAGTTTGGGGTTGATCTGCTCGGCGCGAGCAATCGCCGCGTCTGTTACTTCAGCGATACTGACTTCTTTATTTGCAATTCTTTTGGCGAGTCCGGAGGCGTCGCAATCGCCCATTGCATCATTGGTCATGCTGTTAACGGTAAAGTCTGTCATGGTGAGTGCCTCTGTTTTGCATGGTAGCGTTAGATCGAGAAGTGTATTTATTGTTGTTTTTATTCTTGTATTAATAGCTATAACTTATGGGGAGTTATTCGGATAAGCAAGGTATGGGTGGGGTGATTTGACGCCAATAATTCAGCGGTTAATTCAACGGTGCGTTGCTTGTCATGGTAGTCGCTTTTGGGTTGACGTGACCGGTATTGTTCATGATGATAATCGATGAGGAATCGGATGTTTTTTCTGTTTTTATGATAAAAATTACTTATTCCATTCACCATATAAGACTTTGGATTGTCAAAACAAGCCAAAGCAGGCATAATTTGCGCCCTAATTTTGATAGTGGGGGTTAGCTGTATATGCCCTCATTGAAATGCATTGTAAAAACGGAAGTAGACCCATGAGCCAAGATATGACTGATGCCTGCATGCAGGACTGGACAGACCGCGAATCAATCGCTGAAGCGATGATCCCGATGGTTGGTGCTTTGTACCGTAAGAAGAACATCGTTACTTCTGTATACGGTCGCCCAATTATTAATCGTTCTGTGATTGATCTATTAAAAGCACACCGTTTTGTTCGTCACATGGAAGATCAAGAGCTTTCTGTGCTAGATACCTTCCCAATCGTTAATGCGATGATGTCGATGGATTTAGATCGTGCTCACATTGATGTGGGCAAGCTTGCAGTTAAATTCCGCAACGAAGCGAATGGTCGTGATCTTGAGACTTTCTTGAACGAAGAGCTTACGGACGTTATTGGTCAAAGTAGCTTGGCGACTAAAGAGAACCGCGATGTGGTTCTTTATGGTTTCGGTCGTATTGGTCGTTTGTTAGCACGCATCATGATTGAAAAGTCGGGTGGTGGTAACGGTTTACGCTTACGTGCAATCGTTGTGCGTAAAGGTAAGGGTAAAGATCTTGAGAAGCGTGCAAGTTTGTTGCGTCGTGACTCTATCCACGGTTCTTTCCGCGGTACTATCTCTATCGATGAAGAGAAGAATGCCATTATTGCTAATGGTAACTACATTCAGATCATCTATTCGAATGCGCCTGAAGAAGTTGATTACACTGAATTTGGTATCAATAACGCATTGGTGATCGATAATACCGGTATCTGGCGTGATCAGGCAGGTCTTGAGCGTCATCTACAAGCTAAGGGTGCAGCACGCGTATTGCTAACTGCTCCTGGTAAAGGCGATATCAAGAACATCGTTTATGGTATTAACGATGGCGATATTGAAGCGACTGATACTATTTTGTCAGCAGCATCTTGTACTACCAACGCAATTACGCCGGTATTGAAAGTAATCAACGATGAATATGGCATTGTTAATGGCCACGTTGAGACAATTCACTCGTATACCAACGATCAGAATTTGATTGATAACTATCATGCGGGTGATCGTCGTGGTCGTGCTGCGGCATTGAACATGGTTATTACTGAGACAGGGGCAGCTTCAGCCGTTGCTAAAGCGCTTCCTATAATGGAAGGTTTGCTAACGGGTAATGCGATCCGTGTTCCTACACCAAACGTTTCTATGGCGATTTTGTCGTTGAATTTGAAGAAAGATATTACGACTGAGGGTGTTAATGACTATCTTCGCGAAATGTCTTTGCATTCTGAAGTTCAAAAGCAAATCGACTGGGTTAATTCTCCAGAAGTGGTATCAACTGATTTTGTGGGTAACTCTCACGCAGGTATTGTTGATGCACAAGCAACGATTACGGCTGATAAGCGCGTTAACTTATACGTTTGGTATGATAACGAGTTCGGTTATAGCCGTCAGGTAGTTCGCATTGCTCAGCAGATGTGTGGTGTTTTTTACCCAACGTACCCAGCTGCTAAGTAATGATTAAGCCGAATGGCTTTTGTTAGTTAGTTGCTAAGAAAGCCGTTGTTTTACCGCAACGGCTTTTTTTTGTCTAAGCTTTGTACAGTATGGGGCTTATAACGGCTGAAAAGTAATTTAACAAGAGTTTTAACGGCTTTTAAGTGGATAAATGGAATTGTCATCTTTATACTTAGCGCGATTTTTTAACTAAATATAATAGGCCAAGTTTTTGTTTCGTAATAAAAATTTATTTCTAGTTGTTTTGGGTAAATCTGAAATAACTTAGAATAGTTTTTTATTTAAGCAAGAGGCGGCATATAACTGTGGTTAGGCAAGACGTATGATCAATATTAAACAAGGTCTCGACTTACCCATCACTGGTACTCCCGAGCAATCGATTAGTCAGGCAAATGCAGTAACAGAAGTTGCTGTTGTGGGTCCTGATTATGTTGGCATGAAGCCAACGATGATTGTGAAAGAAGGTGATCGAGTCAAGAAAGGTCAGGTTCTTTTTACTGACAAGAAAACGGCTGGTGTCCAATATACTGCTCCTGCGAGCGGTGTAGTAAAGGCAATCAATCGTGGCGACCGACGCGTATTTCTTTCAGTGGTAGTAGCAGTTGAAGGTAATGAAGAAATTACTTTTCAAAGCTATGCAGCAGATAAGCTAAATGATGTGAGCCGTGAAGCGGTTCAACAGAATTTGGTTGATTCTGGTTTGTGGACAGCGTTACGTACACGCCCATATTCTAAAACACCTGCACTTGATACAGCTCCAGCCTCTATTTTTGTTACTGCGATGGATACTCATCCATTGGCTGCAGATCCTCAGTTGGTGATTGCTGAGCAAGCAGAAGCTTTTAAAGCCGGTGTGCAAGTACTGAAGCGTTTGACCGATGGTCAAGTGTTTGTATGTAAAGCGCCTGGTGCGAATATCCCAACAGCGGGTATTGAAACAACTGAAGAATTCTCTGGTCCACATCCAGCGGGTTTGGCTGGAACGCACATTCATAAACTGGATGCGGCGAGTGCAACTAAAACGGTTTGGAGCATTGGCTACCAAGACGTCATTGCTATTGGTCAATTGTTTACAACAGGCTCTTTAAATTCTGAGCGTGTTATCTCTTTAGGCGGCCCTCAGGTTCTTAAGCCTCGTTTATTGCGCACTTTATTAGGTGCTAATTTAGCTGAGCTGACTGCTGGCGAATTAGCCGAAGGCGAAAACCGACTGGTTTCTGGTTCGGTATTCGGTGGTCGTACTGCCGTTGAAGCTCTAGGGTTCTTAGGTCGTTTTCATAATCAGATTTCTGTATTAGAAGAAGGTCGTGATCGTCCGCTTCTACATTATCTACGTCCTGGTTTTGAGCGTTTTTCGGTTATGCCGATTTACATCTCTCGCTTCTTAAACAAAACGTTTAATTTCACCACCTCTACTAATGGTAGTGAGCGCGCAATGGTTCCAATTGGAACGTATGAGCGTGTTATGCCATTAGATATCTTACCAACGCAATTGCTTCGTGCATTGATTGTTGAAGATATGGAAGTGGCTGTGAACTTAGGCGCTTTAGAGTTAGATGAAGAAGATTTGGCGTTATGTAGTTATACCTGCCCAGGCAAGTATGAGTTCGGTCCAATCTTGCGTACTAACTTAACTCGCATCGAACAGGAGGGCTGATAAATGGGTCTACGTTCACTATTAGATAGCGCAGCGCCTCACTTCGAGAAGGGTGGTCGCTTTGAAAAAATGTATCCGCTTTACGAAGCGTTGGATACTGGCTTATATTCTCCGCCAAATGTAACCAATAATACGGCTCACGTTCGTGACGGTATCGATTTGAAACGCATTATGATCACAGTTTGGGTATGTACTTTCCCAGCTATGTTCTTTGGTATGTACAATATTGGTCTGCAGGCCAATCTGGCGATTGCGGGTGACGCTACTTTAATTGAAGGCTGGCGTGAAATGCTGGTTCAGTTATTAGGTGGCGGCCATGACGCTGGTAGTATCTGGGACAATATAGTCTTTGGTGCTGCTTACTTCCTCCCTGTTTACGCTGTAGTCTTTATCGTTGGTGGTTTCTGGGAAGTACTTTTTGCTACAGTACGTGGCCATGAAGTTAACGAAGGTTTCTTCGTAACGTCTGTGTTATTTGCTTTGATTCTTCCCCCATCTATTCCTTTATGGCAGGTCGCTTTAGGTATTACCTTCGGTGTTGTTGTGGGTAAAGAGATCTTTGGTGGTACGGGTAAAAACTTCTTAAACCCAGCCCTTACCGGTCGTGCTTTCTTATTCTTTGCTTATCCAGCACAAATGTCAGGTAATGCCGTGTGGACTGCCGCTGATGGTGTATCGGGTGCAACACCTTTAGGTCTTGCTAACGAAGGTGGTATTCAAGGTATTCTTGATTCAGGAATTTCTTGGATGGATGCGTTCATTGGTACTATTCAAGGTTCAATGGGTGAAACGTCAACGCTTGCTATCTTGATTGGTGGTCTTGTATTACTGACAATGAAGATTGCTTCTTGGCGTATTGTTGCCGGTGTTATGATCGGTATGGTTTCAACCTCTTTGTTGTTCAACGCAATTGGTTCTGATACCAACCCAATGTTTGCAGTCGACTGGACTTGGCATTTGGTGATGGGTGGTTTTGCCTTTGGTATGATCTTTATGGCAACCGATCCTGTATCTGCTTCTATGACTCACTTTGGTAAGTACTTCTTTGGTGCTTTGATTGGTTTCATGGTGGTAATGATTCGTGTGATCAATCCAGCCTTCCCTGAAGGTATGATGTTGGCGATCTTGTTTGCTAACTTATTCGCACCGCTAATCGACCATTTTGTCGTGCAAGCTAATATTAAACGGAGAATGTCTCGTGGCTAGTAATAACGATTCAATTCAAAAAACATTATTGGTTGCCATTTTATTGTGCTTGGTTTGTTCCATTATTGTTGCGGGAGCGGCGGTTTCTTTGAAACCTTTGCAAATCGCTAACAAGCAATTGGATAAAAACAAGAACATCTTGGCAGCTGCTGGCCTTCTCGTTGAAGGTGAATCTATTGAAGAGCAATTCAAGCAGATAACGACGCGTATTGTTAACTTGGAAACAAGTGCTTATGCAACGGATGCTGAGTTGGCTGAAATTACAGCAGCGGGTTTTAATCCTGATGCGTTTGATCAGAAAAAATCTTCTAAAGACCCTGAACTTTCTTCCAAACTTGATGCTGATAAAGATATTGCCAGTATCAAGCGTTTAGAAAAATTTGCCGCGATCTACACTATCGAAAAAGATGGCAACATTGAAACGATGGTTTTACCTATTCATGGTTATGGATTATGGTCTACCTTGTATGGTTTTATTGCTCTTGAAGGCGATTTAGAAACTATTGTAGGTCTTGGCTTCTACTCTCACGGTGAAACACCCGGTTTGGGTGGCGAGGTGGATAATCCATCTTGGAAAGCTCAGTGGGTAGGTAAAAAATTGTATGATTCACAAGGTGAGTTAGCCATTCAGGTTGTTAAGGGCAAAGCTGCTCCTGGTGATGTGAATAGCGTTGATGGCTTATCCGGTGCAACGTTGACCAGTCGTGGTGTTTCTAACCTAGTAAACTTTTGGTTAGGTGATGATGCGTTTGGTACTTTCTTGTCGACGGCTAAAGCGGGAGGTGCTTAATGTCTCTTAAATCTGTCATTACTGAACCGGTTTTTTCTCAAAATCCGATTGCAGTACAAATCTTAGGTGTGTGTTCGGCATTGGCTGTGACCACCAGTTTGCAAGTGACGATGGTGATGTGTCTTGCATTAACCGCCGTTACAGCGTGTTCTAACTTTGGTATTGCGTTAATTCGTAATCACATTCCAAACAGCATTCGAATCATCGTACAGATGATTATTATTGCTTCTTTGGTAATCGTAGTTGACCAAATTCTAAAAGCGTATGCTTATGAAATCAGTAAGCAATTATCAGTGTTCGTGGGATTGATCATTACTAACTGTATCGTTATGGGACGCGCAGAAGCGTATGCCATGAAGAACGGTCCTGTGATGAGCTTCTTCGATGGTATCGGTAACGGTCTTGGTTATTCAGTGGTATTGATCGTTGTTGCGACGGTTCGTGAGCTGTTTGGTGCAGGCAACTTGTTTGGCTTTGAAATATTACCATTGATCACTAATGGTGGTTGGTATCAGTCAAACGGTCTGTTGTTATTGCCACCCAGTGCTTTCTTCATTATTGGTTTGTTCATCTGGGCACTGCGTACCTGGAAAACTGAGCAAGTTGAAAAGCCAGATTTCAAAATCTTGCCTAACACTGTTAACTCGGAGCAGCACTAATGGAACATTATATTAGTTTGTTCATTAAAGCCGTATTCGTAGAAAATATGGCGTTAGCGTTTTTCTTAGGTATGTGTACCTTCTTGGCCATATCTAAAAAAATTCAAACCGCAATTGGCCTTGGTATTGCCGTTATTGTTGTATTGGCGATTACTGTGCCAATCAATAACTTGATTTATACCTATGTTTTAAAAGAAGGTGCTTGGGCTTGGATGGGTGCTGAATATGCATCGGTTGATCTAAGTTTCTTAGGACTATTAACCTACATTGGTGTTATTGCCGCGATCGTTCAAATCTTAGAAATGTTCTTAGATAAGTACGTTCCTGCTTTATATAGCGCGCTAGGTGTATTCCTTCCTTTGATTACAGTGAACTGCGCCATCATGGGTGCGTCTTTGTTCATGGTAGAGCGAGATTACAACTTCGCTGAATCAACCGTTTACGGTATTGGTGCAGGTGTTGGTTGGGCATTAGCGATCACTGCATTGGCAGGGATTCGTGAAAAAATGAAATACAGCGACGTTCCAGCAGGACTTCAAGGCTTGGGCATTACCTTCTTTACCGTTGGTTTAATGTCTCTTGGCTTTATGTCGTTCTCTGGCGTTTCGCTATAAGGAGTAGATATAGTGAATCCAGCAGAGTATAAAGAGATCATCCTCGGCGTTGTGTTGTTTACTGTCATCGTACTTTCTTTAGTGGCAGTTATTTTAAGCGCACGAGCTAAGTTAGTTAGTTCGGGTAAGGTAAAGATCGTAATCAACGGTGAGAAGACGGTTGAAACCGAAGCGGGCGGTAAGTTGTTGCAAACGCTTGCGGCCAACGAAGTTTTCCTCTCGTCTGCCTGTGGTGGTGGCGGTACTTGTGCACAGTGTAAGTGTAAAGTGACTGATGGCGGTGGCTCTATGCTACCGACAGAAGAATCTCACTTCACTAAAGGTGAGGCCCGTGAAGGCTGGCGCTTATCTTGCCAAGTTCCCGTTAAACAGGACATGGTTGTAGAAGTACCTGAAGAAGTATTTGGTGTTAAGAAGTGGGAAACGATTGTTGAATCGAATCCTAACGTAGCAACGTTCATTAAAGAGCTGACTTTGCGTTTGCCTGAAGGTGAGATTGTTGACTTCCGTGCTGGTGGTTATGTTCAGCTTGAGTGCCCTCCGTTTGAGATTAATTTCTCTGACTTCGATATCGAAAAAGAATATCGCGGTGACTGGGAACACTTTAAGTTCTTCGAGCATAAGTGCATCAATACTGAAGATACTATTCGTGCATACTCTATGGCGAATTACCCAGAAGAGCAGGGTGTAGTGAAGTTCAATATTCGTATTGCAACGCCACCTCCAGGCACGACCGGTATTAACCCAGGTATCATGTCTTCTTACGTATTCAACTTGAAGCCAGGCGACAAGGTGATGGTATACGGTCCATTTGGTGAATTCTTCGCTAAAGAAACCGATGCTGAGATGGTCTTCGTAGGCGGTGGTGCTGGTATGGCCCCAATGCGTTCGCACATCTTTGATCAGCTTAAACGCTTGAAATCAGATCGTAAGATCAGCTTCTGGTACGGTGCTCGTTCTTTGAAAGAGTTATTCTACAAAGAAGATTATGACGGTCTAGCCGCTGAGTTCCCGAACTTTAAATGGCACGTTGCCATGTCTGATCCACAGCCAGAAGATAACTGGGAAGGTTTAACAGGTTTCATCCACAATGTATTGTTGGAAGAATACTTGAAAGATCACCCAGCGCCTGAAGATTGTGAGTATTACATGTGTGGACCACCTATCATGAACCAATCAGTGATCACCATGCTTGAAGCAATGGGTGTTGAACCTGAGAACATCATGTTGGATGACTTTGGTTGATTCTCATTATTAGAGAATAACCAACGACTCTGGTTAAACAGAGTCCAAAAAAGCCGTATTAGAAGAAATTCTAATACGGCTTTTTTTATGGATACGGTTTTATAAAATTATGATCTCTTGTGATACTTCTGTTAGAACTCTGTGAAATCTATGTTAACTATGGCGTTTAGTCTTGTAAGGGTTCCAACCAGAATCTAATAAAGGACAGATCATGAAAACTAAATTTTTACTTTCAATGCTCCCGTTAAGCTTGGCCAGTGCCATGGCATTCTCGCAATCCATTGATGTGCAAGTAACGAACCTGACTCACGGTATGAATTTTACGCCGGTATTGGTTAGTGCACATGACGGCAATACGCATTTGTTTACAGCAGGGCAAGCCGCGACTGTTGCGCTTCAAGCGATGGCCGAAGGTGGCAATACTGCACCGTTAATCACAGCCAGTGCAGGAACGGTTGTGAATACGAATAACATTGCGAATGGTTTATTGGCTCCGTCTGCGAGCTCACCTGTTACGGCTATTGAAACAGGTGTTAATACGCATCTATCAATTGTGGCTATGATGCTGCCCACTAATGATGGCTTTATCGGTCTTGATGGTTGGAAAATCCCAACGGAAGTCGGCACTTATACGGTCTATTTGAACGGTTACGATGCGGGGACTGAAGTAAACGACGAGATTATCGATACTGTTAATGGTGGTGCAGATGATGGTATTCCAGGGGCGCCAGGTATGGATGCAGGTACGGGGGCTAGCGGTGTTACGGATATGGAAACCAATACAACGGTTCATATACATCGTGGTAATACTGGCGATACCAGTTTAACCGCAGGTATTAGCGATGTAGATAGTCGTATTCACCGTTGGTTGAACCCTGTAGCCAAAGTAGTTGTGACCGTTAAATAGGAGTTTTGAATATGAAATATTTAAACCGAAAAGCGGGTACATTGGCTATTGCCCTATTCAGTGCCAGTTTGCTGAGTGCGTGTGGTGGTGGCAGCAGTAGCAGTAATAATGACGTTGTTGCGGGTATTGAAACTAAGACGGCATCTTATGAGATTGCTGTGACGAATCTAACGAGTAATCAACCATTATCACCGTTGCTCGCACAACTTCACCGCAGTGATTACCGTGCTTGGGTTATAGGGACGTCAGCGTCTGAGGGCCTTGAACTATTGGCGGAAGGCGGTGATAACAATACGCTACTTAATGCACCGTCATCTCATGTATACAGTGCTGTATCGGGAGTAGGCGCCGTAGCACCAGGGGCTGGTAGTATATTTAGTATCGCAGCGGATGTTAATTCTGAGATGAGTTCTGATCTCAAGCTAACCCTCATTAGTATGTTAGTGAATACTAATGATGCATTTGTTGGGAAAACAGGCATTGATTTATCGAGTTTAGACGTCGGTGAGACGGTAAAGCATTATTTACCTATCTATGATTCAGGAACCGAAGCCAATAGTGAATTGCAGGGAACCATTCCTGGACCTGCTGATGGCGGCGAAGGATTTAATATGGCGCGTGATGATGTTGATTATGTGGCAAGGCACCCGGGGATTGTTGGAATTGATCACGGGTACACTGAATCTGTTCTGAACAGTACTCATGGTTTTGATTCGCCAGCAGCCGTTCTAACGATTACTCGCACTGAGTAATAGAAGAAGGCAAAGCCCATGACCTATCTCATTAAGCAAATGAGTATAGCGTCATGGGAACTTTCATTCTTTCACTTCATCAAAGTTAGCTTAATGCTAAAGCATATCTAGCACATCTCATTATTAACTCAGGTTGATAATTCGTGGCTCATCCCAAAACTAAGCGCTGCTGACACATCATGAATAAACGAATTTTAGTGGTCGAAGATGATCAAGATATTAATAAGTTGATTGCCATGAATCTTAAAGACATGAATCACGATGTCGATACTTGCGATAATGGTCGGCGAGGATTTTCTATGGCTAGAGAAGGGCAATACGACTTGATGATCTTGGATTTAATGCTGCCAGAAATGGATGGTTTGGAGATTTGCAGAGATCTAAGGAGCGCTAACGTATTAACGCCTATTTTGATGTTAACGGCTCGAGACAGTGAAGCCGACAGGGTCGTAGGGTTGGAAATGGGAGCTGATGATTATTTAACAAAACCTTTTAGCGTACGCGAATTGCAGGCTCGTGTTAAAGCCATGCTTAGACGGATGGATATGTTAAATAAACCTGTACCTCAATCAGATGAACTGGTGATTGATAATCTCGTGATTAATGCGGGTCGGCGTAAGGTGCTATTGAATAATCAAGACATAGAGTTAACCAGTACAGAATTTGATTTACTGATTTACATGGCTCGTCAGCCTGGAATGGTATTCAGTCGTGCTCAGTTATTGGATAGCGTATGGGGTTATCAGCACAGTGGGTATGAGCATACCGTGAATTCTCATATCAATCGTTTGCGTAATAAATTAGAGCAAGACCCATCTAAACCCGAATATATTTTAACGGTTTGGGGTGTAGGGTATAAGTTTGGTGGCAGTAATCGTTAATGAATGGGTTATATCTTTATGCGTAGCTTTGTATTTTCTTTTTACAGTAAATTGTCATTAGGTTTAGTTTTTAGCTTTATTTCCGTGGGCATTGTTTTATTGGTTTTGGCGCAGTACTTAACCCGCAGTTATCAAAATGAAGTGGAGCAAAAGCTACACCACCAATTGGCAGAGCATGTTGTACACGACAATAAACTTTTACAGGATGGAGAGATAGATGACGCTGCATTAAAAACAGCATTTCATTCTATGATGATTCTTGGGCCTAGTTTTGAATTCTATATTCTTGGCCCTCAAGGAGAGGTGAAAACATACTCCGCTGATCCTTTGCGAATAAAAAAACACGTCGTTGATATTCAACCCATACAGGATTTTTTAAGTAATCAATCAAACTTGCCTATTCTTGGGGATGATCCCAGAAGTGAAGATAATCATAAAATATTTTCGGCGGCGCCTATTTTCGAGAACATTGAAGGGGAAGACGTTTTACAGGGTTATTTGTATATTATCATCGGCGGAGAAATTTACGATGGCATCGTCGATATATTGCAACAGAGCCATATTTTATCAATAGCGGTTTGGAGCTTGGCCCTAGCGATGCTCTTTGGTTTATTGGTTATTCTTATTTTATTTTTTTTGTTAACGCGACCACTGCGCCGTTTAACGCAAGATATGCAGCAGTTTAGACAAGAAGGCTTTAAGTATGATCAATTGCCAGCATCTCAGTGGCAGCAGAACTCTGCCGATGAAATAGAACGTTTAGGCAGTACCTTTAACGAAATGGCTAATACACTGAACATTCAATATCAAAAAGTAAAAAATACAGATGAATTGCGTCGAGAATTGATCTCGTATGTCTCTCATGATTTACGCACTCCTTTAGCGTCTTTACAGGGGTATTTAGAAACGTGGTCGTTAAAAAATAATGAGTTAACAGCGCAAGAGGGTGAAGAACTTATTAATGTTGCTATGAAAAATGCACAGCACATGAGTCGCTTAATTGAGCAGCTTTTTGAACTCGCCCATTTAGACAGTGAAACAGTCACCCTGAGCACCGAGCCATTAGGCATTGCTGAGTTTGCGCAAGATGTATTGCAAAAAATGACTCTGGAAGCCAATAAAAAACAAGTAAGCCTAGACGTAGAGCCAAAAGATCCTTCGATAATGGTCATGGCAAATGTTGAGAAACTAGAGAATGTTTTCACCAATTTAATTGATAATGCACTGCGTCATTGTAAAGCGGGTGATCATATTAAAATTGAAATATTGCCCTCAGTGACTGCTGGTCAATTAAGTGTGAGTGTAAAAGATACTGGCTTTGGCATTGCCGAAAAAGATTTGCCCCTTATTTTTGATGCTCATTTTAGAGCCAGTAATAGCGTAAGAGGAAAGGGCCGAAATAGCGGTTTAGGTTTGGCTATTAGTAAACGCATTGTTGAATTGCACGGCTCTAGGTTGAGAGTGAGCAGTCAGCTTGGTAGAGGCACTGAATTTTCATTCGATTTAAAAGCAGCACAATTAATAGGCACACGATAGGCTGTTTATTTTATGAGTGCTTGATAATCTTTTGGTGTTAATCCTGTCCAGCGCTTGAATGCTTTATGAAAAGCACTGTTATCGCTAAAACCCATTTGGAAAGCGATTTCACAGATTGTTAATTGTTTATTGCTCAATAATTGTTTGGCTTGTTGAGTGCGAAAATATTTAAGCTCGTCTTGAAAATTTGTCCCCTCTTGCTGAAGCCGACGTTGTAGTGTTCTTGGAGTGATATTGAACAGTTGAGCAATACTGTCAATATCCGCCGTAAAGCTTACACCCTGTACTTGAAAATAACGCCACAGCCTTAATGTTAACGCGTCTTGGTTTTCGACTTCATGTAGAAGTTGATGCAATTCAACATTTAATAAGTCGGCAACTCTTGGGTTTGGGTTATAAATGGGGGATTCTAATATCGCCAGTGGGAAAATGGCTTGATTGTGTTCTTGTTCAAACAACACTTTTGTTTTTAAAATGCGTTCATATTCTGCCTGATCAGCAGCAGGCTTATGGCGGAAGTGAATCTCAATCGGGCGGTTATGCTCACCATAATCTTTGTTCATAACAAACAGGCCAATATTGATGAGCGCAGAAATATCCTGTTCAATAATGTGGCGAATGTTTTCAGCTTCGTATTGCTGGGAATAAATACGATTTACGGCACAGTCATTTTCAATGATGACTTCAGACACAAATATGTTGTTGATTATAAATTCAACAGACAGAATACTGTCTAAGGCTTCAGCCAAATTATTACAATTCATCATGATTTGACCTAGCAAACCATAATCACTGGGATGTATCTTTTCACCGACGTGCAAGCCAATAATTGGATCTTGAGTGATCAGTTCTGCACTTTGCCAAGCTTCATTCAGCGTCGCTAAGGGCACTCGATTAAAATAATATTCCTGTTCACTATACTGCCCTGTTAGCGCCTTAATCTCGGGGGACTGAAAGCCTATTCGCTCTAATGCATTATTAATAATGTTTAGGTAGTGAATGCTAACTGAAGGATGCTTGTGGGCGTTTGGCATGGTTATATTTTTTATGTTTAGGAAGGAGGCAGTATAAATACAAATGAAACTATAGTACCTATTCTGGGGTCGTATTGGCTTCGTTTGACCTAAATTAAATTTATCAGATTCTATTTATGAAGTAATGCTTTCGTATTATTTAGTTGCAGTATCATGCAGGCAATGCAGTTCAGTAAGGTGGCGTAATAAAGTGGCGTAATAGGTCAGTTAACTGTCATCTTTGGATGATGTATCAGGTATTAATTTCTCTTATTTTAGTCAGGTAATATAAAAATAAGAGAAAAACATGAAAAAACATCTTTTTCAATCAGTCTTAGCGGGCAGCTTGATGGGTCTTAGTCATACGGTTTTTGCTTTTAGCGGCGCTCCGTCTGTTATTGCGACGGATAATACAGCCATCGCCAATCATCAGCAAAGCTGGGAATTCAAAGCTTTGGCTCATCAGAATATGCTTGATAACGCCGTGCCTATGTCTCAAGGTTTTAATGTAATGGGCCATAACGCCTACAACAGCTCCGCTTATAGCTCTTTGGTTCATCTCGACCCTAATCATAAATTAACCATCACTGAGCTATTGGACTTAGGTGTTCGTACAATTGAAATGGATTACCACTGGGTATGGCAAACAAAGGATCTTCCAGGAAGTAGTGCGCTATTAATGTGCCACGCTGGGGATGACGATTTTGGCTGTAGTGGCCTTGAGCGCTATTTAAAAGAGGGTGTTAATGAAGTTAATAACTGGGTTCGCAAAAATCCAAAAGAAGTTGTCACCCTCTATTTTCAAGATGATGCGGAAGGCCATGATGCTGAGTTAGTCAGCGCCGTATCTGCTATTGATGATTTGATTTACAAGCAGCCTGCGGGTCAGTGTGATGATTTCTCGACCATGGTTCAAACCACAACAGAAGAAGATGTTTTAAAGGCTAATAAGCAAATTGTGATCATGGGCAGTAGCTGCACTGGTCGTGGCCCTTGGACAGGGTATTCGTGGAATAGCATTCATAACTGGGTAGCGGGTGGTGGTCAGTCAATTTTAGATAAGTCAGAAACTGATTGTCTCGCCGACACCGCCAAACAAGAGGGTGCTCACCGCATCTGGGAAGATATGACCAACCTTGGCCGCGCCTTTGGTGATCCAGGTCCTAAGATTGATGCTGCTTTAGCCGTTAAAGCAGGGCGTTGTGGTATTACGGCGTTATCACTCGATATGATCAGTATCGGTGATTCTCGCATGAAGGCTTCCATTTGGAGTTGGGCAGAGTTGCAGCCGAATAATTACAATGATGCAGAAGATTGTGCATTGTCTATGGCTAACGGTCGCTTTGATGACTGGGCCTGTGGTGCTTATCATCCTTATGCTTGTAAAACTGAAGGTGGCAAGCAATGGGCGATTTCTCAGCAAGCGGGTACTCACTCAACGGATGCAGGCCAAGCGGCTTGCCAGTCATTAGGGACTCAATGGCAGTTTGCTGTTCCAACAAATAGTCAGCAAAATGAAATGTTAAAAGCGGCTAAGTCAGCAAGTGGCGCCCGCTATGCGTGGCTTGATTACAGTGATGCCGTAGAAGAAGGTGTCTGGAAAACGTCTAAGCATGACGTAGATTATGGCAATGGCACCATTTCTTTAAATGCTTTGAAATCTGGTTTAACTTATGAATTTTACATGAAAGCGACACGCAATAATTGTGAATTGCAGTGGCAGGGTGGTGATGAAGGAACGGGTGAGCGTAATGCCAAGTTTGATTGCATGGCAAAAGGCGATCCTATGTTCTTTTCTGCTGATAATGCACCCACTACGAATAGTGATGGCAGTGTCAGCATTCATGGTGTGATTAAAACCCGTGCGGGTGGCCATACTTGTGGTCTTGAGTGGGACGGTTCAGAGGCTGGCGGCGAACGTAATGCCAAGTTTGATTGTTCTGGCAGCGCTGATCCTTTAACGATTATTAGTTATCCAGGTGGCTTTACCGAACGAGTTCGTATTACGTCGGATAACAATTGTGGCTTACAGTGGGCAGGTGGTGATGCAGACAGCGATGGTGAACGTAATGCTAAGTTTGATTGTGGCCCAGCTTGGGATGACATGACCTTGTATGGCGTTAAATTGCCTTCTGAATATCGTGAATTGAAAGTGCTGGGCAAATGTATTGATGTTGCTCCTAGCAATTTTAGCAACGGTGCCAATGCGTACCTTTGGGATTGTCATGGAGCTGATTGGCAGAAGTGGTACCACGAGCCTGGTACAGGTCTGATTCGCAGCAAGCATAATCCTAATTTCTGTTTAGACAGCACTGATGGTAATGACGATTTCACCAACGTAGGGATTTGGGCTTGTGAAAACCATCCTAATCTACAGTGGGATGTGGTGGGCGATACGATTCGTCCACGTAAAAATCATTCGCTGGCGTTAGATATACTTTATGGTAATACCGATAACGGTGCCAATCTTCAGCTTTATAAAGCTGACGGGAATGCCGCGCAGCAATTTAGCTTTGGCAGTAATTAACATCTTTTTGTTGAACGTCGATTCACTAAATTGGTAGGTTCTATTTGCCATAGTTTTTATTAGTGGTTGTACCTATCATGATAATGATCGAGTAGTTTTAAGCTGCTCGATCATTATTCTATTTCTTATTGTTCTTCCTACCAATTACTGCTTTAATCTGACTCAAGTACAAATAATGTACTGCTATAAATAATAAAAATAAAACCACTGTCAGGTATCTACATGAAAACTTTTTTTATAAAGACAATGGGGTCTAAGGCCTTATTGGGACTTTTTACCGGTGTGCTCGGATTTTCCTCTCTCGCAAGTGCGCATAACGATGCTGCTTATAGTCATGATTATCGAGCTGTGGCGTCGAACCCTAGCTGGATGGCTGGAGTTGATGGTAATAAGCGAGTCAGTGAACTCTCTATTCCTGGTACCCACGATACCATGTCGATTCGTGCGGGTGATGCTTGGCAAAACCAAACGATGACATTAACGCAGCAGCTTGAGTCGGGTATTCGTGTGTTTGATATGCGAACACGTCATATTAATAACCGCTTCCGTATGCATCATGGAATCATTGCACAAGATACTTACTTTAATGATGTGTTGAATGACATTGATAGTTTCTTAGCAGCGAATGCTTCAGAAACTGTTTTATTCCGCTTACGCTCTGAGCACACATCAGAGAATAATACTGAAAGTTATACTCAAACTTTGAATAAATATTTAGCGGCGAAGGGTGCTAAACGCTGGGTACCGACTAATTCAAACCCTACGCTGAATGAAATTCGCGGTAAGTTTGTCATTTTGCAAGAATTCTCAGGTTATGCTCCTGATGGTAAACCTTATGGGCTTTCTTATGGCGCGATTGATAAGCAAGACGACTATGCTATGTCGACCAATTGGGCACTGTATGACAAGTGGACAGCGGTTAAAAATCATTTAAATAAATCAAAGAATGGCAATCGTAATACGATTTACATGAACTATCTTAGTGGTGCTAATGGTTCATTTCCCTATTTTGTTGTCAGTGGCCATTCAAGCCCTGGTACCTCTGCCCCGCGCTTGGCGACAGGTCTTACAACACCGGGTTGGAACAGTTCTTATCCTGATTTCCCACGTGTGAGTTGTTTCATTGGTATTTGTACTATCGCATTCGAAGGTACTAATACATTAACGGCAAACTACATTGCTCATTCAGCTTATAACTCAGGTATTGCAGGTATGGTTATGACCGACTTTCCGGGTAAGCGCTTTATTGAAAACTTGATTCGTTTAAATACCGTTGCCGATTACCGTGAACTTCGTGATGCACGTACGGGCAAATGTTTAGATTTTGAAGGGGTTACACCGGCCAACGGCAAGAAAGCCTTATTATGGGATTGTGCAAATGTTGCTTGGCAGAAGTGGTCGTATGACGCAAAGACAGGGCTATTACACAATAAGGCCAATCCTGCTTATTGTTTGGATAATATGGGTCAACCGTATGCGGGTGGTGGCATTCATATGTGGCAGTGTAATGCGTCTAATGTGAATCAGCAGTGGAATTTTGTTGGCAATAACTTACGTCCTAAAGCGAATGGCTATATTTCGGTTGATGCTTATGGTCGAGATAATGGTTCTCAAGTAGGGCTTTGGTCGAATCATGATGGTTCTAACCAGCAGTGGAGTTGGGGGAACTAGTCGATACTAATAAAAATTTGTCATCTGTTGGCACTAATCTGTCATCAGATGGCAATGTATTTTTAGGATTATAGCGATAGATTTAAATTCTTAAGATTTAAATCTTATAGTTACCTCTCGCAGGAAGCATCCGAGGTTTCGTTATATAAAAAATAAAAAACCACCTGAAAACGAGATGCACACATGCGAAAAAAATTTTCTACGTTAGCCTTTTTTACGGCGCCAGTCTTACTCACCGCCGTCGCGGTATTATCCAGCGCGTCGACCTGGGCCGAAAGCTACATTTATTTAACCAATAATACCAACCAAACCTTAGACTTAACCATTAATCAACGGGGTTCTGCATTGGTGAAGGGAGAACATTGGCAGCAACATGCTACCTCTGTGCCGCCATTAGGAACCGTTCGCTATTTAGAAACCAATCGTGATACCGGTATTAAATGGGGTAAGGATTATTATTTTGATACCACTGTCACAGCCGAAGATGGCAGCACGACGATGTTACAGCAGAAATTAACCGGTACTTGGAATTTCAGTGATATCTGGCATGGGACTCAACAATCCCCTTGGTACGATGATCGAAACATTCATTCGGTAAAACAAAGCTTTGCGGGTGTCGACTCTACGATTGCTTTTAAAGCGGAAAATGCTCGCGCCAATGGTGATGATTATTATTATGTTATTCACCCAAAAGAGGACGACGTCATACGCGGTGCGAATAATAACTTTAATGTGTTGGCTTATAATGTTTGGGCACTGCTACCGGGGTTAGTTTCAAAGAGTGTGAGTGAGCGTTTAAATTTATTGAAAGATAAATTGAATGGTTATGATGCCATTGTTTTTTCTGAGCTATTTGATAATAGCCGTCGTAATACTTTTCTTAATGCACTTAAAACAGAATATCCTTATCAGACTCAGGTGGTTGATCGTTCAGGTTCATTAGAAGATGGCGGTGTTTTGATTGTGAGCCGTTATCCTATTGATAGTGAATCTCAAATTGCGTTTGATGATTGTGATGCAGAAGATTGCATGTCAGCCAAGGGTGTAATTTACGCAAAAATTAATAAGGGTGGAAACCCTTATCATGTTTTTGGTAGTCATACCCAAGCGTGGACCGCGGATAAAAATCAAGCAACGCGCTTAAGTCAATTTCAACAAATGCGTAATTTTATTAATAGTCGATCTATTAGTTCAAGTGAGCCTGTTATTATTGCGGGTGATTTGAATGTCGATAAAATTAATTTCCCACAAGAATACAATACGATGTTGAATGTATTGAACGCTGAGGAAGTGCCACGCAATGGTGGTTATGCTTATACCTATAATGGCTATGTGAATAATTGGACCGATGGCGCGCCTGAGAATCTGGATTATGTTTTATATTCTACGGCACACCTTCAGCCTACGAGTTCTGAATCTAAAGTTCTGACGCCGCGCAGTATTCATGCTGATGTCTTTACCAAGTACGACTTGTCAGATCACTTTGCGATGGTGGGTAATTTAACGTTTGATACACCGGCAGGAGAGGCCGATACGACGTTAGTTTATAAAGAATTACGTGACGGTCGTTCGAACAAGTGCTTAGATTTTGACGGTGCTAGCCCATCTAATGGTAAGCAAGCTTTGTTATGGGATTGTGCGAATGTTGCATGGCAAAAATGGGCGTTAGATCAAGATAGCGGTTTGTTACGCAATCAGGCTAACCCTGAATATTGCCTTGATAATATGGGCCAAGCTTATTCTGGCGGTGGACTTCATCTGTGGCAGTGCGATGAAAATAATATCAATCAGCAGTGGGATTTTGAAAACGCTCAGCTAGTGCCTCGCTCCAACAACTTAATCGCAGTTGATGCTTATGGCACTGACAATGGCTCACAAGTTGCTTTTTGGTCGAAACACAATGGCGGCAATCAGCAATGGTCTTGGGGGAATTAAGGTTTTTTGTTAACGGTAGTTTTCTGTTAGCGATTAATTAATCGTAATCAACATAGCGCTATAATCGTCGACTGAATCGATTGCGGTATTCAGTCGGCGTTAACCCCGTTTTCTTTTTAAATAAACGCCGGAAAGAACTCGCATCTTCATAGCCAATTTTATTCATCACAGTATCAACATTAAAATCACTTTCTTCTAGCATCTTTCTCGCTCGTTCAATACGGACCGACTGCAGGTAAGTATTCGGAGGCATGCCTAAAGCACTGTTGAATTTTCGAATTAGAGTGCGCTGAGAAACATTATACTGCGTTGCTAAATCTTCAATGCTCAGAGAAAGAGTGCAGTCTTGTTCGATAATGGCTTGGATTTTGTTGACGAGATCATCTTGATGCGGTTTGGCGATGCGCATTAATGAATAAGACAGTTGGCTATCACGGCGATAATCAATCACAAACGCTTTCGCTGTTTGCATGGCGGTTTCAAAATCAATACTGCGTTCAATAATATGCAAACCTAAATCAAACCATGCAATCCCTCCGCCTGCGCAGAATATATTTTCATCGCGAGTAATCAGTTGGTCAGCTTGCAAGTTTATTTGAGGAAAACGTTGCTTAAATTCAGTTTCAAAGCCCCAGTGTGTGGTCGCGGCTTTACCATCTAATATACCCGCTTCAGCTAACAAAAAATTTCCGGTGCAATTACCGGCAATGGTCCAGCCCGATTGATGTGCTTTTTTTAATAGTTGTATCAGCTCTGGATTATTATCCAGCGTCTGTTGAATAGGCCCGCCGATGGTGGGGACGACTAATATGTTTGATTCTAAGCTATCGGAGGTATTGTGATCTAAAGTATTTTCTAAATCATCGAAGCTACAGTGTGGCGCCAGTTTTAAATTATTAATGCAGTGAATATTTTGACCGTGATTGCTGGCCAATTGAACATTGAAAGCCACGGCGGTTTCTTGATGCTGAATGCGATTCCAAGTAACCCCAGCTAACGCAAAAAGATCAACGATGCCAGTGATGGCGGATGCAAGCGCTTGATCAAAGCCTAATACATAAATATTTATCATAATTTGGGTTTTCTTACTCAATGCTCAAGTGGTCAATGAAGCTTTGGCACTTATGGATCTAAAAAGATGCTTTAGGGAATGCTTAGTGTACTTAATGGCAGTATCAGCTCTATATGTGTCTATATTGACAATTCAAACGCCTCTTGGCAAGTCGGATACTAGACTTCAGATTTACTATTGGGGTGATAATTGTGTCGAACTTAATTAATGCGAAAGATTTAGAGTTTTTATTGTATGACGTTTTTCAAGCTCAGCAGTTGACCGAACTGCCTTTTTATCAAGATCATGATAAAGGGACATTCGATGGCGTTATCGCCACGGCCGAAAAAATTGCCACCGAATACTTCTTACCCCATAACGCGAAAGCGGATGCTAACGAGCCACAATTTGATGGTGATAAAGTAACCACTATTGATGAAGTTAAGGTTGCTTGGCAGCATTATTCGCAATCAGGTTTATTGGCTGCGCGACACAGTTACGATGATGGAGGTATGCAGTTACCTGCCATTATTAATACGGCGTGTGTTAGCTACTTCATGTCGGCGAACCCTTCAACATCTGGTTACCCGTTTTTAACCAGTGCGGCGGCCAATTTAATTAATGCTTTTGCCGCTGATGAGCATAAGAAAAAATATTTACCGGCAATGTTTGATGGCCGTTTCTCTGGCACCATGGCGATGACAGAGCCTGATGTCGGCTCGTCTTTAGGAGATCTCACGACAAAAGCAACCCCGCAAGACGATGGCAGCTATCGTATCAAAGGCCAGAAAATGTACATTTCTGGCGGAGATCAAGACATTACAGAAAATATTGTGCATTTGGTATTAGCAAGAATCGAAGGCGCACCACAAGGGGCAAAAGGGATTTCATTATTCATCGTGCCGAAAATACTGACACATGACGATGGCTCTTTGGGCGCGGCGAATGACGTGAAGCTTGTTGGCTTATTGCATAAAATGGGTTATCGCGGCACGACCAGTACCGTGCTTCAATTTGGTGATAATAACCAATGCCAAGGCTTTTTGATTGGCGAAGCTAATCATGGCTTAAAATATATGTTCAAAATGATGAATGAAGCGCGTATTGGTGTGGGTACTGGTGCGGCGATGATTGGTTATCGTGGTTACTTGGAATCGCTAGATTATGCGAAAAATCGTCCACAAGGTCGATCTGTTGCGAGTAAAGATTCAAACAGTAAGCCGTTAAATATCATCGAACATACCGATGTGAAGCGCATGTTATTAGCACAGAAATGCTTTGTCGAAGGATCACTCGCTTTGTGCCTGTTAGCCGCGCGCTTAGTGGATGAGTCGGAAGTGGGTGGTGATGCTGATAGTGGTTTGCTATTAGATTTATTAACCCCTGTCGTTAAATCATTTCCATCTTATTATGGTCCGAAAGCGAATGACTTAGCTATTCAAGTATTGGCTGGAGCGGGGTATACCAAAGATTATCCTGTAGAGCAGTGTTACCGAGATAACCGTTTAAATCCAATTCATGAAGGTACTCATGGTATTCAATCGTTGGATTTATTAGGACGAAAGCTATGGTTGCATAATGGCAAAGGCCAGCAGTTATTATTACAGAAAATCCAGAAAACATTGATGTCAGCGAAAGAAAAACCCGCATTGGCTGGGCTGGTTTCTGAATATCAAGGGTATCTCGATCTGTTTATTAAAACCACGATGACTCTGGGCGGCGCGTTACAGAAGGGTGAGGTTGAAAAAGGCTTAGCTAATTCCGCGGTCTATCTGGATATGATGGGGAAAATGGTTGTTGCTTGGCTGTGGATCGAAATGGCCGACAAAGCGACGTCGGTATTTGAAAATAAAGATTCTGCCGAGGATCAGCAGTTTCTAGCAGGCAAGCTACAAGCTGCTCAATACTTTATTCGTTGGGAGTTGCCTAAAGTCACGCATCAAGCCAATTTATTACAAGGTTTTGATGAGACGTGTATGTCGATGCAAGCGGATTGGTTTTGATCGTATAAATGATTAAATTTAATAATATTGTTAAAAAATTATGGATGTCGCTATGAGTGAAAAGTTAATTGTAGAAGTCAGTGATCACATTATGACGATCACCTTTAATCGCCCAGAAATGTACAATCCGCTGGATCCTGAAAGCTATTTTCTATTAGCCCAGGCGATGTATCGCTTGCAGCATGACGATGAGTTACGAGTTGCCGTAGTACAGGCTAATGGTAAGCATTTCAGTTCGGGTTTGGAATTGGATAAATGGGCTCCTATTTTTGCCAATGGTGAATATCCTGACTTACCACCAGAGCACCTAGATCCTTATGGTAATAAAGGTGAGGTATTAACCAAGCCCGTTATTATGGCAGTACAGGGTATCTGCTATACCTCAGGTTTAGAGTTGCTATTAAATACGGATATTCGGATCGCGACCCCAGAAGCTAGATTTGCTCAGTTAGAAGTTCAGCGCGGTATCTATCCTTGTGGTGGTGGTACGGTGCGTTTGCCTAGAGAAATTGGTTGGAGTAATGCTCAGCGTTACATTCTGACGGGCGATGAGTTCACTGCACAGCAAGCGTTGGAGTGGGGGATGGTGCAAGAGTTGGTTGAGCGAGATCAGTTGCATGAACATGCACGCTCAATCGCTAAGAAAATAGCCAAGGCCGCGCCATTGGGTGTACAGGCTGCTTTGCGTTCGGCCAAGACGTGTCGAGTTCATGGCCAGGAAGCGGCTTTAAAGACACTGTTCACGGATCTGCCTAAAATTATGAAAAGTGAAGATGCTAAAGAAGGGATCGCTTCGTTCTTGCAAAGACGAGAGGCTAAATTTACGGGTAAATAAAGCGAGACCACTTATTTTTTCTCTCAAGTTATCTTTAAGCAGAGTGAAAATAAGTGGCGTAAACAACATCGATTAAAATCAAAATGTAATTAGAGTAAAGAAAGTCTTATTGGATTGGTCAATTATAACCGTGAGCTATTTGCTCATTTGTTCTTTGCTAGCCAGACTTAACGAATAAGATGATCTAAGGCATGATTTAATTATGCGGAACAGATGTTCGCTGAGTTGAAATCGGGTATTATGTTGTTGAGATTTACCTGTTGTGTCCAAATACTGGTATAATAGTGAATTTTATTACAATTAGATCTTAAGCAGATTCTAAATAGATTTTTGAAATCAGGTTGTTTATGAATAGTCAAAATACAAAGCAAAAGCCCCCGATTAACTGGGTTCCCGTGATTATGTTTTCTGTCAGTACTTTGGCCTTATTAACCTTAGTGCCTTGGTATGGCATTCAGTATGGCTACAATGCCTCTGCTGTCGTCGCTTTTGTAATCATTACTTGGTTAACAGGTATGTCTATTACAGGTGGATACCACCGTCTTTGGTCTCATAATGCTTATGAGGCTCATCCTATTCTTCGTGTTTGGTATGCCTTATGGGGCGCAACGGCGATGCAGAATACGATTTTGGATTGGTGTTCAGGTCATCGAGTGCATCATCGTCACTGTGATGATGTTGAGCTAGACCCTTATTCTGCTAAACGTGGTTTGTGGTTCTCTCACATGGGTTGGATGTTGCGTAAATACCCTAGCGGCCAGGTTAACTTTGATAACGTTAAAAACCTGATGAATGACCCTGTTGTGATGTGGCAATATAAGTATTACTTACCGATTACGTTAGGCATGAACTTCGGTATTCCGATTATATTGGGTTTAATATTTGGTGATGTTGTGGGCATGTTGTTGCTAGCGGGTGTAGCGCGATTAGTTTTGGCACACCACATTACTTTCTTTATCAATTCCATTGCTCATAAATGGGGTTCACAGCCTTATACGGATGAGAATACCGCTCGTGATAATACGTTCTTTGCTTTCTTAACTCATGGCGAGGGCTATCACAATTATCACCATATTTTCCAAACAGATTATCGCAATGGCATTCGCTGGTTCCACTGGGACCCCACTAAATGGTTCATTAAAGCGTGTTCTTGGGTTGGTTTGACAAAGAATTTGAAGAAAGTGCCTGACTTCAAAATTCAGCGTGCGAAAGTGAAAATGCAATTTAAGCGAGCGAATGAGCAGTTAGCACAAGCGAGTAACACGGATCAGTTCTCAGATAATATTGATCAGTGGAAACAAACATTAGAAAAAGAATATGACGATTTCAAAATATTGTTGAATGAGTGGACTGAATTACAAACTGGAAAATACCAGCAAACGTGTAAGACTTTGCAAGAAAAATGGCAGGGCGCATCAATTCATATTCGTTTTAAAGAAATAGAAGATGGTCTAAAGCTCCAGCATGAGCGTTTGCAGGAATTCAATGCTCAGTTTTCTTTTGTGAAAGTTTAATAATCCAGTTCTTCAGGAGGACCGAATACTCAGTCCTCTTAGATTCTTTTTGGCTAATAATAAGCCATATACATTTACTAAATTGCCGTCACGACGTATTAACTCTTGAGTAGGCTATTCCTGAAATATTTTAGCGATAGAATCGGTATATGAGGGTTTTCTCTTTGATTCAAATATGGCTCCAGCGTTTTTCTTGTCTCATTATTCTTTTCTCTGCTTCCTATAGTTTTAGTGCAGAAAACCAAGTTAGTTATTCATCCAACCTCCAAGTCACTGAAACCTTAACAGTTGTGCGAGGTATTGGAAATTATCCACCCTTGGAAATGGTTAAAGATGGCCAGCTCACTGGGCTGCACATAGACATGATAAAACATGCTGCGCATCAACTAGGGATTGAGATAGAGTTTATTTCACTTCCGTGGACTCGGGCTATTAAGGAATTTTCAGCGGGCAATGTCGATGCCATTAGCTATTTGGGATATACCCCAGAACGTTCTGAGATTGCTTATTATCATGATGATAATGTTTTGTCGGATACTAAATGGGTCTTTCTTGCTTTGGAAGAAAGGGCGCATGAATTTAAGTATGATCGCACTTTATCAGGGCTAGAAAACTCGGTCATCGGAGTGCAGAAGGGTTACAGTCATGGTAAGTACTTTGATAGCATGAAGCATCTTAAGCGAGATGTGGTTACGCATGAGTTTGATATTGAAATTATGTTGAAGGAAAAGCGCCACGATTTGGCGATGATGAGTTATCAAGAATTTTTAGGCTTTAAAGAGCGTGGCGATTTTAAAGGCATTGTCGCGTTATTTCCAGAGATTGATTCTGATCCTCAATATATTGTATTTTCCCGAGCTCAAGACGAAAGTGGTCGACTAAAAAGAATTTCTCAGCTTTTTGCTGATCAAATGCGACTGTTCAAAAGTAGTCGAGATTACGACGTACTGTTAAAAAGCTACGATTTTTATCGTTATCAATAAGTACGCTTTATAGCTGGTTGGCCTTGCGATAACGCCCTTGGTAATCAAACAGTCTTTCTTTTATTTTCCAATAATACTTTTGCTTGCGCGCAATCACGAAATCAGGGCTCGGAAAGTAGGCTGAGACTTTTAAGGCTTGAGCAATGCTTTCTATTTTTATCTCTTTGGTGGTCGACAAATTAATTTTTAAGCGCTGTGAAAATAGCTGATTAAAAATAATGACCTGGTTTGCTTTTGAAAAATCAAATGACTCGCTCAGTTCGCTGCCTTCTTCGTCATGGTAGATAACTTTTAGTTTTCCTTCTTGTTCTATTAAGCTCGTTCCTGCACAGCGTAAAACCTTAGCATCTTTTAACTGTAGTGCTTTTTTTAGCATATCGTCAGGATCGACCAATACTGATGAGCATTGTAAACATTTTCGAGCCGCAATATCGTTTTCACCGCCGCAGTGTGGGCACTCCTTAAATACAAAACGATAATCACACTGTTGGTCTTCTATAAGCCCTTGGCAGCGGCGACCATAATGTTCAACTAAGTGACCATCATCATCACAAATACCCCAAAAAATATTAGGAAACTCACAACTGGGGCAAGAAACTTGTACCGGCTGACTTTGGCTATTGGGTTTTTTCTCACCCACTTCAGGTTGATAGAGGTCAAAATCATTACCAGTGTAATCAATCACTAAACAGTCTTTCTTGTTATCGCATAGCCGTAATCCGCGACCGATTATTTGTTGATAAAGACTGACCGATTGTGTGGGGCGTAATATGGCGATCATATCAACATGAGGCGCATCAAAACCTGTGGTCAATACAGAGACATTAACAAGATATTTAAGCTCCTTGAGTTTAAATGCCTTAATTAAATGATCACGCTCAGCGCTATCGGTTGCGCCGGTAATTAACGCGCTATGTTGTGCGGGTAGATAACTGAAAATTTCTTTGGCATGATCAACCGTAGCCGCAAATATCATAATGCCTTGGCGTTTATCTCCTAGCTCAATAACCTGCTCAATGATGCCTTGAGTGACTCTATGATTTTTATTTAATAGATGATTAACATCCGTAGCATTATATTCACCCGATGAGTTTTCACAGAGACTGCTGAAATCGTAGTGTTCAATTGTGGCATCGACTAATTTAGGCTCGGTTAAATACTGACGTTTAATTAAGTAGCGCAGTGGCAGCTCATAAATACAATGTTCAAAAGGACGTTCGCTTTCACTGCGTACAATGCCGCGATAATGCTTACGATAAATCCAGCCCATGCCAAGACGATAGGGTGTTGCGGTGAGGCCTAATAACTTAACGTCTGGGTTTGACTGTTTTAATTGATGAATTATTTTCTGATATTGATTCAGGTCCTCTTGTTCCTGACTCTGATCTGGTTTTGGTTCTTGCTCTTGGGTTTTATTATCATTGGCCATGTTTACGCGGTGGCATTCATCAATAATAATTAAAGAGTATTGATGATTAAAGTCTGAAAGGTTCCTAGCGGCAGATTGGATGCTCGCAAACGTTACTTGGTATTGGTTTTCTTTCTTTTTTAACCCCGCAGAATAAATACCCGCGGTTAAACCATAGCTTTCATATTTTTGATGATTTTGCTCTACCAGCTCTTTTACGTGAGTAAGGATAAGGATTTTTTGTTTTGCTAAGCGTGCAAGCTCGGCAATAACTAAACTCTTACCAGACCCTGTGGGCAAAACAATCACTGCAGATTCATTGGTTTTACGAAAGTGCTTTAGCGTCGCAGAAACGGCTTCTTGTTGGTAATCTCTAAGTTGAAAGCTTGCCACGTGAGTGAAGCACCTTATTGTGAGCTGAATGCAATGATCATAACAAAAGATGGAATAAATTTGTAATTAATGAATGCGTGTTGATCGTGAGGAGTGATTAATGCGGGCTATCGATATTTATCTGAATAGGGCAAATTAAAGAGTGGAAAGTACATGAGGTTAAACATCTAAGTGGAATAAGACAAGCTTTGCTAGCTTGCCTTGTTCCATTGATTCGATTGCGTGGATTAGATGATCAAAATTGAACTAATATCACTTCTGTTGATAAACGGTTGTGCGATTTCGACCGTTCTCTTTGGAATGATAGAGTGCTTTATCAGCTGCTTCAATCCACTGCGTATGTTTTTTGAAATTAGGTGAATATTCAGCAATACCAGAGCTAATGGTGAATTTTATTTCATGTTCATCCGTTTTAACGATTAAGGCATCTATTTTTTTACGTAGCCGTTCGGCGAAATTAGCGGCAGCTGCCGCATCGGTATCAACGAGTAAAATTGTAAATTCTTCCCCACCGTAGCGTCCGCATATATCAGTTTCTCGTGCTGTTTGCCTTACGATGGAAGCTAGAGTTCTAATGACCTCGTCGCCTGCTTGGTGTCCATAAGTATCATTAACATTCTTGAAGTGGTCAATATCAAACATCACTAAAGAGCTTGGGTTGTGTGAGCGAACACAGCGCTTATGCTCTCGTTGAAATTCTTCCTCCCAAAATCCACGATTAAATAGTTCAGTTAAGCTATCGGTTTGGCTGAGATAGGCTAAGTGTTCATTTGCTTTTGTGAGATCTTCTTGGTTAACGGCGGTATCGGTCACATCATAAACAATTAAACAAATATGCTTAACGGTACCATCAATTGATTCTAAAGGAATTATACTGCTATTTTGATACATGGTCGACGCCCGACCAGTAATAGGGCGGTAGTTCTTAAATTTAAAAAGATAAGGTCGTTGCTCCCAAATAGTAAAGGTTCGAGTTTTTAATTCGAAAACAGGCTCTGACTTTTGGCGAAACCACGTTTCTGGAATATCGTTAAAAGATTCAAATAAGGATTTATCGTGAACTTCATCAGGGCGAAGACCACTGTGGTTTTCCATAAAACCATTCCATAGTTGAATTTTGTAATCTCTGTCTAAAATAACTAAACCTACATCAATACTTTGCAGTACATCCATCAGCCAGTGCATTTCTGAAAACTCGAAGCTTGCTTTGGTCATGCGATTATCAATCCCTTAGTCTAATAAATAGTCGACTTGTTGATTAATTTTTGCGACTGAATCTTCCGTGAAAAGTAATAATAAATCACAGTTTATATTCATATTTTCAATTTCATAATGTATCTCTATCGCCAAGGTTTGAGACCATTGATGGTTCCCTGATTTAACAAGGTCGTCAACATGGCAGTGTTGACCTAGCACGACGGGATGACCTTGATTGAACGAGATTTCTAGTTGCTCACCAATGCCATGAATGCAAGCGCCAATAAGCACAGAGCTGACATCCATTAATAATTCCAGTTCACCATGACGATCCAGAGGGCCTTTATAATTCATTAATTTGGCTAAGTCAGAAAAGCTAGCATCATTGAAAACAAGTAATGCTTCACCCGCAATTCCAGATCCGATAAAACCCTGGCATACCGCAGATACATTTTCACTGGTTGCCGTGTCGGCTAACGCCATGTGAAGTTCGCTGGCACTGATCATATTAACTTTGGGAATGGGAAGGATGACATATACGTTTAAAAGCCTTGCTAGCCGATCAGCAGCTTGCCCCATGGCGACGTTGGTAATCTCTTGATAGCAATCGCGTTGATCTTCGTTGATTAAGGTCGTCATTGCATTTGCCCCCATTATTCAGCCGCCGATAAAATGCCAAATTCAGTAAGAATTTCTGTGGCTTTTGCTTTATCGATGGGTTTCTTAATAAAGGCCATTGCTCCGAGCTTTTTGACTCTTTCTTGAGCATCAGGTTGTATATCTCCAGACACAACGATCACCATGGCGGGGAGGTCTTCTTTTCTAATGGCTTCTAATACGCCATAACCGTCCATCTCTGGCATGGTTAAATCTAAGAAGACGACTTCTCCCTTGCCTTGACGTATCGCCTCAACGCCTTCAACGCCGTTTGTTGCAAATGTTAGGTCTATGTCCCAGCCATCGGGTAGTGCTCGTTTCATTTGCTTACGTGCGAAGCTGGAATCGTCACAAATTAGAACAGGAAGTGCCATGGTATTAAGGTCGCCGAAAATTATATTATTTAAGTAATAGACGGAAAACCTAAATCTCTCAAGGAAGGTGGTGAAAATAGGCCAATAAAACGCACTTATGGGGAATTTAAGTAATTATAAAAATTGATAGGGTCTAAATGTCAGTTTAATTGCTATTGAATATGCTGGGGAAGGGTGACAATTCTTATAAGTAGGCTAGAATGCGCCATTTTATTTATCTGCTTAGCAAGAGTGTGCTGTTTATGATCCGGGAAATTATACGTTCTGTCGTGCTGAATAAGCGAAATAAAATGAGCAAGCGCTTTCAGCGAGTGCCTTTTATGAGTGGTATTAAGCGTAGCTTTCGAGTTGGATTGACAGACATTGATTTCAATATGCACATTAATAACTCGCGTTATATGGTGTTTATGGAGCGTGCACGCTGGGATCATCCCGTACAAACGGGCACCTGGGATGTGATGCTGAAAGAAAAGTTGAATTTTATCGTAGCGGGTATAGAAATGGGTTATATCCGTGAAATTCGATTTGGCAAAAAATTTCACGTTGAAAGTCGCTATTTGGGCTGGGATGAGAAATATTTTTATTTAGAGCAGCGTTTTGTAGCCGACGGCAAGATCCATGCGTACGGACTGGTTAAGGCGGTGTTTTTACAGCACGGAAAAATAGCTTTGCCTGACGATGCTGCAAAGATTCTAGGTATCACTCATGCTCCTGATGCTTTACCAGAGCATATGCAGCTTTGGAAGCGCTTAGGGGTTGCGAAACGAGAGTACTCTCTGCCTACTCCTACTAATAATACAGAAAAGAAACACGCCGCTTAACCGTTCTAATTAAGCAGCGTTGAAGCTTAAGCCCTTCTATCGCTCTATTGATAAAGAGGGCTGAGTTCTGACTGATCTGTTGACGAGCCAGAGTGCTTTTTCTTAATGGCTTGAGATAAGTTATTCCACAATAATTGGCCATTAAAAGCGCTGTTTTCAGTGCTCTGATAGAGCGTACTGTCTAGCTCACTCAAGCTATTGGTGAGTGGGATATCTTGAAATTTCTGTCCAAGTTCTTCTAGGCTGCTGATGCCAAATTCTTGCTGCGACCACTCTTTCAAATTTTCACGAATTAAAAGCGGATCATTTTTCTGGCACGCTTTTTTGATCTGTTTCAATGTCTCCTTGCTAGAAACCGTTGTTTTATTAATCTCTTTTTCAATGGGCTTTCCACTACGGCGCCATAATAAAAAAGCACTGATAATATTAGTTAATAGTAAAAATAATGTGGCCGCAATCCAGTATCCTGAGTTCTGATTATTCATCATCGTGGAATCAGCTGAGGCATTTAGCTCAGTATTTAAAGGCGTATTAGTGGACTGACTGCTGTCCATCTTTAATGCATTCTCAGGTGCCGCCACAGTGACGGTGTGGGTTGGTAAAATCGCATATTCAAGACGATTAGTTTCTACATTCCACCAAGGAACACGCATTTCTGGAATCGTTACACGGCCACTTTGTGTCGGCACGATGGCTAACGATTGTTGTAAAAATCCCTCAATACCTTGAGTATCGGTTTTATCATTATGCTCAGACTGGTCTGGGTAATATTTCAAGCCCTCGACTGTCGGTAAGTTCAGTTCAGGCAACTGGCTACCGGAAAGTCCTCGAGCATTAATGCTAATTGTGCGTGTAACAGGTTCGCCTACTTGCCATTCGTTATAGGGTTTGCTCCAGCGATCAGAAATTGTAATTTGAGGGCTTGGTAACCAAGGGGCTTGCGGATAGCTTGCAGGTGTTGATTTGACATTGATACGAATAGGCTCAGCAATAACGGTGACGGGGCGGCCACGGCTCCAGCGATTGTAAGAATTAACAATGTTGGCGCTAAACTTTTGCCCAGGAATCACCATTTCACCACTTTCTTCGGCAAAAATAGCAAAGCGGCGCTCATAAACACCCATGCGCTGGCCATTGATATTCGTATTGTATTGTCGGACTTCTCCAAGTTGCATAACGTGGGCGTCAGTCACTTTAAACTCAGATAAAGTCGCGTCTTCATGGTTGACGCTGTAATACAATTTTTCGGTATAAATAACCTGAGCTTGTACATAAGTGTTCAGGTTATCGACTTCAATATCAAAAAAGAATTCTTTGGCAATTTGGTCTTTAACTGATTGAGCGAGTTCATTAACGGTGACTTCAATTTCTTGACTGTATTGACCATCAAATTCTACTGCGGGGATAATCAATGTACCGGTACGTATGGGTGACAACATGAGTGTCCATTCGGTAAATGAGACAGTCTTGCCATTCATTGAACGGAATTGGTTTGAGCGCTGCTGATTCAAGACGCGAAAGTCTTTTTTTAATACGGTTAAATCAGGCTGACCAAAGGCTACTTGTTCGTCATAGCGAAGAAATAAACGGAAACTATCGTTTTCGGTAATGGCTTTGCGATCAACGGTAGCCGTTAATGTACCGGCAGATACCGTGTGCGCTAGCAATAAAAATACTAAGGTCAGCATTGGGTGTAATAGTGAAGTTACTGCTTTTTTTACCATGAGACTTCGCCTTCGTCTTGATGATCACGTTGTTTATATTGATATAAAAATTTGCGTTTTAACAGTCCACCAGGGTCATCAGGAATGCGGTTGAGCCACTGTTCTAATGCCTGCTTTTCTTCTCGAGACATCTCATCGCCTTCTTGAGCCTGTTCTGCTTTTCTCTCTTGCTCTGCTTGCTCTTTACGCTCTTCTTCAGATTTTTTGTCTTGCTCAGATTGAGCTTCTTTTTTATCTGAGTCAGTTTCTTCTGCATCTTTTTTGTCATTTTCTTTTTCGTCAGAATCCTTCTGATCAGATTCTTGTTTTTCAGATTTATCCTGTTCTGAATCATCATCCTGTTCTGAATCTTGAGAATCGGATTTTTGTTGATCAGAATTCTCATCATTTGATTTGTTTTCATCTGAGTCTTGTTTTTCATCAAAATCTTGTTTTTCATCAGAATCCTGCTGCTCGTCGGAGTCTTGATCGTTCTCGGACTCTTTCTGCTCTTGCTCTTTTAATAATTCTTCAACCAAGGCTTTATTAAATTCGGCATCGGCCAATTCATTATTTAATTTTAATGATTCTTCATAGGCTTTAATTGCTTGGTCAAGTTTACCTGCATGGGCTAGAGCGTTGCCGCGATTGAAATGACTTTCTGCTTGTTGCTTCGAAGAAGCATGAGTATCGATGCTAAAGTTCTCAGCAGCTTCTTCGTACTTTTCTGCGCGATATAAGCTAGACGCTTTCCAATTTGGATCTTTAAACAACTCAGCAGCCTTTGCGGGGTCTTGTTCAAATGATTTCTGAGCTTGTTGATCTTTTGTTTGCCATGCGTCATCCCACACGCTGGCGTAGCTTGTTTCAGGTTGTAGGGTGATGACAAATACAATCGATAATAACCAGCCGCGACGAAATGAAAAAGCGGCAATAATAATTACAATAAAAATAAGCCAATATCCTTGATCAGCCCACAGATCAAACTGTCGCTCTATTACATTCTTATCAAGTGAATGGTTTCTAATCGAATTTTCTTGAGCCGCAGAATCTTGCAAGCGATTATCCGTGTCTAGCAGATATTGCCAATCGGTGTCATCAAAACTCATTTGGTGCCAGCGAATATTTAATTCAGTGGCTAGTTGCTTAATGGTTTCCAGCTCTAGTTTGGGTAAAACAATATTGCCTTTGCTATCGCGCTTGAAACCACCTTCTTGCATGGCGATGGGAGCACCTTCCTCTGTGCCCAGCGTCAATATAGAAAGCTGCTGTTTTTTGCGTCCCAGTGTTTTTTCAATACGGGCAATATCTTTTGGTTGAATGCCATCGGTTATTAATAAAAACTTAGCTTTTATTAATCCCGCATCAAGAATGAGCTTATCCGCTAAGGCTAATGCTTTATCAGGTCGACTGCCCATGGCTGGCATTATGAAAGGCGATAGGGCAGGAACCAAATTGATAATAGTATCGGCATCATCGGTGAGCGGGGTTACGGTATAAGCATCCCCGGCGTAAGCCACTAGTGCTGTTAAGCCTTCTTTACGTTGTTTTAATATATCGATGACTTTTTGTCGTGCCCGCGTCGCACGGTCGGGGCTTACGTCTTGTGCGGCCATCGATAGTGACATATCTAAAACGATCACTAAGGCATCTTCTTTTTTCTGTACCGGTTGAGGGAGCTGTTCCCAAGCTGGACCTGATAATGCAATGCTAGTGAAGACCCAAGCAAACAAAATAAACCATAATGGCCAGCGAGATTGCTCAGTCGGCATTTGGTCAAGTACATGCGGCATTAATGATTCATCAATAATGCCATTCCAACGGGCAGACGCTAAGCGACGCTTAAGTAATAGAATAAAAAGCACTAATGCAGGAATTAACGCCAGCAACCAAACTGGACGTAATAAATGAAATTGTGAAAAAAATAACTCCATTATTGAGGCCCTTTTTGAGTCGATGTTGATCTAGATGCAGCAGGTTTCGGCATTACATTCGATTTAATCATGAATGCAAGATAGCGAAATAAACCAAGAGACTGCAATGAAAGTATAAAACTGATCAAAAGTGCGATGGCGAGTGGCCAATAATACACATTAATTTGTGGTCGAAAGATTTCAGGATCTTTTTCAGTCGGCTCAAGTTGATCAATCATGTCATAGATTTTTTCGAGTTCTTTGCTATCACGAGCACGAAAATAATGACCACCGGTAATGTCGGCCATTTTTTGCAGAGTCGTTTCATCAAGGTCTCTAGAGGGATTCACTTGGCGAGTACCAAAAAAGCTCGAAACTTCCATCGCATCAGCCCCTAAACCAATGGTATAGATCTTTACGTTACTTTGTTGTGCTAGTTCGGCTGCTTTTAGCGGCTCGACTTCACCCGCCGTATTTGCTCCATCGGTTAACAAAATAACGACGCGACTTTGTTCTGGGTGTGATTGTAAGCGTTTAATGGTAAGGCCAACCGCATCACCAATAGCGGTCTTCTTACCGGCTAAACCTATTTGGGCTTCATTCATTAGCGTTTGTACGGTTTGCCAATCAAACGTGAGCGGCGCTTGTAAATACGCTTGGCTACCAAACAGTATCAGTCCGAGGCGATCTCCTTGGCGCTGACTAACAAAATCGTTTAGTACTTTCTTAACGGTAAATAAACGATTAACGGGACGATCTTTCCACTTCATATCTTCGATAGCCATGCTGCCAGAAATATCAATCGCTAGTATAAGATCACGTCCAGACGTTGGCATCTCAACAATGTCGCCGAGAATGTGCGGGCGAGCAAGTGCGGTTAGCAAGGCAACCCATAATAGCAGCGGTAAAATTAAAGACGGCCAAGTCTGCTGCGTGTGTCTTTGAGTAGAGTGAGTAGACGTTTGCCATAGCGATAGGCTAGGTACTTTTAACGCGGCTTCTTGTCGCTTAACTTTGGGTAAAAGCCAAAAAACAATAAGCGGTAATGGCAATAAAAAGAAGGCCCAAGGCCAGTGCCAATCAATCATTTGAATGTCCTATAGTTGCATCTAGGGCAACAATTTTATTGTTTTTTAGCCAGCTAGAGCAGGCTTTATAAAGTTCATCAGCATCGTATTGGCAATTCGACTGATAAATACCTTGGCTCATGGCATGGACTAAATTTTCATTAAAAAAAGTTTTTTCACTATGACGAATTAAAAAATCTGTCCACGCTGATCCTGAAAGACTGACCGCAGCAGGGTATTGTTTAAGGCAGAAGCGTTTTAAAACCTGATTGCTGTGTTGTAAAAAATTGTGGGAATCTTGATCAGATTTGAACTGGATATACGTTAGCTCTAATAACTGAAGAGCCGCTTTTTTGTTCGCATTTTTGGCTTTATAGCGACGCCAAAAATACAAACCAGCGCCTATGGTAAGTACGATAAGAATCAGTAGTGTCCACCAGCCAAAGGCTATGGGCCAATCGCTGATCGCATTAGGCAGGTGAATGTCTTTTAGTTGAGATAAATCCACTTGCGGAGCTGGACTGCCATTGATATTGCCATTCGGGGTGGGTATGTTCATTATTTATTACCCTTGTTCACATCAACTTTACTCATGGCGATTTGGCTCAAGCCTAAGCCTTTGCGTAATACTGTAATAATGTCATCTTGAGCTTGTAAACTAATGATTGGAATGCCCAGTTTTAACGTTCGTTGTTTTAATGTTTGCTGGCGTTGTTCAAAAGCTTGCTGATGCTCTAAGCCTTGAGACTTTGAATAACACTCAAGCTGCAATCGCTGTTTACCATCGGTCAGAGGATAACTGCCTAGCGGCAAAATATTCTGCTCGAAGGCATCAAAAATATGAATGGCGACGACATCATTATGTTTACTGATTTGATAAAGCTGGCGTTCACAGTCTTCATCAAAATCTTGCCAATCCGAGATAAAATAAATCGTACTGCCTGGGCGAGTTACTCGTCGAGTATGGCGCAGCATATCCGCTAAGCGGCTTGTATTGGTTGTAACGTCAGCTTGCTCTTGCACTTGTTGAAACTGCGACAGTTCATGCAGAACATGCATAACCTGTTTACGACCCGGTTTTGGGCGAATATCGGTCTCATGGTTATCATCAAATAGCAGTGCGCCAATACGATCGCCATTATTTAATGCAGACCAAGAAAGCAAGCTAACAATATCGGCGGCCAAGACAGATTTAAACGCATGCTGGGTACCAAAGAACATGCTTGAACGCAAATCGCACACCGCCATCACTGGACGTTCGCGTTCTTCGCGAAATACCTTAATGTGTGGCGTTTGAGTGCGGGCAGTTACTCGCCAATCCATTGCACGAATATCATCACCAGGTTGATAGCTGCGCACTTCCGAAAAATCCACACCTCGGCCTCTCAGATTCGAGGTATGAATTCCCGCCATTTCGTTCAGCACTTTCTTTTGCTTATGAATCGGCAAAAGCTTGGCAAGGTGGCGAATAGAAACCAAGTTATCAGTACTGATCAACGCGCCTTTCGATAAACCGCCGCGACTGTCGTTTATTTGATTAAAAGCCATGGTTAGGCGACCGGAACACGAGTAATCAATTCGTTGATTACTTTATTAGTGGTCATGCCGTTGGCTTCTGCTTCGAAACTTAAAAGAATACGATGGCGCAATACATCGTGGGCAATCGCTTGGACATCATCTGGGCTAACAAAATCACGGTTGTTAAGCCACGCATGGGCACGTGCACAGCGCTCTAGTGCGATGGTGCCTCGTGGACTTGCGCCATAATCAATCCAGTTCGCAAGATCTTCGCCATACTGCTCAGGGTTACGTGTTGCCATGACCAGCTGCACAATGTATTGCTCTACGGATTCGCTTAAGTGCAAGTTTAATGTTTCTTGGCGCGCAGCAAAAATATCTGCTTGCGTCATTTTTTCACCGATATGAGGGGCTTGGTCCATAGCTTCTCCACGCACTAAACGAAGAATCTTTTGCTCAGCTTCGGCATCCGGATAACCGATGACTACATGCATCAAAAAGCGGTCGAGCTGGGCTTCTGGTAATGGGTAGGTGCCTTCTTGCTCAATTGGGTTTTGCGTGGCCATTACTAGAAAGAGTTTTTCCAGCTTCATCGTATTGCCACCGACAGACACCTGGCGTTCAGCCATGGCTTCTAATAAGGCACTTTGTACTTTGGCCGGGGCGCGGTTAATTTCATCGGCTAAAATTAAATTATGAAAAATAGGGCCTTGCTGAAATTTAAACGTGCCTTCTTCTGGGCGGTAAATTTCAGTACCGGTAATATCGCCAGGTAATAAGTCTGGGGTGAACTGAATACGTTTGAAGTCACCTTCAATATGATCGGCCAAAGCATTAATCGCTTTGGTCTTCGCAAGGCCTGGAGCACCTTCTACTAATAAGTGACCATCTGCCAAAAGAGCGATTAATAAGCGTTCAATTAAATGCTGTTGGCCAATGATATTGGCGCTCAATGCTTGCGATAATTGTTTGAATCCTTGCTGCATTTTGCTGCTCACTTTCTTTGGGATGTAATTGTTTTATTTCATATAAGATTTTATTGAATGAAATGCTCAGGTCAATGCTATGAGAGGGGATATTAAGCGAAAGTTCGTATCTTCACACTACTTTACAAGGGTATTGAAAACAAACTGATTGTTATTTGACCGATAGGCCGAATTTATTGGATTAAGCGGTGTTAAATCAAATGCTAATAGGAAACTTTAGTCTAAGCTAAGGGTAAGGAATTATCTTGTCAAACTTGCAGGAATAGCTTTCATGAGTAATAGCAAACCAATGAGTAAACCCGATTTAACAGCACTTAACCGATTGATTGATGAGCGCAATGATAAAGCGCAAGCTGAACGTATTAAGCTCTTTGCTGAGCTTTATTATGATGGCGCTCCCTCTACGGATTTAAACGCTCGCAATCCAGAGGATTTATACGGCGCTACGGTCTCATGTTGGTTATTTATTCAAAAGAACAACATTGCTCAGCCTAAGGTTCGTGTTTTTAATCCAGATTTTGAAGTGCACGGTTGGCAATCGACTCACACCGTGATCGAAGTTCTATCAAAAGAGATGCCATTTTTAATCGACTCGGTTCGAATAGAGCTGAATCGCCGGCAGATGTCGGTTCATTCTATTAATTCGTGTGTGGTTCATTTAGAGCGAGACGCAAGGTATAAAAAGAAATCGTCTTCGCCTTTATTCAAGTCGACGGAAACAAGTCAGGCTGAAGCGATTATTTATATTGAGGTTGATCGTCATACCGACAGTGACATGTTGGACGATTTGTCTAAATCATTGGTGCAAATTGTTAATGAAGTCAGTCATTGCGTTGAAGACTTTTCAGCACTGACAGATCGCGTCATTAGAACTTCAGATGAGCTGAGTCAATTACCGTGTGATAAACCTAAAAAAGAAATTAAAGAGTCGCAAGACTTCTTAACGTGGTTGGCAAATGATCACTTTACGTTTTTAGGCTGCGATGAGTTTTCAATCGAGAGGAAGAACGGTAAAACCTATATTGTGCGCGATGAAAGTGGTGACCTAGGCACTTTTAGATTTCGTCAAGTCATTGAAAATCGCCGTAACTTAGAAGAGCTGCCGGAGGAAATTGAAGCCTTTGTATTAAGTTCAGATATTATCAACTTCTTTAAATCAGGCGAATCCAGTCGTATACATCGTCCAGCGTATCCTGATTACATCGTAGTGAAGCGGTTTAATGAAAAAGGAGAGGTCATTGGTGGTGTTCGATTTATGGGGCTGTACACATCGATAGTCTATATTGAGAGTCCGAATAACATCCCGTTAATTCGACAAAAATTACAGCAAATTCGTAAGTTATCAGGCTTTGATAAAAGCAGCCATAATGGTAAAGAGATTAACCGAATACTCGAAGCTTATCCTCGAGATGAACTGATTCAGTCAACGTCAGAGCAACTTTATAATACGGCTCTTGGAATTCTTAATATTCAGGAACGCCGTCAAACACGCGCCTTTTTACGAAAAGGTACGTATGGCAAATTCTTGTATTGTATGGTGTATACCCCCAGAGATATTTATAACACCGAACTACGGACTAAAATTCAAAATGTATTGGAAGAGGCCTGCGATCCTCAAATTGTTGAGTTCAATACCTATTTTTCAGAGTCCATCCTTGCACGAACGCATTTTGTATTACGCTTAAAAAATACAGAATCTGGTGATGTTGATCATCAAGAAATTGAACGAAAAATACAGCAAGTAGCACGTAGTTGGGGAGATGACCTACATACTGCACTCGTCGAGCAGGTGGGTGAAGAAAAAGGCAATCGTTACCATCAGGTTTATCGTTCTGCTTTCCCCGCGGGTTATCGTGAAGACTTTGGCTCACGTACTGCGGTTGCAGATATTCAACATATTGAAGGCCTGCGTGAACATCCTGAAAAAGGCATCGCGATGAGTTTTTATCGTGAGTTAGAAGAGGGGGATAATCAGCTCAGATTTAAATTGTTTAACCTAGACCATGTTTTACCCTTATCAGATGTTTTGCCTATATTAGAAAACCTTGGGCTACGAGTCATTGGTGAACATCCTTATGGGCTGCATTTTGATAACGGCCGTAAGGTTTGGATTCATAACTTTTTATTGGAATATACTCTGGCAGAGCGCATTGATATGCAAACGGTCAAGGGACTATTTCACGAGACGTTTAAGAATATTTGGCATGGTCATGCTGAAAGCGACGGCTTTAATAAACTGGTTTTGGGGTCTGAGATTGGCTGGCGTGAAATTGCGATGTTACGCGGCTATGCACGCTACATGAAACAAATACGATTTGGTATCAGTGAATTTTCCATCGCTGCAACCTTGAGTCGCTATATTGATATCAGTCGTTTATTGGTTAAAGCATTTGAAGTGCGATTTGGTTTGCATACCGATTGGGCGTCGGAGCAGCGAGATCTTGCGTTTGCTGAAATTGAACGTGAGATTATGGCCGCGCTTGATGATGTTGAGCAGCTAAACGAAGATCGTATTGTGCGCCGTTACTTAGAGTTGATAAAAGCAACATTGCGTACCAATTTCTATCAGTGCGATAAAGAGGGTAATGCTAAAGATTACATTGCTTTTAAACTAGATCCTCATCAGGTCAGTGATATGCCGTTGCCACGGCCGATGTTTGAAATATTCGTTTACTCACCTCGTGTTGAAGGGGTGCATTTGCGCGGCGGTAAAGTTGCGCGAGGTGGATTACGCTGGTCAGATCGAGGTGAAGATTTCCGCACAGAGGTTTTGGGCCTAGTTAAAGCTCAGCAAGTGAAAAATGCAGTGATTGTGCCTGTTGGTGCGAAAGGTGGTTTTGTTGCAAAAAACTTGAAACCAGAAATGTCTCGTGACGAATGGTTAGCAGAAGGTATTGCCTGCTATAAAACATTTATTACTTCACTTTTAGATGTAACAGATAACTTAGTTGAAGGTGAAGTTGTACCTCCATTAGACGTCGTAAGACATGATGAAGATGATGTTTACCTTGTTGTGGCAGCTGATAAAGGGACTGCAACGTTCTCAGATATTTCTAATGGCATTGCCGTTGAACGTGGTTTCTGGCTAGGAGATGCTTTTGCGTCGGGTGGCTCTATTGGTTATGACCATAAAAAAATGGGCATTACCGCTCGTGGTGCTTGGGTTTCTGTGCAACGTCATTTTCGTGAAAAGGGATTGAATGTTCAGAAAGAAAATTTCACGGTGGTGGGTGTCGGCGATATGGCCGGGGATGTGTTTGGTAACGGTATGCTGTTATCTGAACACATTCGTTTAACCGCAGCGTTTAACCACATGCATATATTCATTGACCCTAATCCGGATGCTGCGTTGAGTTTTGTTGAGCGTAAGCGTTTGTTTGAAATGCCGCGTTCTACTTGGGGGGATTTTGATAAAGGACTTATCTCGAAAGGGGGCGCTGTATTCTCACGCAGTGCGAAAACGATCAATATTAGCCCAGAAATGAAAACACGTTTTGATATTAAAGAAAGCGTACTGGCACCGAATGAATTGATCAAGGCGCTATTATTAGCGCCTGTGGATTTACTCTGGAATGGTGGTATCGGAACGTATATCAAAGGCAGTAGCGAGAGCCATGCTGATGTGGGTGATAAAGCGACTGATGCGGTAAGAATCAATGGTAATCAAGTGCGTGCCAAAGTCATTGGCGAGGGTGGAAACTTAGGGATGACTCAGCTGGGTCGAGTTGAATACGCACTTGCGGGGGGATCTTCTTATACTGACTTTATTGATAATGCGGGGGGAGTCGATTGCTCAGACCATGAAGTAAATATCAAAATCATGCTGAACGAAATTGTTGCTTCGGGCGATATGACGATGAAGCAGCGTAATCAATTATTTATGCAAATGACCGATGCAGTATCAGCGTTGGTACTCACGAATAATTATCGACAAACTCAGGCCATTGCCTTGGCGCACCGCGAATGCGAAGAACGCATGGATGAATATGTGCGTTTAATTCATGATTTTGAAGAGTCAGGTAAGTTAAATAGAGCATTAGAATACCTACCTGATGAAGAAACCATTGCAGAGCGGAAAGCGAAAGGGCAAGGGCTTACTAAGCCTGAGCTATCGATTTTAATCTCTTATGCCAAAGCCGATTTAAAAGAACGGTTAAATCTTGAGGCCATTAGTCAGGATACTTATCTGAGCAAAATCGTGGAAACGGCCTTTCCTCAGAAGCTGGTGGATGATTATAACGGCCCCGTCATGAATCATAAATTACGCTCTGAAATTGTGGCGACTCAGCTGGCGAATGATTTGGTTAACTATATGGGCATTACTTTTGTGAATCGCTTAACCGAAGCAACAGGGGCGACGGTGGTTGAAGTTGCTAGAGCTTATGTCGCGGCACGTGATGTCTTTGGTCTACATGATTTATGGGCGCAGATTGAGTCACTGGACTATCAAATTCCAGCCAATGTGCAGGCGGATATGATGAGCCGCTTAATGCGTTTGGTGCGTCGTGCGAGTCGTTGGTTCTTACGCAATCGTCGTTCAGATATGGATGTCGCTGCGGAGGTCGAATCGTTTAAAGCCAGTGCCGATTCGGTTAGAAACAATTTATCACAATGGCTGCAAGGTTCGACACAAGAAACTTGGCAGGGACGTTTTGATCAATATACTGAGCAAGGCGTGCCAGAGAATGTATCTGCTTTGGCTGCAGGAACCAGTCCACTACTTTCAGCCTTAGGAATCATTGAAGCCTCACACCAAACTGAGCGCCCCGTTGAACGTGTCGCAGAAGCCTATTTTTATGTGGGAGAAACCTTGTCGTTAAACTGGTTCTTAGAACAGATTAACAATCTAGAGGTAAATTCTCATTGGCAAGCTCTAGCGAGAGAAGCTTTCCGTGATGATATGGATTGGCAACTGCGTTCGTTAACGGTTTCAGTATTAAATACGGAAGACAATGGTGATATGCCTATTGCTGAACTAATGGAACGCTGGAAGACGGCGCACCCTCATTTGGTGAGTCGTTGGCAGCGTATGCTAGACGAGCTTAGAGCCTCTGATAAGGCTGAATACGCCATGTATTCCGTTGCGTTACGAGAGCTATTAGATTTAGCGCAAGCCAGTAAGCATCTTGCAGGGGATTGCAGTTAGAAGAGGGGATTAGAGAAAAACTAGGTTTCACAGAGAGCTAATATTGTTTGGCAATATTAGCTCTGTTTTATTTTGGCTTTGACGATTTAAGCTAGGTGTTCACCGCGTTGCTTAATCGTACTGACGACTTTTTTAGCGTTGAAGTGTCCCTTAAGAATTTCAATGGCTAATTCTGGCTCAGAATTACCACACATAAAAATATCAAAAGCTGCAAATTTTCTCTCAGGCCAAGTATGAACACTAATATGTGATTCAGAAAGAACAGCAACCCCGGTGACTCCGTCATTTGGCGTAAAATGATGCAGGTAAATATGAAGCAAATGCGCACCACATTTTTCAATGCATTCACGCATGGCTGCCTCGACTCGTTCAATATTATCTAAGTATTCTGCATCATACAGATCAACAATAATATGCAGGCCTGCAAATGATTTACCGTCTCTCATCATTAAAGAATCAGCAGCAGAGTCGTTTTTAATCTTACTCATGTTCAGCGCCGAGGGTTTCTAAACAGATATCGTTGATCCGACGGGGAGCGGTGTAAAATATCGCCATACCTGGTCGTATTGGTGTTGTAAGGGAGGGATTAACCACAACCTTATCTTCTTTTATTGCTAACGCCATGGCGTCGTATTTGAGCTTCATGTTAAAAAACACATGCTCAAAATCACTCGAGAAATTACTGGATGTATCAATATCAAATCGATACAGGTTTTCGCCATTTAAGTTGGAAATCAATTGCTGGATAACGGTGCTGGATTCTCTATCTTGAAGCTCTTGCGCCATAAGATAAACATTAACAGGTAATATAACCTGATTTAAAGAGATGTCATCAGCGGGTAGCTTAATGATTTTGTTGTAGTGATCTTCATTGTTTAAATAGCAAACCATGTGGGCTGAATGATTGATATCACGAAATGCAAAGGCGGTAATGAATGTTTGATTATCATCACGGCCATGGATAATAATGTTTCTAGCTTTGTGAGCACTTGACCGAATTAAAACGTCTTCTGATGCTAGTTCGCCGCGAATAAAAACAATTTCTGAATTACTTAAAGGATTTGTATCTTGTTCTTCTGAGCAAAGAATGATTTGTTCATCTGGATTGTTCTCAAGTAATTCAGTAATAACCTTTTCTGTACTGCCTTGTCTGTAGCCCATTAATAAGGTGTGACTTTCGGTGCTCATTGTTGCTAATCCTTTATTTTTTTTGTTTGCTACGCTGATAATCAGCTCAGACAGTTTGCCTATAATAACTGCAACAGCGCCAATGCCTGATGCCATAATAAATCCAGCAATAACTCTACCGCCGGTAGAACTGGGAGCGAAGTCGCCATAGCCTACCGTCGTAATCGTAACGACAAACCACCAAGAGTAATTATCGATAATGACGGCTTCGTTAAACGCCAGCATGCCTAAAAATCCGACCAAATACGTGAATGCAATAGTGATTAACAGAGTTGTCCACGCATGGTCATACAGTTTAAGTAATGCTTTTCTGTAAGTTTTACTTAGCATTGAAAAAATCATTCTACCTGCCAGCTCCTATCGGTATATGCCGTTAATAAGCAAGGTTCCATTAATGTATTAATGCAGGGATTATTTGTGTGCAGTTCGCCTTTGCCGAAGGCAAATGATGACGCTAATAATTCTGGGGTAATGAAATTTGTATTCACTGGAAATCTCTCAAGTTGAGATAGGCGATGTTTTAAATCAATTGCTTTCTCTGGCGCTGTCCATGCCAAGTAGTAACCCCAATCACCAAAAGATGGAATGTTCTGGCGATAAGGCAATACATTGAATCCTGCGGATCTTAAGGTATTACCAATGGCGAGATAAGCATCTTTTGCATGGTATGGGGAGGTTGATTGAATTGAAATGTAAGCGTCTGCAGTTAGGTATCGTTTTAGATTCTGATAAAACTGTTTGCTGTATAATTTGCTTATTTCAATGCCCGAAGGGTCGGGCAGATCAATGATGACGGCATCCCATTTTTGCTTGGGTTTATTTCTTAAGAATAAATCCGCGTCAATATTATAAACCGTTACGGAAGCAACCCATTTAGATTTTTCTTCTGAGCCATCTTCTGATAAATAAACACCCTGTTTGCCTCCTGAGTCGATGACTTGATAGGGCAGGGTAGCGATGTTGGAGTTTTTGAAAGCATTGTTATTTAACTCGGTTAACATTTTATTCGTGGATGCAATCTTTACCATGTCAGGATCTAAATCTACGAGAGTGATATTGCGAACATCAGAGTATTTGTTAACTTCACGCAGTGCTAAGCCATCACCGCCTCCTAAAATAAGAAGGTTATCTCTGGATGCTGTTGCTGCCATTAGCGGATGAACCAGAAAGTCGTGGTATCTCTCTTCATCAAGTGATGAAAATTGAGTATTGCCATTAATATAGAGCCGAGTATCACCAGAAGTTGAGTTATGAGTAATCACTAGATGCTGATATTTAGTCGTCTCTTTATGAACAATAGGATCTTCATAGAAACGCTGCTCTAAAAGACTGCTGATGTCTCTATTACTGGCGAATCCTAGTATCAATAACGTTGATGTGACCGCAAGCAGGATGACATACGCAGTGGGCTTTAAAATTAACTTTTGTTTTAAAAAGTAGATAATAGTTATGGAGGCTACTATAAAATTGAAACCCGCTACGATGAAACTGATTTCAGTTAAAGGGTAGTTTTTAAGCAAGTACTCTACCCAGATAACAGCACCGACAAATGCGCCAACATAATCCATGGCATAGACAAGGGTTAAATTAGTTTTTAGTTTGATTTTATGTTGGTCGATTATTCTCATAACCAAAGGAATTTCAAAGCCAATCAAAAAACCAACAGACAATACAAAGAAATAGTGGACGATTTGAAAACTATTTTCTAAATAGCCATAAGCAGCATAAATAGCGAGAGGGGCAAAGCCCCCCAATAAAGCCATGATAACTTCTACCGCAATGAATTTTTGCAGAAGGTTGTCATCAGACATCTTGCTTTGAACAAAGCCAGAAACCCCCATCATTAGCATCATGCTTGCGATCACCATCGAAAATTGTTCTATTGAATTTCCGAGAATATAGGTGGTTATCGTGGCAAGAACATACTCATTAACAAGTCCACTTGCGCCTGTGGTAAACATACAGAACGCAAGCAGAATTGGTAAAAATCTTGGCATTTTTCTTTGCATTATAAATAGAACTCTACAATATCGCGTTGCTAAGAATCAGAGCCATGCCGATCTTTGCAACGGATAATTGTAAAGCTGGAACCATACGGTCTTCCGTTAGGATTTCTTTCACGGTGGATGATGTGATAATTAATAAATCGATAAAGTACTCGAACACATATAGGAAAATCATTCCCGTTACGGCTAGGAGTAAATATTCTGACATCATATAAGACAATGTTGCATCAGTAGCATTTCCCGCAATGGCTGATTTTAATATCAGAGCATAGGCAATTAATTTACCACCAATATAAATCCCAGAAGCTATATTTCCATCGCCAATACTTTCAATAATGTTGAAGTTTCGTGAGATGATTTTCTCATAAAATAACACGAGAGCAACGAGGGTTATTTGGCCTGCTAAGAAATAACATAAGCTAGAGACCATACCGCCACCTTCGCCGACAATGCTCGAATGAGCAATAATACCGGTACCGACCAACATGCCAAATTCTACGATGCCAACGGCGATGTTATTGCCTTTAATCGCTTGGGTATTATTGACCCCTGGAATAACCAAACGATCAGTAAAGACCAGTGAACTCAGCATAAAACAGACGGCAAGAGCGCCATAAATACCGGTAGTTATAAAGTCTTGCACAATAGATGTGTTGCTTGGGCCTGAAAGTAACCCCATAAAAGCAATCGCCAAGCCCAGTTGTGCTCCTGTTCTGCGTAAGCCCGCTGCAAGATTGCCGCCTGCAAGTTCTTCATCAGCATTGTAGTGTTTAGCCGACATGAAATTTAAGGCGTACTTTAAAGAAAGCATAAATGCCATATAGACAAATGCGTATAAGATATAAATTCCGTATTGTTCGATGTTCATAATATTACCTTTAAATTATTTTTAGCTTACTTGCCGCCGCCAGAAGGGCCTTTACCACGACCGGAAGGACCAGCACCACGGACGGAGTTGCTTACTCTAGAAATATTGCCTGATCTTACGCCTTTAACGACGTTAGGATTTCTTCTGGAGTACGAGCTGTTTTTATATTTTGAATTTGAATAGGTGCTAGAGCCATAGGTGCCATATTCATTATTACGTCCGTAATAAGGGGCGCTTCTGCCAGCTGAGTTATACCCATTCCATTGATTGTGGGAATATCTGTTAGATGGCATGAAGGCGTTGAACATGCTGTACATACCATAGTAATGCCAAAAAGAATTACCGTTTGACTGTCGCCATTCACCGTACTGATTAGATCCCGTGGAAACCCCATCTACGGTCGTGGGTTTAGCAATCATCGACATGCCAACAGGCTCTGCGGAGGTCATCACTTCAGACTCATAAAAACCTAATGGCTTCGAGGCGATTGCCATGCCTAGGTCCGCTTGATTTTTCCAGAAAAGATCATTGCTGACATTTTTCCAATCTTGTTCTGTCACCGTTTCATTATCGATAATGGTGTATTTATGGAATGTATGTGCAACGGTGTTATCGACCCAAAATTCAGCGTAGTCGTGATTGCTTGGCCATCTTAGTCGAGGTGATATATTAAGTGCGTCCCAGCGAGCCTGGGGAATATTAACGCTTAAGCTTCCCCAGCCCTTATCTGCAATAGTAGAAACCGTCAGAGACTCAAAATATTCGAAAGTATTTTGATCAACTTTTGACTTTGGGAATCGATAGCTATTACCATCGTTGCAATAGTCACCTTCGCACCAAGTCGCTCGCCCAACAATAACGTAATAATCTATCCGTTGGTCAGAAAGAATTTTCACATAAGATCGATCGAGTTGTTGCAGTAGTTTATTGTTTTCATTGATGTACTGATTAAGTTGCTGGTATTGCGCCATCAATGCTTTGTACGTATCACCATACAATGCAAAGTCGGTGTCAGCGGAAGCATGTTCTTTGATAAGGATAGATTTTTGATCAATCAGGGTTGATAGCAGATTTTGTGCTTGCGCTATTTTACCTTCGATATCTTCTGCCTTATTCGCATGAGTATCTTTTGATTTTTTGGCCGCTTTATAAAAGTTAGATGCGAGTTTTTCTGCTTTTGGTAAAAGTTTTTGTGCCTCTTCAAAATAAGAAGCTTTATTTTTACGAGCATCTAAAATTAAGCGGACTCGAGTCGATGGATAAATTGATAGTTCGGCTGACTTATCGATTAACTTATTAGCTGCAGATAAGGCTTTAGCTAGCTTACTAATATCATCTTCATGGTTTCTATCAACAATGGGCTGAATGACGTCGTTACTGATTTTCTCAGCCGCATTAAACTCAGTTCTTGCTGAATCTAATGTCTCTGCCCATTTCTCACGAGTTGCATAGGGCTGCAAAAATTCCCACTGGTTATTAAGAGGTAGAATTTTAAAGTCGCTTTCAAAACGGCTTAGTCCTAGCATTTGTTGTTTATAAGAACGTTGAAAATCGTTTGCTTGCTTCACGTATTCGTTGGGCAGGCTATATATGGCTTTATAACCCATATATATAGCAAGGCCGATTACCAGCAATATAATAATTCTAGAGGCTTTCATTATTATCCTCATTATTGCTAGAGATTATCAGTTCTGTTTGCAAAACCTTAATTGAAACTGCAGCAAGTTCTTTACTGATAAATGCTTCGCGCTCAGGTTTAGAATCTTCATCTTCCCAAAGTTCGAGCGTTAAATAAGAACCGTCATCCCCTTTGAATTCGTACATACGAACTTGCAGTGGCGTATCACTTTCGTTGCGGTAAAAAAGAGCAGCCCAGGTATCGTCTTCGACATAATGGTAATTCATACCGTTATATTTAAGGATGCCATACTCTTCTTCCGCGATATCGTCGAGGGTTTTACGCGAGATAGGCTTGCCGTTTTCTGAAAGCTCTCTCAGTTGAACGTCTGTTACTGTTTGGCTAACTTCAAGCTCATCATCAAATTCCCATTCGATGAATGTTTTCTCGCCAGTAATGACATTAAGAAGTTGAAGTTCGGTGACCCAGTATTCGTTCTTTTTCTTTTTAAAAGAATTCCACTTAACTTCAAGGTAGCGGAAGACTTGAGTGACTAAATAAGTATCACTTTTAATCTCTAAATAACCGCCTTTTTTAACGTGACGAATATCCTGCTTACAGTCTCTTTCACTTTGAATAGGAGAGAGCCCGCGAACGGCTTGAAATTGTTCTGCTAAGTTATTTTGCATCATTACCCCCAATCTTAGGCGTAGACGCATCATCAAGTTTAGGCGTTGAATCGGTTCCCATGTCTTGAACATCTTTAATGTCATTTGACGATGAGCGAGCATCGCGCATGCCATCAGCAACAGGGGAGAGTTGGGCAGTCATGTCGGCTAAGCGATCGCTGGTTTCACGTGCTTTTGCGGTGCTGGTGCTCATGGTGTCATTGGCAATTTTCACAGCGTTCATGAGCTTATCAAAACCCTCTTCCATTTTTTGCAAAGCAATCACTGGGTTGTTGTAAAGGTCACCAACTTCTTGGGCTGCTTTTTCAATGCTGCCAGCATTCTGGGCCATCATATCGCCAAGGCCAGCTTGAAATTGTTGAACCGCATCTTTGATCGTTTCTTGCTGGGCTAAAGCCGCTTGAATGCGTAATGCATTGTTCATTACCATTGGGCCAACGGTTAGTGCACTATCGATTGATTCATCTAATAACGAGTTAGTTGCGATCGTTTGATCAATACTGATAAAAAATTGAACAGAAGCCTGTTCCATTGTGCGTAAATCACGAATACGACGCATGGCTTGGTTTTTAACGGTGGCAAACTTTTGCTTTTCTTGAATATCTTCAGCGGGTGTTTCAGCGTCTTGAGCGTCTACCTGTTGAATAAATAGCTCACCAATATAAATTTCAGATTCGATTTCTTTTTTGGCCGCGGCAATTTCATTGTATTGCTGCTCTAATGCCAGATTTGATTCTAAAAGATCATCTTTACCATTGCGTAGGCCATCGAAAATAGCCTCGACATGGCTTTGCATCGGTTGATACTGGCGAACAAAACGGCTTACTGCTTTACGTTTAATCGTATTGGGCATCCATGAAAACCACCATGCATTATGCAAAGAGTGAGGGTTTAGCTGATCCATAGTGGAGCGCAATTCAAGCAGCTTTTCGCCCGCGGGTGATTTGCCGTCTAAACCTTTTAATAAACTATTTACATTGCCTTTCATTAGGTCATTCGCAGACGCCATTTTTTTCTGAGCGCTTGCCCCAATGTTGCCGACAATTCTATTCAGGGCAGGGCCGCCACTTGTTTTAGTAGATTCAGCCAGTTCTTGAGAGCGTTTCTGCATCAGTTCGACGTTATCTTCAGAAGCCCATTTAGGCGACTTTAGTGTCTGGGTCGATTTGTTTTCAGTAGTCATTATGCTTTTCCTTCTGCATTAAATTTGGCTTTTAAGAATAACGATTTATTATCGAATTCTTTCTTATCATGTTTGGATAACAGAGCTTCAATATCTAATAGCTCTTGTTCTAATGTTTGAATGTTATTAACGAATTCGTCTAATGCGCCATCACGAGCGCTGGTATCTAATTTAATAAACGGCATGATGCATTTGTTGGGTAGGTATTCAGAGGCTATTCGGTTAACGGTCCAGGCAAATTCACCACTGGCGCATTCATGCTTTTCTATTTTAGGAAAAAGGATGATTAATTTATCGATAATAGACTCACATCTCACCGTTAAAGTCGTTCCAATAGCCGCTTTTCTGATTACTAAATTAAGTGCTAACAAATCTTGAGTAGGGCTTGGCTTCGCAACTTCTACAACGGCGTCTTTAGTTTTTTCTTTTGAGTAATGCTTTATTAACGAATAAGCAGCGACAGCGATAATAGCAATGACTATTAGTGTGATAATTGGGTCCATTTAAACTTCCTTTTTAGGCGTGTTTCAGTAATCAAAAAACCCTCAAACTGAGGGTTTTTGTATTATTAGGTTATAGCTGACAGATCGCGACTTTCAGCGGTGGATTACCATCGGGGCTAGGAAAATCAGCCTCGGGTAATAACATTTCAATACTTTTTAAAGGACGACCGGCTTTAATTGCACAACGTTTTAATGATTCTAGCCACTCATCACGATCCACTTGAGCAACGTTATTGCAGCAAATTAATTGTCCGCCACTTTTGGTCGCTAATAAACTGGGCTTAAACAGTGATTGATAATCTCGAATTAAATCAACATTGCCAAAGGCACTTTTGGCCCAGCGGGGTGGGTCTAAAAATACCAAGTCAAATTGCTCTGGCTTGTGCTTTGGATATTTAGGCAGTTTTTTGCCACGACGTACCGCGATGGGCATATTAGCGAATTGTTTAATCGCTGGAAATACATCGGAGTGAATAAATTCAACTTGCTTGAGATTATTCAACTTAGCGTTCTCCATGCCAACGGCGAGTGACGATTCTGCGAAATCAACATTCACCACGCGCTTAGCGCCGCCAACTCCAGCGGCAATACCGATGCCACAGGTATAAGAGAATAAATTGAGTACCGTTTTGCCTTCGCTATTGGCTTTTACATAGCGGCGGCCAGCGCGTAAATCTAAGAATAACCATGGGTCTTGGCCCTGATGGCGGCCTTTTACACGATATTTAACTCCTAGCTCGCTCGCTTCCATAGCCATGCCATCCAGTTCGTGGATTTCTACAGAGCTATCTTGAATACGAGAATTGTTGCCGCTGCGGTCGTTATAAACGAAGTGCACATCGGGGAATTCTTTGGCTGCGAATTCATGTACTTGTGTCAGCTCGTCATCGGTAACGGACTGATGAAAGGTTTGTAAAATCAATAACGGGCCATAGCGGTCTAACGTCGTGCCGGGTAAGCCTTCGTTAGTGCCGTGAAAAATACGGTAGCAATCGGTGTTTTCTGCTAGCCATTGTGCTTTTAAATCAGAGCGATTTTGCCAAGCTTGGCTAATTAGGGTTTTTAATTCATTCATGGCCGCAGTCTAACAGCTTAGGCCAATGGCTTGAAGAACAAGTACTTGAAGATAAGACGCTTGATGGAATAATGCAGGTTGGCTATTATTCTGCCTATGAAAGAAATCATCGTTTCCCTACACATATCTCGCGACGACTACCTCTCCTTTTACCAGGGGCAGGTGCAAACTGTTGTTGCTACGGCAACGGACGGGCGTATTGTCCGTTTCCCAGCTGGTATATTGAAGCATGTTGTCGGTCATGAAGGCATTCATGGCACCTTTCGCATACTTTTTGACGCAAATAACAAATTTGATGGTATTACTGCGCTCAATTAATCTCTGCAAGATGGTTCTTCACTGCTCTGGTTGTCCGCAGGATTGTGGGGTTAAATGCGCAGGTATAAGGCTTTAGTCGTTTATAAATAAGCCTCTTTGTCGTATACTGTGCGCGATTTTTTAGCGCATTCACAACTTTTAAACAAATGGCAAAAGGCGAAGATAATGTCAGGTCTCGATTGGTACGGCTTAGCACGAAAGGTAATGTTCAAAATGAGCGGCGAAACCTCTCATGAACTTGGCCTTGATATGCTTGGCGCTGCAGAGCGTTTGTCTTTATTGTCTTATATCGCCCCTAAAATCCCCGACTGCCCAGTCGATGTGATGGGCATTACGTTTCCAAATCCTGTCGGTTTAGCGGCGGGCTTGGATAAGAACGGCGATTACATTGATGCTTTTGCCCGCTTAGGTTTTGGCTTTATTGAAATTGGTACCATTACGCCACGCCCTCAGCCGGGTAATCCTAAACCACGTTTGTTCCGTATTGCTGAGAAACAGGCGATTATTAATCGCATGGGGTTCAACAATAAGGGCGTCGATCACCTTGTGGAGCAGGTTAAGAAAGCAAAGTTCAAAGGCGTATTGGGCATTAATATTGGTAAAAACTTCGATACTCCGGTTGAGAATGCCGTAGATGATTACCTGATTTGTTTGAATAAAGTGTATCAATACGCGACTTACATCACTGTGAATATCTCTTCGCCCAATACCCCAGGACTGCGTGATTTGCAGTTTGGCGATACTCTTGATGAGCTATTGGCACCGATCAGAGCCCGTCAGTTAGAATTGGCAGAAGAATTTGGCTACAAGCCAGTATTGGTGAAGATTGCCCCAGATATGGACGAAGAAAACGTTCGTTTGGTAGCAGAAACGCTGATCAAAAATAACATCGATGGCGTAATCGCAACGAATACCACGCTATCTCGTGAAGGGGTAGAAGGGCACAAGTTTGGTGCTGAAGCGGGTGGTTTAAGTGGTGCACCATTAGAAGACTCTGCAACAGAGACGGTTGCGGCTTTAGTGGCTGCCTTAGATGGCAAGCTTCCGGTTATTGGTGTGGGGGGTATTTTAGATGGTAGTGGTGCCGTTGAAAAAATCGATGCCGGTGCTCAGCTAGTGCAAATATACAGTGGTTTTATTTTCCGTGGTCCCGAATTGATTCGTGAAAGTGTTGATGCTATCGCGGCTCAGTTTGCTCGTGGTAAGTAATTTAGGTGCTAAATAAGTACTTAAAGTATTTTAAAGGTAGATACTGAAGATAAAAGAAAGCCCAGATCTAAGCTGGGCTTTCTTTATTTTACTGTCTCCCTGGTGAGGAGAGCTGAATTATTTATCGTATAAATACGTTAGAGAGTCAGTTTATGAATGCCAGAAACGCCCGTCATTCCGTCCCAGTTGTCTGATCGACCTTCACGCCAGCCAGACATCCATGATTCATGGGCTGGGCCTGCTGGGGCAAGATCCTTGGAGCGACGCTCGGCGCCGGCTAAGTAACCACGTGTAAAAGCGCGTTGCTGCTGGTCGCGTTTCTGTTTCTTCATAGAGTATCCTCACTCAAAATATTAAACAGTAAGCCTGCTAAGCTAAAATAAACCTTCACAGGCCTTTGGTCAGGCATCAAGAATGTGCACTCATATTCTTAATGCCATGACATGTTGTACCGCGTTAACGGCTCGGCTGTAACGATTATTTATTTCTATTAAACCTGGTTTTTAAAACAATCAGCTATTTGACAAATTAGGTGTGCAGAGCATGCAAGAATTAACAATGGGTCAGCCGCGCGAAATATTTGCCGTATGTCCAAAAGGTGTAGAACAACTTTTAGCTGATGAAATCAGACAGTTAGGCGGCGAAGTGATCAAAGAAAGTCACTTGGGCGTTAGCTGGTTGGGAGACCTTGAATTAGCGTACCGTTTTTGTCTATGGACAAGACTCGCCACCCGATTATTGCTGCCCTTGAAAGAAAGTCAGGTAGACGATATTGACCAGATGTACGATGCGGCGTACGACATCCCATGGTCCGAATTTTTTACGGTTGATAAAAGCATACGCATCGATTTTCACGGTAAATCTGAGTTTGTAAATAATACTCAGTTTGGCGGCCAGAAGATTAAAGACGCTATCTGTGACCGCTTCCGCGCTGACGTTGGCGCTCGCCCAAATGTTGATAAAGACGCTGACGTAAAGATCGAAGTACAGCTGCGTCATGGACGTATCACCATTAGTTTAAACATCGCGGGTGACAGCTTACACAAACGTGGTTATCGCTTAATGCCAGGCCAAGCACCGCTAAAAGAAAACTTAGCGGCGGCTTTGTTGATTCGTGCGGGTTGGCCTGCGCGTGCAGCCAAAGGTGAAAACTTACTCGACCCAATGTGTGGTTCGGGCACGTTATTAATTGAAGGCTTACTCATGGCGGCTGACATTGCGCCAGGCTTAAATCGCCAAGTACAGGGCTTTGAAGCCTTGAAATTACATGATCGTAGCGTATGGAAAACCATCGTAGATGAAGCGCGCCAGCGCCGCACCGATGGCCTTGCCTCGATGGAAAGCCAGTTTTTTGGTTATGAAAACAACCCTTTTCAAGTTGAAGCGACACTGTCTAACTTCTCGCGCGCTGGAGTGGGCGATGACATCTTAGACGAGAAAGTTCAGATTCAGTCTAAGTCGTTTCAAGAATTATGGTTGCGTGAAAGTGTGATTAAAAAGGGCGGTTTGATTATTTGTAACCCACCTTACGGTGAGCGTTTATCGGAACTGCCTCAGCTTGCGCCTTTGTACAACGAATTGAATGAAGTAACTCGTGCGACCTTACCCGATTGGGGTATGGCGCTGATTACTGGCAATGTTGATTTGGCGCGCAGTATTCGCCGCCCAATGCACAAAAAGTACAGTTTTTATAACGGCGCCATTCCTTGTACGTTCTTGGTCTTTAATGCCTGCGATGAACGTTCCATGACGGTACTGACCACCTCGATTCGTGGTCCTGTTGAAGCCTTTGCTAACCGCTTGAAGAAAAATCTTAAACCGTTACGTAAATGGGCAAAACGCGAGAACATTAACTGTTACCGTATCTATGATGCTGACTTACCAGAATATTCAGTCGCTATCGATATGTATAACGATTGCCTACACGTACAAGAATACGTAGCCCCTAAAACGATTGAACCGGCTAAGGCTGAACGTCGCATCTTGGATCTTCTGGCGGTATTGCCAGAAGTAACCGGAATCGCGAAAGAGAATATTGTACTGAAACGCCGTGAGCGTCAGTCGGGTAAAAAGCAATATCAACGTAATAGTGATTTCCAGCAAGAAGCCGAATCGCACCGCATGGAAGTGATTGAAGGCAATGCTAAAATCTGGGTAAACCTGCAAGATTACCTCGATACAGGCTTGTTTTTGGATCATCGCCCAACGCGTATGAATATCGCAGCCATTGCCAAGGGTCAGCGCTTCTTAAACCTATTTTGCTATACCGCAACGGCCAGTGTGCATGCGGCGGTTGCTGGGGCGAAAACAACCACATCGGTAGATTTGTCCAAGACCTATTTAAACTGGGCTGAAGATAACTTCCGCTTAAACGGTTTGTTGGAAAAAACGACGCAAGGTAATCAAGGCAAAGTTGCCGCAATGCCGAGCAAGGACAATACTCGAGGCAGCTCGCGAGCAGTGACCAACCCTTGGGGCGCCCAAGAGCAAGCACAAAAGAAAGATGAGAAGCATCAGTTCATCGAAGCCGACTGCCGTGAATGGTTAAAAACGATTCAAACCCAAACAGAAGAAGAAAAGTACGATTTGATCTTTATGGATCCACCGACTTTTTCTAACTCAAAGAAAATGGAAGGTATTTTGGACATTCAGCGAGATCATGTTGAATTGATCGAAATGGCGATGGCGCGTTTGACCAAGCACGGTCTATTGATCTTCTCAAACAACCTGAGAAAGTTCGATATGGACGAAAGCGCACTAAAACAGTTCACAATTGATAATGTAAGCGCTAAATCAGTGCCGAATGACTATTCGCGTCGTGCAAATATTCATCATTGCTTTGAAATTCGTCACGCTAAGAAAAAGTAAGAAAAAATAAAGCTTCTTTCTAGGGCGCTTCAATACTGTCATTGCACAGTAATGGAGCGCTTTTTTTTGCCTTTAATTTTGCCAATGTCGACATTGGTATGATACCTGCTAAGTTTAAATAAATATTTAATGCCAGATTCATTTGATCAAGCATTTTAAAGACAGTAATAGCAAAGGGCCTTAATGTGGTGACTGAAAATATAGCAAATGTATCGAGTGCGGTAGAAACTTTAGTTCAAAGTTCAAATACCATGTTCATCTTATTAGGCGCCATCATGGTTTTGGCCATGCATGCAGGCTTCGCCTTTCTTGAAGTGGGCACGGTCCGTCATAAGAACCAAGTTAATGCCTTGGTTAAAATCTTAACTGACTTCGGCATTTCGACTATTGCTTATTTTTTCATTGGTTATCAAATCGCCTACGGTATCGATTTTTTCGTCGGTGCTAACGAGCTGGTTGAAAGCAACGGCTATGAACTGGTTAAGTTCTTTTTCTTATTAACGTTTGCCGCCGCAATTCCCGCGATTGTATCGGGTGGTGTGGCTGAGCGAGCAAAATTCTATCCTATGTTAATTGCATCGTCTTTGATCGTCGCGTTGGTTTATCCCTTCATTGAAGGGGTTATTTGGAATGGTAATTCTGTGCTGGGGTTCAACTTTCAAGATTGGTTGGAATTAACCTTTGGGGCTCGTTTTCATGATTTTGCCGGTTCAGTTGTTGTACACAGCGTGGGTGGCTGGATTGGTTTTGCGGCTATTTTGATACTAGGTTCTCGTAAAGGGCGTTATCGCGATGGTCGTGTTGTCGCGTTTGCACCGTCTAATATTCCATTTTTGGCATTGGGTGCTTGGATCTTAGCGGTTGGCTGGTTTGGCTTTAATGTGATGTCGGCGCAAACGATGGAAGGCATTTCTGGCTTGGTTGCGGTGAACAGCTTAATGGCCATGGTGGGCGGTACAATTTCGGCAATGGTCGTCGGTAAAAAAGACCCAGGCTTTATTCATAACGGCCCATTGGCGGGACTTGTTGCGGTATGTGCTGGCTCGGATGTGATGCACCCAGTAGGATCTTTAATAGTGGGGGCTTTGGCAGGTGGTCTATTTGTATTTGCCTTTATCTATGTGCAAAATAAATTTCCTAAGTTTGATGACGTATTAGGGGTATGGCCGCTGCACGGTTTGTGTGGTTTATGGGGCGGTATCGCGGCGGGTATTTTTGGCTTAGAAGCTTTAGGCGGAATGGGCGGCGTTAGCTTTATGTCTCAGCTTGTTGGTTCATTAGCGGGTATCACGGTTGCCGTGACAGGAGGCTTTTTGGTTTACGGGCTTATCGACAAGGTTGTGGGTATTCGCTTAGACGAAGAATCTGAATATAACGGCGCAGATTTATCGATTCATAAGATTGGTGCTAACTCAGACGATTAATTCAATTAGGGTATTTAATTAACATATTGCTCATGTGCAGACACATTATGCATGAGTAAAATGTTAGGGGTATCTTTACGGGGCCTTTGTCGTGCTACTATCAGTGTGCTTTGATTTATCAATTTGTGTTTTACAAAGTTAATCGAATCACAACTAAGGAATACAATCATGTCTATTCGCCTCGACGAAATCGCTCCAGACTTCACTGTGAATTCCACAGCTGGCAAGCTCACACTTCATGACTGGATTGGTGAGAGCTACGCCATCTTGTTCTCGCACCCGAAAGATTTTACACCAGTATGCACGACAGAATTCGGTGCCGTTGCTCAGCTTGTTCCTGAATTTGCCAAGCGCAATACAAAGGTTATGGGCGTATCGGTAGACAGCGTTGAAGAGCATATGAAATGGAAACGCGACATCGAAGCTTTTTCGGGTGCTGATGCTGACTTCCCGATTATTGACGACACTTCTTTGCAGGTTTCTAAACTCTACGACATGCTACCAGCGGGTGCCTATTTAGCCGATAATCGTACGCCTGCGAATACGGCTACCGTTCGAACTGTGTTTATCATCGGTCCGGATAAAAAGGTTCGCTTAACGATGTCTTATCCGATGTCAGTAGGTCGAAATTTTGCTGAGATTTTACGTGCTTTGGATGCTATCCAAATCACTGACGGACAACCTATCGCAACACCTGCTAACTGGGTACCCGGAGAAGACGTGATTGTGGCATTGGGCCTGAACGATGACCAGGCGAAAGAAAAATTTGGCGATCTTGATATTAAATTACCGTATTTGAGATTTGCAAAAACTCCGTAAAAGTAGAAAACTGAGTAAGTACTAAGTTAAATAAAAAGGGACGTGGGCATTATACAATAATGGCTGAGTCCCTTTTTTATGTCTTGAATTTAAGGTTGATGACGATAGCCTTTAGAAAAGAGTTCTTTATTTGATCAGTTTTATTAGTAAATAGGCTGTGCATTTAATGAATTTAATTAGGGGTTATTCATACAGCTGATCTTTAGTTTTCACCCATTTTAGTGCGCGTTTGTTCAGAACAGTTATTTAAAAATGCGTGTTTGCACTGGAACAATGCAGGAAAGTGTAGCAAAATCAGTGCATTATCAATATAAGCACTGGCATAACGAGACCCTCGTTATCTTGTACGAAAAGGTGTAAACGCGCATGCGCGTTTTTCTGGAGCTTGGAAATGGATTTCAATAATTACCGAGTTAAATCAATCAGTTGCCGTGAAGTCTCTAAAAGTCACTTCCGTGCAAACGCGCATGCGCATGATTAAGCGTTAGCTGCAAAAATCTATGAATATTGAAGAACTATTAGAGCATGTGTACGAGGATCTGAATGGTCAAATTACGTCTGTAGATTCTACTGGCGGTCTGGTGGTTAATTACGAGTGCGATGACTGGAATGATTATGGTAAAACACGAAAGTTTATAATCACCTGCGTAGACGTAAAAGAATCGGATATCCGAGAATTTCCGTCTGGAGATATTGATTTCCTAAGTGAGCATCAACTTCTCTGGAATCATAATGAACCTCATGGGTATTTGTACTATTCATCTGAGCCAAAAAATAGGTACGAGATATTAGGGCGTGTCTGGGAAGCTCATGAACTTGCACTAAAGGGCTGGCGCCCATTAACTGATTACGCGAATACTTATCATGCTGGCCAGTTTATCGAGTTCTGCAAAGATTCAAATGGTCTGCTGGCACGGGGGCCAAAACCGATACTAGAGAAATATCGCAAGGCAATTGCTGGCCTTGTTACAACTAATTATGTTCCTTCTTATACTCCAGATGGTGGGTACAAAGCACTGATTTTCGATGATGGCTTTGTAATTTGTAAATCAGTTGTAGTCGTAGAACTCGGCTGCAGCTAACAAGGCCAGCCAGAGGGACGCAGTAAACTGCACCCCTGCTGGCGGCGTTAAAGGTGGAATCTAATGTTAAGGAAATTTGAGTTTTCATTAAGAAATACTAATTTTGGCTTTATGATATTTCTACTGGCGACACTTCTTCCTTTTCTTGGTGTCATTATTCATTGCAGCTATAATATTTATCTTGGGAAAGGTCTGGATACCTATGATCTTATAATTATGGATCACCCTGTATTAACTAATCTTGGCGTATCATATTTAGAGGTTCTAATTGCTGATATAGCTACTTTGGTTGCTCTTCTTGTTGGGTTATTAATACGCTATAACTACTATAAAGATGAGCGTGACTTTATAAAGAAATATAAACTCAATGCTAAAACTGGTTTCTACCAAGATTTTAAAAACTCTAGTAGTTCTGGTAGTGAAAGAGGAGAGAGTTTTGATGACTAAAACCTTTAACAAGCGCATCATGATCGCAGCCTTCGGCTGCTGGGACGGCTTACACTTCGTTCGTTCCTCTCTGCGTTTCAACCGCCCCATATGCGAACGTTAGCAGTACAAGGTTATCCATGACAATTGCACATTTCGACTCAGTACCTTTCAGAGATATATACGGTGATAAAAAAGGGGTTATCGAAGGAGACTTTGATATTCAATCTCTTAGCGATTTCTTAATCAAATATTGGGTGAGCTATGTCGAATGTCATCATTGCCCCAGAGAAAACACCTGTAAATTTGCAATTCCTCACCCTAAATGGGAATGGAAGAAACTAGAAATACAATGTGGTGTTAAATCTGAGTTTATAAAAAACTTCGTGGCATTAACATTTGATGAGTACATAGGTGCAGGTAGTGATGTCCAAGAGAGGTTATTGTCGGCTACATATCATCTTTCAGAATACGCCATCATGTCAGAACAGCAGATTGGTTGGACTATAGACGATGAATGGCTCAAGAATTTAGGTACATACGGTAAAACTTTTCTCGGGAGTATTGTTCACTTAAGAGAAAAATTGACTCATGCAGCGCAAGATTTATCTTATGTACCCAATTTATATAGGCGTAAACCAATATTATTGGTTGAGGGCCAATCAGAAAAAGCTTTTCTAGATAAATTACGAGAGTCACATAATAGCTGGTTTACAGATTTGCGGACTGAGGTATATGGCGGTAACGGGAATGCACACCCTCGACGCATTCAAATGCGCCTAGAAAAATATGTAGAGGATGGTTACACCTGTTTCATGCAAGGTGATAAAGATGGAAAAGAAAAGGGAAGCTTTGAAAAGCTTATAAAGCAAAAAGTAGTCGAGGAAAAAAACACTTTTCTTTTTGATTTTGATTTTGAATCGGCTATTCCAAGAAAGCTATTACTTATAGCACTACACAACCTAGACCTACTTCTAGATATTGATAGTAAAGTTTTTTTAGAAAAAACGGATAACAAATCTTCTATTTGTATTCAAATCAAAGCCGTTTTCGGTGTTGATTTAGAGTCATATAAAGTACAGCTCGCAGATGAAATAGGCTGGGTTTTTAATAATAGTGAGTTTCATTGGTACCAAGACAAAAATAAATTTATGGAGCAAGCCGAGCTTGGACGATTTCTAGATTTTGTTATAAAAATGCATTAGTACTGCTAACAAGAACATTAAACGGAAAAATTACAGTTGGCTTTTTTCGTTCCTCAAACGTTTTAGCCAACTGTAATTTTCCGCTTATGTAAGCGTTATATGGCCTAATTTTAACTTATGAATTATCGCAAAAGGAATTGAAATGTTAGAAGACCAAAATCCGATGACAGGATTTAGAACATTGGAGCAGGCGTTTTCACAAGGCTTTAGAATGAAACGAGTTCCGTTCACTGATGGCATATTTATAGAGAAAGATATTGCGTTAGGTGCAGAAAGGTACACGTATGCACGCTTAAAGAAATTGAAAGTACAACAAATTGTCGTCCTTAATGGAAATCAGCCATTAAATGGCCTTCCATGTTTTTGTTTGTTTTATGGAACACTGGAAGAATTAAGAGGAAAAGGACTAACTGTGTCCTTTATCGAAAAGATACTAGAGCAATTTAAAAAAGATTTGCATAAGCGCTACGGGAAAGAGTACTACATCGAAGCATTAATTGAGACTGACAATGAAGCTTCTTTAGCAATCGCAGATAAATTATTTGGCGAACCTTCCCACGATGGTGTAGATGAGCGATCAGGAGTACCAACACGAGCCTGGCAATATAAAGTAACTAGATAATGTCATTGTCTAGCCAGCTATATAACAAGCAAAGGCAGTCGGACGGCTTCGCCGCACGCTGCTTTGGGCGTGTGTGCCAGGCATGGCATTTAACTAGTCGGGTGAAAGTCCTGATACCAGGTATTCGCAGAGCCGAAGGTTAGTCGAAGAGCAAGGGCGTTGTCGCGAGGCAGGGTCCGGAGGAAGTTCAAGACGAAATCGCGGAACGATGAACAAGAACCCGATCTGAGGTGTGACGTATCCGGGGCCAGTGGGCACGTGACCACCAAGCCCTCCATCTGCAATTGGGATTCGTTTTATAAATTGGGCGTTTACGCGAGGAAAGTTAAATGTCTTACCCTGGGAGGTCTGCATTGTGTTGAAGGACCAACTGAAAGTTTAGCAATGAACTTTGATCGCATTGCAGAAGTCAGCAAACGGCATAGTAGGTTAACTCTTTAACTGAAGGCCTGCACAAATCAGGAACATCCCCTAACGAAGAATTTGTTGAAAGCATTTGATAAGCACAACTCACCTCCAAACGAGCTAGCCTTTGGCGTAAAAAAAATATGTCACTGAATGAACAACACATTGGAAAATTAGGTGCGATGAATTCCAATCAATCATCCTTGTTAATGCAGCAGATATTAGATGGGAATAATCTACATCGTGCATTAAAACAAGTTCAACGTAATAAAGGTGCGCCGGGTGTTGATTATATGACGGTGGATGATCTGCCAGAATATTTAAAACACAACTGGTTACAGGTTCGCGATCAATTACTGAAAGGAACTTATAAACCAAAACCTGTGAGACGTGTAGAAATCCCAAAACCGAATGGAGCAAAGCGAAAGCTAGGTATTCCAACGGTAATGGATAGGTTTATTCAGCAAGCTATTGCGCAAGTGTTGAGCCCTATCTGGGAAGAAAAGTTCCATCCGAATAGTTTTGGTTTTCGTCCGCATAAATCAGCGCACACAGCGATTCGCTACGTGCAGTATTATGCGAGACAAGGCAAAACGACGGTAGTCGATTTAGATCTTCAATCTTTTTTCGATGAAGTAAATCATGACCGCTTAATGTCAAAGCTGAAAAGTAATGGCACCAATGGCGATGTCATGAAGTTGATAAATCGTTATTTGAAGGCGCCTGTTCTTAGCGAACAAGGACGAATTAAAACAACAAAAGGTGTACCGCAAGGTGGGCCATTGTCACCACTTCTATCAAATATAGTATTGAATGAAATGGACTGGGAATTACAATCTCGCGGTTTAAGCTTTGTTCGCTATGCAGACGATTGTCAAATACTGGTAGGCAGTCAAAGAGCAGGTGAACGAATACTGGCAAACCTAACACACTTTATTGAAAAGAAACTTAAGCTCAAAGTGAATCAAGAAAAGAGTGCAGTTGATCATATTTCGAATAGAAGCTTCTTAGGTTTTACTTTAATACGGAAAGATTTACGCATTAAAGTAAGTGCGAAAGCACAAGTGAACCTGAAAACAAAAATCCGAATGATCACGCGTCGTACAAGAGGCCATGCGTTTCTTAGTGTTGTATCAGAGTTAAAGAAAAGCCTGCTTGGCTGGAAAGCGTACTTTGATATCAGCGAAGTACTGAGCCCTCTGAAAGATCTAGATAAATGGATACGACGAAAATTACGGTGTTATTTATTAAAGCAATGGGGTCGGTCTGGCTATAGAAAGCTTCGGCAACTAGGCATAGATCGACGACTAGCTTGGAATACGGAAAAGTCAGCGCATGGGCCTTGGCGATTGAGTCACAGTCCAGCACTGTACAAAGCGCTTCCAAATAGATACTTTAGAGGCTTGGGGCTGCCAGAGTTGGCGGCAAGGAAATGAATTGAGATTTGAACCGCCTTGGTACGTGATCCGTATGCCGGGTGGTGTGGGAGGAGGGGTGTTGTGAAGCACCTCCCTATCCCGATTACACGGCAAAGGAATGTAATGAGTAAATATTCAGAGATCGCATTACGTGCTGTCGAACTAGTTAAGAATGGAAACCTAGATAGTCCAGTTGATGCTTGGCTAGATGCTTCATTTATATATTATCCAACAAGTAAATCTTCTCGTGAAAAGGGTTGTCCTAAATCTTCATTTCTTGGTTTGTGTGAAGAGGGGCGAGTGGTAGGTATCAAGTCTGGTGCTTATACAAAATCCAAACTTAATAAGCTATATGCCCTTAAGGCCATAAGCCTACTTTCCAGTAACGGAAACCTTACTGAGAAAGAGTTATGGGCTAAGATTTCAGATAAAAAATACAATCAACAAATGCACGTAGTTCTTGCTCTATATAAAGCTGGTCACATACAGTAATCGTACAATTGCCGTGTAACAAAAAATCCATGCGACCACCTACGGCGGCACATGATTTGGGCGTTAGCTATGCATAAGGTTTCAATGAATAATACTGATGAATTGATTGGGGTGTTGAATAAAATTTCCAATAATCTAGACCTTAAATCTAAAGCTTACGAAGGGGCTTTATATTGGATTAATTCCGATGATTTCGATGTAGATAAGGCATTGACTAAAGATTTCAGGTTTGAATATAAATTTCAAAAGTTTTGCTTTAACAGCGACTGTCTGGATTACCCTTATATTGAAACTCAATTGGATGTTTATTATAAGGATGAGGATATTGGTTATTATTGTTTGTACTCTCTTTTAGATGGAGAAGCAGTTGATGATAAACTAGTGATTACTGACCATGATTTCAAAAATAGCTAACAAGGCACATTCGCGAGCAAGCTGCGCTGGGCTCGCTTCACTCACTACTGCTAAAAGCGTTAGCACCGATTGGAAAAATCATGAACTTCGAAGAAATGTCAGAAGATGAAATTATCAATATTGCTAATCCAATTATGGATAACTTAATGACTGCCTCTACTAACATTGACCATGCTAGTCACATTAAGGACTTCACGGAGAGAATGAAGGATATTGTTACTGAAGACTATTTACAGTTCGTTTGTGAGCAATACCAAGAAGAGAAAGGTTATTTCGCAGATCGTGAATTAGTCGCTGTGTTCAAACGTCCGGAGTCAGCTGTTATAGTTTGGAAGCAGTTATTTACTAAAGCTAAAGGTGAGTTCGTTGCAGAGATGGTTTTAGTGCATCATAACGACAGATATCTATGTGATCATTCAGTGGTATTCTAGCAACGTGCTAATAAGCTCTTAAAAGCCAATTCACTGTATTACTGCAGTTATTGATGTAAATCAGCTCATGAATATGCACATATCAGGTATCTTATAGGTCAGACATATATAGAGCTAAAAAACATGATTAAAATCCAAACTGTACGGTTACTATTATTACCTTTGCTTGCATTACTGTTATTAATGACAGGGTGTACTGAAACCGTTCATATTCAATTAGACCCTAAAATAAATGCCTACGTCGTTACCGACCGCAACCACAGTATTAGCCTTGTTGAAACTGACGCTGCCTATGTAGAACTCAGCAATTGGCTGCAAAATAATCAAACAGGCTGGCATGATACGGCAGGGCGGTTTCCCGGTGGCGTTTATATAAAATCAGGTGACAACGGCATTCAGGTGACGGGAATGGAGGTTGTTATTTATTCAACGAAAGGTCGAGAGCCCGATGCGAAATATGTCAGAAGTGTGGGCAAAACCGAACTTCCGTTTGTTAGAGGATTAGGGCAGTAAGCCTTTTATAGGGTGTAAATACTGTATTCAGATAATGCTGAAGCTCTTTGTTATTAGGCTCGCATTGCCATTAATTGCTAGCACAGTGAAGGGGCGAGGGATTAAGGTTCTCGTATCTTGCTAAAACGCCTCTTATCCATTCTTGTCTGAATGTCGCTTTTCTTTATAATGCATTGCCTATTAACAGCATAGGCATTATAGATGTTTATTAAACCCCCCGTTACAAACTTACTTATTCGAGTATCTCAATCTGGCTTTTATCGAGGTTTTAGTAAAGACGTTACAATCACTGCAAAAATACTGGTCGGGGCTTTAATTTTATGGGCGATCGCCTTTCCTGAAAACGCTGCCTCTGTTCTAGGGCAACTCAACACTTTAATTCTTGCGGGTTTTAACTACTGGTATATTTATGCCATGGCTTTTTTTGTCATTCTTTGCTGTGCGATGGCGCTGTGGCCGAAAGTTGGAAAACTGCGTTTAGGGCGTCGTGAGGATGTTCCTGAATATTCAAATTTCTCTTGGATATCCATGATGTTTGGTGCAGGTATTGGTATTGGTATGCTGACATTTGCAACGGCAGAGCCTATGTATCACTTTGCTAAAAATCCAAGCACGATTATGGGCGTAACCGAAGGTGGTACAATCGGGAATATTCGTGATGCTTATATTTGGTCATTTCTCCATTGGGGTTTTGCTGCTTGGGGTTGTTACTCTGTTGTTGGTTTGGCATTAGCGTTTCATGCTTATCGTCGCGGCTTGCCATTAACGATTCGTTCTTCGCTAGCGCCTCTTTTTGGCGAGAAGCTGTCCGGTAAAATTGGTCATTCAATCGACGTTATTGCGGTAGTGGCAACGGTTCTGGGTGTATCGCAGACCTTAGGTTATGGCGTCGAGCAGTTTATTTCTGGCTTATCTACCATTGGCTTTGGTGATTGGTTGTACTCAGTCGATGAGGAAGGTGTTAAATCTACTTCCACGGTAGGCATCATTTTCGCCTTGCTAGTTATTATGGGGGGTGCAACGTTATCGGCCCTTTCGGGTGTGGGTAAAGGTATAAAATGGTTGTCTAATACCAATATGATATTGAGCTTTTTTGTGCTTACTTTTTTCTTAATATTTGGTGCTACCTTTTTCGGTCTTAGTAACTTTTTTGTCGGAATTTGGGATTATGCGACCTCGTTGCCAGGTAATATTTTTACAGTTTGGACGGCCGATGGTACTGAGGTGGGGGATGCATTATCTGACTGGCAGGGTGGTTGGACTATCTTTTATTACGCTTGGTGGATTGCATTCGCGCCATTTGTAGGGGTTTTCTTAGCCAAAATATCGAAGGGTCGAAGCATTCGTGAGTATATATTTGGGGCGATGATCGTACCATCGCTTATCTGTTTTATTTGGTTCGCATTGGTGGGTGGAACGGCCATTGACCTTGAGCTTTCTAATGTAGCGAACGGTTTAATTAATAATGCGGCGTTGTCGGATAAGTTGTTTGTTATGTTAGACGTTATGCTAGGTGATGCTGCCGCTTACTTTATGTCGGTCATCATTGTTATTTTGTTACTAACGTATCTCATTACATCGGCCGATAGTGCGGTGTTAATTATTAATACGATTAATGCTGCTGGTGATGATGGCCCGAAAGCGCGTCTTCATATTATATTTTGGGGTATTGCATTGGCGATGGTTGTGGGTGGCTTAATTGTTGCGGGTGGCTTAAGTGCGATCAAAACGGCCATGGTAATTGGAGCACTTCCTTTCAGCTTTGTGATGGTTTTGATGGGGATTTCACTCATCGTGGCTATTTCTGGCGACCTGCGAAGAAAGAAATATGGTTTACAAACCATCTATGCAGATGAAGAAGATACTGTGTAGGCGGTATTGGTGAGTATAAAACCTGATGAATTATCATCGGGTTTTATACTTTCTTTGTTTTTACGGAATGATTTTTAAGCGCCGTGAAGCTTTAATATTCATGATGAATCTATAAATTTAACCACGATTGCGATAGCCGTTTTGAAGGACTTTTGTGCAAAAAGAAAACCCTAATTTGAGATTTAACAATGATGTTCCGGTGAGACCTGAGGTTGTCGCGGGTTTGCCCGGCGCCATTCCAGAAGTCGATGAGAGTTTGTCTAACGCAGGCATCGATCCAGAACGGTTGTCGATTCTGCATATTGGCCAGCCACCCAAAAAATTAAAGTATAGCGCGCCCGGTTGGGTCTATCGTATGTCGATAGGGTATTTTCTTTGGTTGGTCTTGTTTCTGCTTGAGCATTTTGGCGTAACGCTGCCCATATATTTAGATGCATTTTTCAGCCTGGTAGTGGGGTTGTTGATTGTTCAGGTTGCTTGTCAGATTCTGGTGAAGGCAACGGAGCAGTTTGCTGCGAGAATGCGCTGGACACATTATATTGCGGGGACGGCTGCTGAGATACTTTCGACGCTTCCTGAATGTGTTGTCATCGCCTTTCTTGTGATGGTCGATCCGCTAACGGCTTTTTTAGTCGCTATGGTGACGATATACAATAATGCGTTGGTATTCAGTATTTACTCTTATTTCTTGCCTAGAGATCAGCATGGCAAGTTCTTGATGCCTAAACCGATCACTGATTCTGGAACACAAATCCTCATTGCTGGAGGAATGCTTGGTTTGGTCATGGGCTTAATAATGCTGACGTTTTCTTTAGGCGAGCATCCAAAAAAAGCGTTTGAAGCGATTGATTTAGTCGTTTTTGCGGTTTTGTTACTGTGCATTTTTGTTGTTTATATTTACAAAATAGTAAGGGATCAAGAAGAAGAGGAAGATGAGGTGCATGCTGTGCTTGAATTAACAGAAGAAGAGGTTGAACTGCGTCATGATTTGGTTTTTAAGCATGTCGAGAAAAACAGTCTGCCCTTTATTTTCTCCCTTTTATTGCTCGGTATTTTGGGCGCTTTTCTTGGCGGCGAACGGGTAGCCGTATTCGCAACCTTGGCGATTGATGGTTTCGGTCTTAGTGGCGTTGTTGCTGCGATTATATTGGCAGGTTTTGCGGGTATGAGTGAATATGTGATTTTATGGACGTCTCATCGTAAAAAAGAATACGGAATCGCCTTGGCAAACGCTTTTGGTGGTATTGCTCAGGTGCTTTTCTTAATTGTGCCGTTTACTTTTTTAGCGATAGCTTACTATCAGGTATTCGTTAATTCGGGTCATCCTGATTTGCCGATTGAATTTTCAGTGACGCATATCTTGATGCTTGTATTTCTATTTCCTACGTTACACACTTTGGCCTCTCTACTGCAAAACGACCATACGATGGACATTCTTGATACCGTGATTATGTTTAGCATCGTCGGCCTTTTACTGCTGTTATTGGTTACTTATGGTGTGTGACTTTCACTGGGTTGGCTATGTTTGTATGCGGTCTTCCTATAGAATTCGCACTATTAATTATTAAATACCACATGCACTGGCGATTTCGTCAGTAGCATCTTTTTATTCATCTTTAAATGATCCTAAATAAATGACTGATATAACCATAGCAACGCACAACGGTAATTTTCATGCTGACGATGTTTTCAGCATCGCGGCCCTTAAAAATGTTTTCCCGTCTTTCACTCTTGTACGCACGCGCGATTTAGAAATTATCGGTAAAGCGGATGTTGTGATTGATGTCGGTGGTATCTACGATCCGGAAACGGGTCGTTTTGATCATCATCAACGGGGTGGTGCAGGCGAGCGTGAGAACGGTATTCCTTATTCTTCATTTGGTCTTGTTTGGAAGAAATATGGTCTAGAGATTTGTGGCGGTAACCAAGACATAGCCAACTCTGTCGATGCAGGCCTTGTGTCTACTATTGATGCCATCGATTGTGGATACGTTAAAGGTGTTTCTGAAGGCATTAGCTTGAGCCAAACTATTTCAATGTTTAACCCAACTTGGCAAGAAGAGAGCCACTTTGATACGTGTTTTGATGAAGCCGTTGATTTTGCATCACGTATTTTAACGCGTTTTATCGCATCGGCTAGCGGTGGTATTAACGCAAAAGCGATCGTGGCAAAAGCGATTGAGAATGCAGAAGACCCAAGAGTCATTGTATTAGAGCAATACACGCCGTGGAAACGAACGGTTCACGCCTTGTCTGAAGATGCTTTATATATGGTTTACCCATCGAATTCTGGCGACTGGCGAATTCAAACGGTGCCTGTTGAACCTGGCTCGTTTGAAAATAGAAAATCATTACCTAAAGCTTGGGCTGGTTTATCTGATAAAGCGCTGCAAGAAGTGACTGATCTTGACGATGCTATGTTCTGTCATAATGGTTTATTCATTGCGGGCGCAGCGTCTTTTGAAAGTGCTATGAAAATGGCCGCTATGGCATTGCAAGATTAATCGCTCGATTTATCTTGGGCTTTGTTATAAAAAAGGGGAGGTCATTTGGCTTCCCTTTATATTTTAAAATCAGGTTTATATGAATTTTATTTTAATTGTTTTAGCTGAATTCACTTAGCTGAATCGATTTGGGCGAGATTAATCTTCTGGCTCAGTAGTGCAATGAAATAATATATTATTAAGGCTAAGCAATGAGCTTACTCATATTTCAAATTACCATTAAACAATGGGATAAAGGCCAAAATTCGGCGTCACATCAAGATGCTCGTAGCGCAATACCTTGTGTTTTTCCCGTCAGTACTAATCCTGCTTTTAATATCTTTGATACCCCTTGTATTCTTGAGCAACACGGTGACGATATTGCCACGAATGTCTTTAAGGAAGGCCGTATTCGAACGTCAGTTTTATCAACTGATCGGGTGATGTTTGATCGTTTTCAAGTTGTTAACAGCTCAACAGGGCCTGTGTTGGAATATTGGGCCGGAGAGAAACCTCACGTGTTAGGTCCATTGAATAAACATTGGATTCAAGCTCGATATACTTGGCGATACAGCGTTTTAGAGGCCAATCAGATTTATTGGATGTATGAAGAAGTGACCCTCAATGCGATGTGTGCGGAAGAGTTTAATGCAAATTGTTTTCTAGAAACGAAACCCAGTCTTGTGTTTAATGATTTGTGAATACAGGTCGCTTGCTAATGTAAAAATACGGTGAAATGGAGTGTATATGAATCTATCAAAATTAATGGTCATCTTTTTACTGGCGTTGCTATCTGCCTGTTCGTTAACAGAACCAATGCCCGCAGATGCCTCTTCTTATAAATCTTCTTTGCCTCAAGAGTTAGAAAAAACCGATGCAAAATTAATACTGAATGATATTTGGGCGCTAGAAAGTATTCTGGGTGAGAAAGCTGTGCTTGAGGAGGTAATACAAAGACCACAGCTGGAAATTCAATTGCGAGATATGAAGCTGATAGGCAATGATGGCTGTAACGGATTTTTTGCCAATATTGATTATCTTGATAACGAAAAAATCCTCTTGGGTCCTATTGCAGGGACTCGCATGTTTTGTCATCCAATGGATGTCCCCGATCGTTTTAATCAGCAGCTTAACAACGTTAAAAGTTATCAATTAAAAGGGCTAAAGCTACGTTTTTTTGATTCTGAAGGAGAGGAACTCTTACAGTTTCAAAAAATAGATTAACGTATGAGTTGCTGATGAAAATCAATATGTCATGAACGTTTGTTGTAATCGTTAATGATTATGGTGAATTATTATAGTTACATGCTGTTAAACAAGGTCAAATGATATGGATGTCGAGATACTGTACCAACAGAAACTGACGAGCCCAGAGAACGCATGCGCTGTGCTAAGAGATAAGCAAAATCTTATTTTAGGTATGGGCGTAGCTATGCCGCCTCGGTTGGTTGAGGCGGTCGCGAATATTATTAAAGGAGACGACTTTTCAGTATTGAATATTTATTATATGCACGGCAGTCAGGTGCTGAGTGAAACACTATTAAAACCTGAGTTGTCTCACAAGATATGCCCTCGGCCTTTGTTTATGAGCAGTCATGATCGGGCGGCGTTGAAGTGCTTGCCTAATCGATCGTTGATGGAGTTTGTCCCTGCAACGTTTCATCAGGTAGGGCGCTTATTAACCGAGCAAATTGAACCGCATTGTTTTATGGTGACGGTATCGCCGATGGATAAACACGGTTATTTTAGCCTAGGGACTAATGCAGATTACGGTGCGAGTGTTATTCGCAAGGCGCACCATGTTGTGGTTGAGGTTAATGACAATATGCCACGGACTTTTGGTGAGTGTTCAGTTCACATATCGGAAGTCGACGCGATCATTGAATACCATACCCCGCTAACCGAAATACCATCTCATCCTCCTTCTGATATTGATATTAAAATTGCCCACTTAATTGCTGATCGTATTAACGATGGTGATACTTTGCAAATGGGAGTTGGGGGTGTGCCGAGTGCGGTATTGAGTCTTTTAAAAAACCATAAGGATTTAGGTTTGCACTCCGAACTATTCTGTCCCGCAATGGTGGACTTAATTCGTACTGGGGTGATTAACGGTAAGAAAAAAAGCTGGATGCAGCATAAGCATATTTTTACCCTCGCTCTGGGCGATAAGGCCATGTATGACTTTATGGATGATAATCCATCTATCGTAGGCTATCCGGCATCGTGGGTTAATAACCCCAGTATTATTCAGAAAAATCATAATATGGTATCGGTTAATGCGGCGATTGAGGTGGATTTATCCGGTCAAATAAATGCTGAGCAAATAGCCGGGCAGACTTTTTCTGGTACGGGTGGGCAATTGGATTTTGTGCGTGGGGCCTATTCATCACGGGGAGGTCGCTCATTTATTGCACTTAATGCAACAGCGAAAAAAGGCGCGGTTAGCCGTATTGTTTTGCGCTTAGACGGCGGTGCAGTAACCGATACTAGAATGGATACTCATTTTGTCGTTACGGAATATGGCTGTGTTGATTTGAAGGGACTTTCTTTGCCGCAGCGCGCCAAAGCCTTGATTGGTATTGCCCATCCTGATTTTAGGGAGGCATTAACCCAGCAAGCGATGGAGTCGGGTTGTATATAGCTGTTATTAATCTACGGGGGTATTACAATAGCTTGTAAAATGGATATCATTTATTGATAGTATCAATTTGGGGAAAGTATTATGAAGCATGAAGAATTACCAGAAGATCATTCTGATCCGTTATTAAAAATATTACATCGCCTGATTCGGTTTGCGATAAAAGTGCTTTCCGTGTTGATGGTTTTTGTGATTTTTTGGGGCATAGCAGATGTTGTTTATGTCGTATACAACAAGCTGGCTTTACCTCCATATTTCATTCTCGATGCTGAGGATATCCTGCAGACGTTTGGCGCTGTAATGCTGGTATTAATTGCGGTTGAAATTTTTATTAATATTCGCTTATATCTTGGTTCGAATATCATTCCCGTCGAGTTGGTTATTGCAACCGCATTGATGGCCGTTGCGCGTAAAATTATTGTATTGGATCTTAAAATTGTCTCTGCAGATGAAGTTATCGGTCTTGCATTGGTAACGCTGGCGCTGGGCATATCATATTGGTTGGTGAGGCAGCGACAGCCGTCTGAGTTTTAATGCGATCAATAATTTTTTGAACGATACAAAAAGTAGAGTTTGGTCATGCTAGATGTTTTTTACCTTCTATTAGGCATAGGAGTATTGACGGCGGGAGGTGAGTTTTTAATTCGCGGGGCGCTGGGTGTTTCTAATCGAATAGGAATGTCGCCACTGCTATCAGGGCTTATTATTGTCGGATTCGGTACTTCGATGCCCGAGTTGGTTGTGTCGGTTGAGGCGGCCTTAAGTGGTCAGCCTGATATTGCTATCGGTAATGTAGTGGGCAGTAATATTGCTAATATTCTACTGATTTTAGGCATTTGTGCTGCCATTACGCCTCTGGTTATATCGCCTTTGTCACTGCGTCGTGATGCCTTGGTTGTTATGGCTTCAAGTTTTCTATTTATTCTTCTTGCTCTTGATGGTTCGCTCGGCTTAATAGATGCGATGATTCTTCTGATCTTGCTTATTCTGTATTTGGTTTGGGCTTATTGGACAGAGAGTAAAAATTCTACAACATCAGAATCCTCGCTATCAGGGGAAGTGCATAAGGCCGAAGCTTTAGAGATAACGGTAGTCCCTAAATCGCTTATCTGGACCCTAGCTGAAGTTATTGGTGGGCTTGTTTTGTTAATAGTAGGATCTCAGGTATTGCTCAAAGGAGCTGTTGGAATTGCAGAAGGTCTGGGTGTTTCAGAAGCTTTAATTGGTCTAACGCTGGTGGCTGTGGGGACATCGTTGCCGGAACTTACTATTTCAGTGATGGCAGCCCTTCGCAAGCATGCTGATGTTGCCGTCGGTAATATATTGGGCAGTAATATATTTAATTTATTAGGTATTTTAGGCGTATCGGCCATCCTGCAGCCGATTGAGGTAAAAGGCAGAGTGGTACAGTTTGATCAATGGGTTATGCTTGGCGTATCGATTGTGCTGTATCTGTTTCTCTTTACCTCTCGAAAGCTGAGCCGAGTAGAGGGCGTATTACTGTTATCTGGCTATCTCACCTACTTAGGTGTTAGCTATTTTTACTTTTCAAATTGACAGACGTCGCTGATCGCGAGATTAGTGCCCCACTGTTTCGATGGTAATATCTTGGTAAGCTTTGATTATTTTTTCCACCTCAGGATCATCTAACCAAGGCTGCATTCTCTGATAATGTTGTATCTTTATCTTGAGATATTCCTCTGCAATTCTTCTTTCTTCTGCTGTTTCACCTTGCCAAATAGCTTCACCTACCGGACTTACTTGTTTTAACGGTATTTGTTTATTCGTTGGAAGGGAGGTGTTCGAGAGCAGCATTATTTCGTAAAAGATATTGTTATCTTTGATCAATACTTCTTTTTTTAGCGTCATCTTAAGCTCTATCAGTTGCTGTCTTAGCGTATGTAAATGACGTACTGGGCAGACTAAGAAATCGATTTCTAGTGCTGGATGTTTGCTGATAATGCTTTTCATGCACTCAATCATTAAATCACCACCAATGCCGGCGATAATAATCAGGTGTTTCCCCGAGTATTGCTGCAGCGGCAGTGCTGAAATATCAAGGCAATGAGTTTTCCATTGGGTTGGCGTCGGTGAGTCAGCATCTGAAGTAGAAGGCGAGTAGGGGTTAGAAAATAAGCGCGATAGCTTTTCATCAAGTGGCGTAATCAGTTCAGGCACTATGTCGACAAGGTGAATGTTGGGTGCTTTTTGATGAGATATTAAGCTCGTGCCTAAGTGTCCGTGATCACAGCAGGTATCCCAAATATGGTCGTAATCTGTGGTTATTAGGGCTTCTATTTGTGCTAATCGCTTGCTCAGTTTCAAGATGAACTCGTATTTTGATGTGAACTTTTTACTGGAATATCATCATTTGGCAGCAGCGTACTTGCTTGCAGTGCTGCCCAATAATTGATCTTTTAAGGTTGGTTATTTTGCGGGTCTTTCTTTCTTAGGTGTTTGGAAGCGTTTTCCTTTTAGGGCTAAACGCTTGCGTTCTGCTTTGGCCAGTTCTTTTGCCAAAATCAATTCTTCCGCAATGATTTCTTCTGCCACCATCATTTCAGGTGTTTCTAAACTTAATAAGCCAATTTTTCCTGAACGGAAGTCGTGTAATACGATTTCGCCAGCCTTATGTAAATCAACCTTACCCCCGCTGCGAATACAGCCACGTTTGCGGGCAACCATGTCGAGTAAACTCTCTCCAGATTCTGGTAGCACTTCTAGCTTATAACGAGTCATTAATGCTTCAGGATAGGCTTTGGAAAGATACTCTAGCGCGTACATGGCGACGTCTTCATATTCCATGGCGGTATTTTTAATCGCGCCGCTGGTGGCTAGGCGGTAGCCGCTATGAAAGTTCTCGAATTTCGGCCATAAAATCCCTGGGGTGTCGCTTAACACAACACCGTTTTTCAGATCTATCATCTGTTGGCGTTTGGTTACTGCAGGTTCATCACCGGTATTGGCAATGTAGCGTCCTGCCAAGGAGTTGATTAGGGTAGATTTGCCAACGTTAGGAATGCCCATAATCATGACGCGAATATTGGTCTTTTTATCTTCGCTTTGATTAACAATATTCTTGATCAGCTGAATGAGCTTTTGGCTTTGTTTATGATCTTCTGCCACTAACGCAAGGGCGTGGGTATTGTCTTGTTTTTCAAAATGCTCGATCCATAACTTAGTTATTTTAGGATCGGATAAATCGGCTTTGTTGAGCACTTTGATACAAGGCTTGCCTACACGCAGTTCGTCTACGAGAGGGTTGGTACTGGAGTAAGGTAAGCGAGAGTCCAAAACCTCAACAACCAAGTCGATATCAGGCATGGCTTCTTCGATTTGATTGCGGGCTCTGTTCATGTGCCCTGGGAACCAGTTAATGGCCATAAAAATGTTTTTCCAGTAATTCTAAAAGAGGGAGGAATAGGTCTATGAGATAGACCTATTTATAAGACAAATACAGCTTAAGCAAAGACAGACGTTTGTTCTTCGCTTGGTATATCAGCAGTATCTTCTGATGCAGCTGTTGAATCTAATTCAGCTGTTTCTATTGCTGACTCAGGCTCTACTTCTGCTTGATGAGACTCGGCTTCGATATCGTTGGTCTCAATATCGCTAGTTTCGAGCGCGTCGATTTTAGTCATTGAATCGGTATGGTCTGCATCAGGTTTTTGCTCTGATACTTGCATCGATTGTTCGTTGCTTGTGCTAACTTCTTCTTTAAAGTTCGCAGATGCTTGAGATTTTTTCGCGGCTTTACGGGCTTCTTCTAATTCTTTAGCGCGCTTTTTTTCAACTCTAGCGATATTGCGCTCATGACCTGTCCAGACATTTGGTTTATGCTCGACATCTTTCAGACCATTTTCTTCTGCGATTTCACGAGACATCGAAGCGCCCATTTCATCAGCATCGCGGGCAATAAGCTTGCGTTCACCCGGCTCTAACTGGGTCAGTAAATCGATAAGAGCATTACTCAATACGTCCTTGGCCAGCTCATCACGAGACTTGCCAAAGCGCTTAGCAATAATGCTTAGCATGGCTAAATCATTCGCGTCTAATTGCAAATTTAAGGTTGCACGGGTTAATGCTTGCTCTTTTTTTGCTTTCTCTTCGGTATAATAGCGGTCAATAAGGGCTTGGGTATTGGTCAGCTCTGGGGCTTGCATAGTTCAGATCCGTTTTTTTAATGTAATACGTATACAATACCGAGTTTTACTCGACGTGCAATGTGATGGCGCTAGTATATCTGAGCCATCAAGAAGAGGCAGTACTATTTATGAGAAATACGTTATGACAAACACACAGGGGACGACAATGGATCAGATTATTCGTAGTAAGATTGAGCAGGAATTTGCACCTCAGGAGTTGATTCTTTTGAATGAGAGCCAGATGCACTCTGGGCCAGCGACGAATTCTCACTTTAACCTCACATTGGTGAGTACCTCTTTTGAAGGTAAGCGTGCCGTCGCTCGCCATCAAATGGTCTATAAAGCTTTAGCGGAAGAGTTGGCTGGAGAAGTTCATGCCATTGCATTGCATTTATTCACGCTTGAAGAATGGGAGAAAGCAGGTAATGCCAGCAAGGCATCGCCAAATTGCCACGGGGGGGAGTAAGGCAGGTCATCTACTCTCATTAATCTGGCAAAATAGTACCTATCCATAATTGATAAGAGTAGTGTAGAGTGCATAAACAATTATAATTATTTGGAATAGAGTTTATGCGTCTATTTATTATCGTACTACTGTCTACATTGTTTACCTTTTCTTCTCATGCCAAAACCAGTGAATGGGAATTGGAGAAGGAAGAGGAGGACATTAATCTTAAAATCTTTACGCGTCAGGTAGAAAATTCTGATTTAAAAGAGTTCAAAGGGGAAATGATGGTTAAAACGACCATGAAAACTCTAGCGGCTTTATTATTAGATGACCAAGCGGCAACGCAGTGGATGCATTTGTGTGAAAAATTTGAAATTGTTGAGCGTACGGATGAGTTAAACGCGGTTATTTATTTTATAAATGGCGCCCCCTGGCCTGTGAGCGACCGTGATGCGGTTATTCAGTCTTCTATGACTCAGGACCCGGAATCTTTGGTGGTGACAGTTGCTATTAATACATTAGACGACCGACTACCAAAAGATGATGATTATGTTCGAATTGCGCGTATGAGTGGATTTTGGTTGTTTGAGCCGAAAGAAGCTGGTCAGGTATTGGTGACTTATCAAATACATGCTAATCCTGGTGGTGGTTTGCCTACTTGGTTGGCGAATAGCGTAGTGGTCGATACGCCTTACGGTACGATGACGCAGATGGTTGAAATGCTCAAGCTGGAAAAATATCAGCAGGCCAGTGTGCCTATGATCAAAAACGTACAATAGTTGATCAGTTCTGAGCTGTTATCACTATTTGTAATAAAACTGTCATAATCATGCAGTAACGTGCGCCATCATAACCTTCAGATGGTGCAGTACTGTATGTGTAACTTAGCTTTCCCTTTTCATTTTCGTTTTATCTTTCGTTTCATTTCTGCTTTATTATTTTATTCAATATCACAGCCCTCGCTTTCAGCAGAGCCGCTTTTTACTATTCATGGTTCGAATACCATTGGTGCTAGGCTTGCGCCTGAACTAGTAAAAGCTTTTTTGGTGTCGAAAGGTGCGATTGATGTTGAGATTACCCGCCGTGGTATTAATGAAAGCCGTATAGAAGCCAAAATGGGTGACTTGCAAGACATGGTATCGGTTGATATAGCGGCTCATGGTAGTGGCACAGGTTTTAAAGGTTTGAAAACGGGAGCTGCCGATATTGCTGCAGCGTCGCGACCCGCTAAGTTAAAAGAAGTGAATGCCTTGGCTGATTTTGCCAATCTGACCGATAAACGTTCGGAACATATCATTGGCATTGATGGCTTGGCCATTATTATTCATTCTCAAAATCCGATTCAGCAGTTGAGTGTAAAACAGCTTGGACAGGTTTTTTCAGGAGAGATATATGATTGGTCTCAATTAGGAGGCCGTCGCGGCGAAATCAATCTATACAGTCGTGATGATCAATCGGGAACTTGGGATAGCTTTAAACGCATGGTGCTCGGCAAGGAATACTCTTTGAAGGCTGGGTCAAAACGTTTTGAGTCTAATGATGACTTATCTGATGAGGTGAGCCGGGATATTAATGGCATTGGTTTTGTTGGGCTGCCTTCTGTTCGACAGGCAAAATTAATATCGATCTCTGATGGTTTTGGTAAAGCACTGACACCAAATACATTGAGTATTGCGACGGAAGACTATGCGCTTTCTAGGCGTCTGTATTTTTATATTGATGACGAACCAGTGAATCCTCACGTTAAAGAATTTATTGCCTTCGTAGAAGGAATCTCAGGACAGTCTACGGTCGCCGAGAATGGTTTTATTGCTCAATATGTAGAAGCGGTAGAGCCTTTAGCTTACCAAGGCTTGCCAATAGACTTTAAAGAAATGACACCTTCTGGGAAGCGCTTAACGGTGAACTTTCGATTTAAAGAAGGCAGTGCCCAATTAGATAATCGTGCCTTAAGAGATGTTGAACGTTTAACGCAGTTTATGGCTAAGCATTCAGATAAAAAACTGATCTTGATTGGTTTTGGCGATCAAAAGAAATCTCCACAGCGCGCGCAGTTATTGTCTAAGTTGAGAGCGATGGCGGTTCGTCGAGAGTTGGTTAGGCAGGGTGTTTACCCTAAACACTCTTATGGTTATGGCGGACAGCTTCCGGTGGCTTCCAACGAACGTGATGCGGGCCGCTATAAAAATCGTCGAGTTGAAGTCTGGTTGGCACAAGACTCCGACTAACAATAGGCTAAATAGCATCTACACTAAAATGCATATAGTTAGGAGTTATATGTATGACGGCAGTGGTTACTAAGACCCAGCAAGGCAATCGGTTAGAGGTTGCCATCTCAGGTCGGTTTGATTTTTCTATATTACAAGACTTTCGCGACGCTTATACCCGCGATATAAAAGAACCCATTGAAACGATAGTGATTGATCTAGCACGGTCTGAGCACATGGACAGCTCTGGAATGGGGCTGTTATTAACACTAAAAAAAGAGTTGAATCTGGATGTTGGCTGCCTTGAGTTGAAGCATTGTCGGCCTCATGTCCGGGGTGCATTATTAGCGGCCAGACTTGATCATTTTTTTAAGGTGGATTGATCGTGCGTATTTTGATTGTTGATGATCTAGAAGCCAATCGCATTTTATTATCACACTTGGTTAAGCAAAACGGCCATGTGGCGATTACTTGCGGCAGTGCAGAACAAGCGTTGCAGGCTTATGATACTCATGGAGCCGATGTTATTTTTATGGATGTCGTGATGCCGGGGGTGGATGGATATCTAGCCGCGAAACAGCTAAAAGAGGTTATTGGCGACTATTTTGTGCCTATTGTTTTCATCACGGCGTTGCAAGATGAAGATGCTTTAGTGCGGTGTTTAGAGTTTGGCGATGATTATTTGGTCAGGCCTTTTAACCAAGTGATGTTCAATGCAAAAATTGCGGCCCATATTAGAACCATTGAGCTGCATCGTAAAGCGCAAAAACAGCATGAAGAACTTACCTATTTACACACTCGCCTTATTCAAGAGCAAGAGATGGCTCAGCATGTCTTTGATCATGCAACCCAGGTTAATCATCAAAATTGCGAGAGTATTCAAACTTATATTTCCAGTGCTTCCCAGTTTAATGGAGATGTTCTTCTTATTGCTAAATCGCCTGCGGGCGGTGTTTTTATTATGCTGGGGGATTTTACTGGTCATGGCTTGCCTGCTGCATTAGGTAGCCTGCCTTTGTCGCAATCATTCCACTCTTTTGTGCATAAACATTTATCGGTAGGGGATTTGGCGAGAGAGATGAACCGGGTATTGGTCGATTTTTTACCCGATCACATGTTTTGTGCAGCAGTTATTGCCGAATTAAACGCCGCGGGTGACAAACTGAATATTTGGGCTGGGGGGCTGCATGACAGCTTAATTTTAGACGATCAGTTTGAAATTCAGCAGCGAATATCCTCTTTACACATGCCTTTGGGGATATCAGAAGACGAAAAGTTTAATACGGAATGTACGGAATATGCGCTTAAGGCTACGGATAAAGTGATTCTGTATACCGACGGAATTTTAGAAGCCAGTAATGATAATGGTGAACTCTTCGGTCGTCAGCGATTTGAAACGGCTTTGCAGCGCTCGCAATGTGATATTGAAAAAGTACGTAAAGGGCTCTATCGTTTCACGGGCCAACAATCAGGGGTATTCAACCAAGATGATGACATTAGTCTTGTGTGCATCAATGCGGGCAAGGTTACGTTCAAAGCAAGTGACCTTCATTCCGAGCAAGAAGATTATGGAAATCAGCGTGCGCCGATACCGTGGAGCATTACATTAGATTTAAAAATTGAAGCGTTGCGTTTAGGTAGCCCTGTATCTCAGCTGGTCGATATGATGGGTGAAGCCTCTGGTTTATACCGTCATAAACCTACTTTACTCTTGTTATTAACAGAGTTGTTTAATAATGCTTTAGAGCACGGCGTATTAGGTTTGGAGTCTAGCTTAAAAGAAGGCTCTGGTGGCTTAGTCGAGTATTACGGTGAAAGAGAAAAGCGTCTTAAATCGTATTCTCAAGGGCGGATGAATATACAGATAACGCATCAATTGCTTCCTACGGGAGGCGTTGTGAGCTTTATTGTGACAGACAGTGGGAAAGGCTTTGATTACCCGCAAGTCGCTAGTCGTTCAGGGGATCAAAGTCATGGCCGAGGCTTATCTTTAGTGAATCAGCTGTGTGAGAGTGTAAAATTCAGTGATAATGGCCGCTGCATTGAAGCGGCCTATGGGTATAAGAAAGATTAGCTTTTTTTAGCGGTTTTAATACTTACCCTTTAGATGCATGGAAATGTAAAAACATTTCAATGATCGCTGGTGGGATGTTATTGCACATTTGATCTGATAAATCGCCATCTTCATCAATTTCGGCCATTTCGGCTTCTTCTGCAAAAAGCCCTGATGCGTACATAATAGGGAAAATCCACTCAGCCATTTTCTCTTCATCCTTGGCGTACCAAGCAGCTTCGTTTTGTAAAATTCCTGCCATGAACCCAGCAGCCCAAGCTTCTAATGGAGAACCTTCTTCGTCATCGTCTTCAACTTGTAGAGTTAAATCGCAAGGAACTGGGAAGTCTTCACCATAATCCAGCCACGCTTGAATCTCATACCCCAGCTTTCTTAGCAAACGCTGCACGCGTTCTAGCTGTTCGTCATTAAACGCTGTTTTTTCAGGGAATATCATTTCGTAAATTTGCGACCACTCGAATTCGATAGGCCCTGTTTTAATCGCGGTAATAAGACCGTGGGCTTCAAAAAAGTCAAACGAATCCTGGCGTTCAAGCTCATCTTCAAGCATTTGGCCAAGAAGTTCTAATTCATCTTCATCTAAAGCTGGGATCGATAACAAGTCAGACATACAATACTCTCCAATAATTATCGTAATTATATCAGGAAAAGACAAAGAACATGAGTCCGTTGAGGCAATCTGCACCCCATAAATCCATTCATCAAACGTCAATTCAGTTACTGGGTCGTGAAGTTGCGGTGACTATTCATGCGATGAAGCGTAAATCATTGCGTCTCGGGGTTAATGCCAAGGGAGAGATTGAAGTAAAAGTGCCGTTGCGCTGTCCAAAATATGAACTTATGGCTTTTTTATCTCAGCATACGGGGTGGCTAGAGAAGCGCTTAGAGCAGTTTGATGATTCACAGCAAGCTCAGCGTGAAAAAATGCAGCACCTGGGCAAGTTTTACCGTTTTCAGCAGAGTGCGCAGAAAAGTCGACAGCCCATATTGATTGAAGATACCTGCTATTACCCACAAGCTTGGTCGGAAGAAAACTTATTGGCAAAAATAGAGAGCTGGCAGCGTTTGCAAGCCAAACAAGTTTTTGAGCAATTAATCGATCAGTGGTGGCCACATTTTGCACAAGGCGCACTCATCTCTCGTCCGGTTTTGCGGGTAAAAAAGATGCGCAGTCGATGGGGGTCGTTATCGAGTAAGGGCTATATCAACTTAAATTTAAAGTTGCTTGAACTTAGCCCTAATATTATTGAGATGGTCGTCGTTCATGAGCTGTGCCACAGTCACTATTTTGATCATAGTGCTAACTTTTATCGCTTAATGGCCCAAAAATTACCTGGCTATAAAGCGATTGAAATTCAGTTGCGGCACATTGAAAAAGAGTGTGCGTACTGAATCAATATCTATATTCAGTTTTTAAAAAAACTGCCAAGGCTGAGAGTACCAATAAAAACGGCCTTTTTGAGGACTGATCACGGTGCAGTTATAACGGCCACGAGCACCAGTGAGTGGCGCAGATGCTTGTGCCGTTAGCATACGTTCTGAATTCACCATCTCAACCTTAGTATCAATAGCACCTTGTTGGCTGGCGAAGCACTGTAAGTTCGCTGGGTTATAATCAGCATCCAGCAATTTAACCTTGAACTCTGGAGGATTATTTTCTGCGGCAACAATCGGGTCATGCAGCTGAGACTTATCGATGGGTAGGGCTAGACTTAATAGTTTTGTTTTTAAGTTGTCGACATCGGCATAAATACCCGCCGCAGGGAAGCGTGATAAAGCTTGAGGGTGGCTTGATTTACCAATAGGGCCAGACTGTTGACCAAACGCCAGCATGTCGTGTTTTTCCAACCAAGGGATCATGGCTAGCGTAAATTCACCATAAGGATATGCCAGCATATTACCAACAGTGCCAAGACGTTGTTGTAATTCTTGCTGTGCGACTAAAATTTCTTGATCCAGCCACTCATTCAGAGTTAAACCTGCTGGAATCGTCGGTAAGTGAGCATGAGTAACAGAATGGTTTGCAATACTAACCCCATCATCAACTAACTGCTTTAATTGAGCCCAGGTCATGATGCCACGATTTTCTTGATTAACAGGACGGGTATTCACAAATACGGTGAAAGGCCAGTTGCGGCGTTTTAATTCTGGGTAAGCATTATCAAAAATCGAAGAGTAGGCATCGTCAAAACTGATGGCAACTTGCACGGTAGGTTTGCTATTAGATTCCGTGCTGTTAGTTTCTTGCAATAGCAGTGCGCGTGTTGCAGGCTCTAGATCGACGACTTCTAAACCTAAGTCTTCAATCAATTGCATATGTTGTAAAAATTTTTCAGGGCTGATCGTAGTCGATGCAGGGCTGGTTTCGTCAACGTGATGATATTGCAAAACAACAAGGGCGTTGGTTGAAATACTCCACAAGATAAAAATGGGAGCGAATAAAACAGAAGTTAATCTTGAAAGCGTCATAGGATTCATCTTATAAAAAATCAGGGTGGGGCGATTCAATTTTGACATTGTCTCAGTTGGTGAAAGGCTTGGCAAATCTTCTTAAAATGATCACTTTCACCCCCTTTATCTGGGTGAAAACGCTGGGCTAGACGCCGATATTGTTGTTTTAATTGCGGTAATGGAACGAGGGCTTCAAGCTCCATTATTATAAGCGCTTGTTGAATGTCTTCTTGTGGTTGCGGTACCCAAACTTTTTTCCAAAAACTAGTCAGTAATTCATCAACATCATCACTGCTGGTACTGGAAAAATGCGACCAGTCTAAATAATATTGCGCTAAAGGATCTGCGTGGCGTAGTGACGTATCCTTTTCAGAATACCCCTCTGCAATTGAATTTGTCATTGTTGCAGGTGCATCGATGACCGTCTTTTTAATATTGATTGCTGAAATTTCTAACTTAGCATGGTGGTTTTGTTGCCAGCGATTGCGTAATAAATAAAGGCAATGAAATAACAAAAAATGGCTTTGAAATAATAATAATGGATTATGCAGCGCATCCGCAGCAAAGAACGCATGAGGCGGCTGTTGTAGTCGTTTTAAAAGCTGATGTTCGGTAAAACCTTCTGGAGTCTCGGCTAATAAAAGATCAAGCACATCGAGTAATTCCGTAATTTGATCTTCAACAGTCTCTGGTTTTTCTACATGACAAAATTGATTGATAGTGATCCCCTTTTTATTTTTGCGCTACTTAGTTCGAGAGAAGAGCTGCACTTCTACACACTCGCAATAGACTGGGTTATAGTATTTTATGCGGTTAAATTGAGTATACGACAAAGTTTGATATGAGCGACAATAAAGAGAAAAAACCACTGCCTAGGCGTGCACACCTGATCACTCCTAGGGGCCTGCAGCAAATGAGAGATGAGTTAGACTTTCTTTGGCGCAAGGATCGGCCCGTTGTTACTCAGCAAGTGTCTGACGCGGCTAAGCTCGGCGATCGGTCAGAAAATGCAGAATATATTTATGGTAAGAAGCGCTTGCGCGAGATTGATAGGCGCGTTCGATTTTTACGCAAACGGATAGAGATCTGTGAAGTGATCGATCGACCTCCGATTGATATTGAGCGAATTTATTTTGGCGCTTGGATTGAGCTAGAAGATGATAATGAAGTCTTATACCGTTATCGAGTGGTTGGTGAAGATGAGATTGACCTGCCTAATGACTATATTAGTGTTGATGCGCCACTCGCGCGCGGACTGTTGGGTAAGCGCCTGGAAGATGAAGTCGAGGTTAAGCTGCCAAAAGGGACTGTGAACTATTGCATTGTTGCCATACATTACCAAAAGCCTGTTTGGGATAATAAGACTTGGTATCAAGCGCCATCGGTTTTAACTTTTGATTCTTAACCGAATTATTGACTAGGTAGAGGTAACGAATTAAGGCGATATTTGTTTGTGCGATCTGTGCTGGTACATCTAGTTGTTTAAATATAGTTGCTTAAAATAGTTGCTTAAAATAGTTGCTTAGATATTAGGTTAGAGCGGCTAAACCTAATATTACTGCTAATCTAAAGAGACCATCGACAGTTCGAGACAGTTCGAGATAGTCTTGAGCACTTAAGGAAAATTTGAGGTTTACATGCAATATCGTAATGTTTTGGTGATGATCCTAGTCCGCTTGTTATCCCCACTTTCAACTTTGTTGCCCGTTGCAGCACTTTTAATGGCCACAATGTCCAGCCATGCCGTGGCAGAAGATGTTTATATCAAAGCGCTTTATAAAATGCCTTCAAGCATTAAGCAGTTAAGACAGATTTGTCCTTGGCGATCTGCTACGACTCGGGGCACGATCCGCTTGATGCAGGTCGAGGAGAAAGGCGCGCATCGTTTATATGTTCAATGGTTACGAGAAGGCATTGCAGGAACAGAGGAAGCGCCGCTATCAACGATAGGTATTAAAGAAATTAATCAGGATCACTATTATCGCTTTGATTTACCCGAAGGGCGATTAATGGCGGGGGCTTGTTCTATTGAAACGATTATGGAAGATATTGTTGATGAAAGTCGTTTTCGTTTAACACTCTATCTAATGGGTCCGGGAGAGTATGAAGCCCATACAACTCGACTTTTAGATGGGGGCATTAAACTGCCTTAAAGTAGTCAGTTTAAGCACCCTTTATGCTACCTTTTTATGGCTGAAAATCCTGTACTGCATCTTCTAATGCTACGGGTGCTGTTTCAATAAGAGTGTCATCTTCAACATTCGCATTGCTACTAGTAGAGCTATCTATATTGAACAACGGCAGGCGCTCACCTAGATGAGATTTTTGTTGCTGTTGCTGCAAGCCTTTAAAATCAAATAAATCGTTATCGGCCAGTTGTGATGGCGCAATATTCGCGATTGATCGAAAGATGTTTTCACTGCGTCCAGGCTGATCTTTTTCCCAATCATTGAGCATCTTTTTGATATTTTGACGCTGTAAGTTTTCTTGTGAACCGCATAGGTTGCAAGGAATGATAGGGAACTCTTTTAATCGAGCAAATTCGGCAATATCGGTCTCTTTGCAGTAAGCCAATGGGCGAATGACGATGTTCTTTTTATCGTCGCTCAGTAGCTTAGGTGGCATAGATTTGAGTTTTGCACCGTAGAACATGTTCAGGAAGAGCGTTTCTACAATGTCGTCTCTGTGGTGGCCAAGTGCTATCTTGTTGGCGCCAATGCTTTCGGCATAACCATAAAGACTGCCACGGCGCAGACGAGAGCATAGAGAGCAGGTTGTTTTACCTTCGGGTACTTTTTCTTTAACAATGCTGTAGGTATCTTTTTCTAGAATGTGAAAATCGACACCAAGAGTCTTTAAGTAGGCGGGCAGGATATGCTCAGGAAACCCAGGTTGTTTTTGATCCATGTTGACTGCAACAATATCAAAATGGATCGGTGCGCTTCTTTTAAGGCTTAGTAGAATGTCCAGCATGGCATAAGAATCTTTGCCCCCCGACAAGCACACCATTATCTTGTCGCCGTCTTCAATCATTTGATAATCTTGAATTGCCTTGCCAACGTTATGGCGAAGCCGTTTATTGAGTTTATTGTACTCAAGACGTTGTTTTTTATTCAAAGATTCAATCAATGGTGCTGATGTATCTGACAAAAGTTGCGACATGCCTACTCCAAAAAATGCCTTATCAAAAAATGTGATAGCGCAGAAAACAGGATTTATAGCAGAATGAGGCAAGGGAAACTAGTGTTGTATTGCAGTTTACAAGTAAGTCTGATGAATTTCTTATAAATTGACTTACGCAGCAACTTCTTCAGCGATAACGTAATGTTCAAAATTTTTGCAGAAATCCTTGGTGGAACTTTTACTTTTGGGGTGATAAAAACGCTTCCAAAGCACTGCCATTGCTTCAATATCATTGCTTTTTGGTAGGCTGAAGTTTTCATTGCGAGCATACATAAACCAAGCAATGGCGGTCGCATAAGATAAATTGGTTGCCAGTTCTGCATGAGGCTGAGTTAAAAAGTCGTGTTGGCTCGCAAGCCCGCGAACCAAGCTGGCCATATCACTATGAAGCGCAAGATAATCATCCCAAATATGGCGGTGAGCTAAGCTATGAATTTGATAGATGCCTAAGGCTCTTTGTCCAGCAGGTTTTAGATGAGAGCCTAAGCCAGACTCCTGTGCAGCGGTGGCTAATAATAAATTTTCAGCGGCTTTGCTATAAACTCCAAGACGTTTAAGGGTTGGTTTTATCACCCATTGACGTAGCTCAGAAGCACAAATTCCCATTGTTCTTTCCTTAAGTAGCGTATTCCTCATTAGAAGAGCACTAATTGGGCCAAGCCCACGTAATCTCTATATCTTAGAGCACTAATGAATTAACTGCCTGATTTTTATACTAATAAGGCTCAAAAACTTCAATAATAACGATGGATTATGAATTTTCTGATGATTAAGGTATGCGGTTGGAAAAGAAGTATTAAAAAAGAAGGAGGTAACAACGTTGAGCGGCATTAATACGTCAGTATTAGCCGCTCGCTTTATGGCAATAAAGTATCTATATCGAACTACGTTTTGCTATGAGCGCAGTCGTTACGTTCTGCTTCGGCTTTACCAGCCATGACAAATAAAGTCTTGGCATCCAATAAAGTGATTTCTTTGCCTTGAGTTGCAATCAGTTCGTTCTTTTGGAAGCGAGTGAAAACTCGACTTACGGTTTCTACCGCAAGGCCTAAGTAATTACTAATGTCGACACGAGACATCGATAGGCGGAATTGAGTATGAGAGAAACCACGACGTACGAAGCGCTCAGACACGTCTACTAAAAAAGAAGCGATGCGTTCTTCAGCGTTCTTTTTACTTAATAACATCATCATGTTTTGGTCGTGGCGAATTTCACCACTCATATTACGCATTAGCTGACGGCGTAATTCAGGCATTTCATCTGAAAGTTGATCTAACTGAGAAATTGGGATTTCACAAACGGTGGTTGTTTCTAATGCTTTTGCCGTGAGTGGGTAGGTGCCACTGTCGTAGCCTGATAAACCAATAAGCTCGCTGGCAAGATGGAAGCCAGTAATCTGCTCTTCACCACCAGAAGCAATCGTGTAAGTTTTCAATGCACCTGTACGCACGGCATACACAGATTGAAAGACTTCACCTTGCTGGAATAATATCGTTCCTTTTTGAATTGGACGACCGCGGCGAATAATGTCATCGAGTTTATCCATGTCGTTATCGTTTAACGACAGAGGTAGGCACAAAGCATTAAGTGCGCACGTCTGGCAGTGTGGCTGAGTGCCACGACTAATTTTCGTGATAGGAGATGGCGTCGACATAAGAATCCTCACAGGCGTAAAACACACATAAAATGTGTGCTTATATAGTTGCAGTCATCATGGTATTCATTGGGCAGTATGTCAACAATTGTCACTATTTTATTGTGGTATTTATTATGCGCTACCAAATGGCAAAAAGCGTCCAAATGCCATAGCAAATTAGCAGTGCGCCGGCCAGTTGTCGAAAGTAGCTATGAGAGATGAGTTTATTGAGTTGCTGGGCGAAGATTCCTGCTGCTAAGATTCCTGGCAAGGTGCCTAATCCAAAGCAAAACATGGTGAGCGCACCTAAAGCAGGCTCTCCGTTGGCTGCCACCCAAGCAAGGGTGCTATAGATTAGCCCGCAGGGTAGCCAACCCCATAATAAGCCCAGCGCAAGCGCTTGAGGTTTTGATTTGATGGGAATGAGTTTGCGAGTCATTGGTTGTATGTAGCGCCAAATAAACTGTCCAGCCGATTCTAGGCGGGTTAGTAGCATCCACCAGCGGGCAACATAGAACCCCATTAAAAGTAATAGTACCCCAGCGATGCTGCGCAGTATTTGCTGGGCGATTTGATGACTATCTGCAAGCCATAGACCCAATAACGAAACAATGAGACCTGCAATGCTATAGCTGGTTATTCGGCCAAGATTAAATAGGAGTAAAAAAGAAAGGTTGTTATTACTTGAGTTTTTCTTATGAGTTGCACTGCTCGCGGCAGCGGCTATGCCACCGCACATGACCATGCAATGGCTTGCGCCCATTAAGCCTAATAAAAAAGCCGTTATTAATGATAATGGCTCAATCATTTTGGCACATCATTGTCGTTATCATCATCAAATAGAATTCGATGAGATGGAGAATCCATATCGTCAAACTGACCACTCTTAATCGCCCAAAAAAGAACGGTTACAGCAATCGCAATGAGTAAGATTGACAGTGGAATGAGTATGTAAATAATATCCATAATACCTTCTATGTTTGTTTATTCGGAGACAGTAATCGCAAGGCATTACCCACGACGATGAGAGAGCTGACTGACATGCCAATCGCAGCAGCCCAGGGTGGAATAAAGCCGGTGGCGGCTAAAGGTAACGCTAAAACATTATACAGCAGCGCCCAATAAATGTTTTGTCGAATAATGCGTGTTGATTTTTTTCCTTTGCTAAGTGCGTGTAATATGGTCGTTAAACTGTTGTTGGTGATGACGGCATCGGCATTGGTTTTGGTTAGGTCACTGGCTTGGCCAATCGCGACGGCTATATCGGCCCGCGCTAGAGTAGGCACATCATTAATACCATCGCCTACCATCATTAAACGCTCGCCTTGCTGTTGCCAGCGGGAGGCGAATTCAAGTTTTTGAGCAGGGCTTAAGCCCTTGTGTACATCGTCAATATTGAGCGTCGTGGCCACCGCTTCTACTTGCGAGCTCGGGTCGCCAGTAAGAATGGATACCTTGATCCCCCAATCCTTTAATTGCTTGACCATGGGAATGGCACCTTGGCGCAAAGTATCTGATAAAGCAAACCAATACAGCGGTTGTTTTTCATCCGCTAATAATAACCATTGGCGATCATCGTGTATGGGGGGCTGTAAAGTCACAGCGGGAAAAGCAAAGTCGGCTCTACCAATGCGATAAACAGTGTCTTCGTGGCCATCGATATTAATTAAACGGCCTTGTACGCCTTTTGCTGTCACTTGTTCAATATTATCGGTGTCAAAATAAACAATAGAATTGAAGGCGCGTGCAATAGGGTGATTACTATATTGCTCGAGTGTTGCCGCAATTTTAAGTGCTTGTTTAGGGGTTAAGTCGATATTTTCAGCCGCGGGTAGAGACTGCTCTAGACTCAATTCGCCTCGTGTTAATGTGCCGGTTTTATCAAATACAATGCGATCAATTTGGTTTAAACCTTCTAGAACGTGACCTTTACTGATTAAAAACCCCTGTTCGCGCAAAGAAGCTGTTGCAGCGGTAAGGGCCGTTGGTGTTGCTAAAGACAGTGCGCAAGGGCAGGTGACGACCAATACGGCTAACGTGATCCAAAATGCTTGGCTAGGGTCAATGAAGCTCCAAGTGATGGCAATGCCGCTGGCAATAATAAGAACCGCGGCGACAAACCGCGACGCGACTTTATCGGCGAAAATAGCGATGGCAGGCTTTTCGTGTTGTGCCCGATCCATTAAACGCATAATCGTATTTAATTCCGCATCCGCACCCGTGGCAGTCACGCGCATTAATAGTTGGCTTTCAACATTATGCGTGCCGCCGATTAAAGTATCCCCTTGGGCTTTATCAATCGGAAGGTATTCACCGGTTAATGCCGCCTCATCAACGGCGCTGGTGCCAGATTCAACAATGCCATCAGCAGGTATTTTCTGACCTGGTTTAATGACCAGTAGATCGCCTACTTGAATATCACTGGTAGGAATTACGATGTCGCCTTCTGGGCAGGATTTGGTGGCGGCAGAGGGCATGAGGTCGAGTAAGTTATTACCTGCTTGAGTCATGCGGTGACGGGCTCTCATCTCGAAGAAACGGCCTGTTAATAAGAAGAAGGTAAACATGCAGACGGAGTCAAAATATATTTCAGGCCCTTGATTAACCGTACTCCAAACACTGGCAAAGTAGGCCATTAGTATCGCGATTGAGACCGGAACATCCATGGTCAGATGTCGTGTTCTTATGTCTCTGAGGGCGGCGCTAAAAAAAGGTCGTGCGCTATACAGTACGACCACGGTCGCGAAGAGCATAGAAGCGGCGCGTAAAAATATTTCGTATTGAGCGAGAATTCCCTGCAAGGCACCCACATACAGTGGCACCGCTAGCATCATCACTTGCATGGTGGCAAAGCCTGCCACCGCTAAACGACGAAAAGCGGTTTTGCTTTCTTGCACTCTTTGCTGCTCGGCCTCGGTGGCTGAAAAGGGATGGGCTTGATAACCTAGCTGATGGATTTCTTCTAATATTTGCGAAAGTTTGATGTCACCATCTCGCCATGTTAACAAAAGGCGATGTGTCGTGAGGTTGAGTTTAGCACTGACAACGTGCTTTAGCTGGCCAAGGCGATGTTCAATGAGCCAAGCGCAAGCGGCGCAACTAATACCGGATATAACCAATATTGCTTCGGCTTCAACTTGCTGTTGTGCATTGGTGGTACGAATAACAAAAGGCTGTTGAATAGCGACTTCATCGTATAGTTTGAGTTCGTCTCGGACTTCATTACGGGCGGAGCGTTTTTGCTGGGGGGAAATTTCGGGCAGCGCGGTGCGGTGACGGTAATAATCCTTTAAACCGCTACCAATAATCGTTTCGGCTACGGCCTTGCAGGCGGGGCAGCACATAATGTGTTCTTCACCATCAATTTCTAGGCACCAGCGATTGCCCTCAAGGGCAATCTCACCGCAGTGAAAGCATACATTTTGACTCATGGCGGGTTTCTCAGGGCTGCACTTATTGACTAAGGGTTAATGACTTCCCGTTCTCAATAAGAGCTTCATCTTTAACCATCCATTCTTGTTCGGGGCTTTGTAACCACAGTTTGCGTTTGCCGAGGTGATCATGATTGGCTAGGCCAAGATAACTACCATCGCTCATTTGTTGCAGCATAACGGTTTCATCTCTGGTTTCTAACGTTGGGTGTATCAGTTGCATGTTTAAAAAGCTGGGTTGCTCATCGAGATAGCCTGAAATAGTCGCTCGAATCTCACCTTCGTTATACACCATATCCGCTTTTACTTGCAGACGTTTGGCTTTATCGATAAAAGTATTGTTCTCGGTGTACGCCATCCCGTCTTTGTAATAGCTATCGCTCACCAAAGAATCTTTACCCGTAACGGCTAAGGTAATAATAACCATGCCCCAACAAATTGCGACAACAGGAACGCCAACAACTAATAACATCCAAGGTTCTTTATACCAAGGAGTGTACGGCTCATCAGACTTATTTAACGACGAATTCATAGTAATCTCAGAAATATTGCGGATCGATAGAATGAAGCCGCCAAGTGTAACCACTTGGCGGCTTCGGTGCCAGTATAGATACGTAAAGGGGCTAGTTAAGCGGTGCTATAAAGCGGCTTTCTTCACGGGCAACTTCAGCTTGAGTAGCTTCTTCATAAATTATAATTTCGATATCCGTTTTACTTACTTTAAGGTCAACAGGGTCGACTTCGATGGTAAACGGATAAGCGCGTAATTCATTACTGTGTAAAATGACCGTTTCTGGAATGTCGCTGATAAACGTTTTAAGGCCTTCAATTTTGATGCGATATTCTAATTCATGCTGACTCATATTCATCATTTCTAACGTATAAGAGTTCGCTACCGTATCGTTAGGGGTTAGTTGATACAAAGAGCCTCGGTCGCGAATAATGTCCAACTCAAACGCTGTTCGAGAGACCATCGCATAAACCAAGCCGCTGATCATGAGTAACAAAACAAGGGCATAGCCAATCAAGCGAGGGCGCATAAAGTGAGTTGTGCCTCCCTCTAACTCGTGCTCAGTCGTATAGCGAACTAATCCTGGCTCATAGCCCATTTTGTCCATGATTGAATCACAAGCATCTATACACAATGCACAACCAATGCATTGATATTGCAAGCCATCACGAATATCAATCCCGGTAGGACATACCTGAACGCAGAGCGAGCAGTCGATACAATCGCCCAAGCCTTCCGCTTGAGGATCAACCCCTTTCTTACGAGCGCCACGGCCTTTTTCACCTTCACCACGCTTCTCATCATAAGAAACAATTAAGGTATCTTGGTCGAACATTACTGACTGAAAGCGCGCATAAGGGCACATGTGAATACAGACTTGTTCACGTAACCAGCCTGCATTCAGATAAGTGGCAAGGCCAAAAAAGCCAATCCAAAAAGCTTCCCAACTGTTCAAATTAAACGTTAATAAATTAGGCACTAGCTCGCGGACAGGTGAAAAATAGCTAACAAACGTCAGGCCTGTGGCTAAGGCTAATAAAAGCCATAAAACATGCTTGCTGCCACGGCGAAGAAATTTCTCAAGGCTCATTGGAGCCTTATCCATTTTCATGCGTTTATTGCGTGTACCTTCCGTCTTTTCTTCGATCCACATAAAAACAAAAGACCATGACGACTGCGGGCAGGTATAACCACACCAGACTCGACCCGCTAGGTTAGTGACGGTAAATAAGCCGTAAGCAGAAATAATAAGTAAGCCAGATAGCAAGAAGAAATCTTGCGGCCAAAAAGTGATGCCAAAGAAGTGGAACTGGCGAGCAGGTAAATCAAATAAAATGGCCTGTCGATCACCCCAACTCAACCAAGAGGTTGCAAAGAATAATGCCATTAAGCCCCATAGGCTATACGAACGAATTTTTTGGAATATGCCGTGAATTTCACGAACTTGAATCTTCTCTCTAGCAACATACAAAGATTTTTCATCGGGGGTAATATTTTTAACCGGTATTTTACTCATCTTACTACAGCGCCTTAACGAGGGAGTGGAACTATATAACTGCTTAATTATAAAGGTCGGAGAGGAATGCGCAAACAAAAAAAGCGGCTCGAGGGCCGCTTTTCTTTATACCTCTTGAGCTAGCTCAAGAAATGCTAAGTATAAAATTACTCAGCAGATTCTTTGTTAGACAAAGAGTATACATAGGCTGCCAGAACATGTATTTGCTCTTCGGAGAAACGATCTCCTTGAGCAGGCATCTTACCATTACGACCATGACGGATTGTAAATTCAATCTGCTTAGTCGAACCGCCGTATAACCAAACGTTATCCGTTAGGTTAGGGGCGCCAGTAATGTGCATACCTTTAGCATCAGCACCGTGACACGCTGTACATGCTTGAGCAAATACGCCCGCACCTGCTTCAGCTAGCGTTGCATCATGCTTCAGGCCAGACAAACTACGTACGTACTGTACCGTCTGATCGATCTGAGTCTCAGTCATCGTTGGCATTAAACCTTTAGCAGGCATCATTGCTTGGCGACCATAAGTTAGCGTCTTAACGATGTCTTCAGGAGTGCCACCATATAACCAATCATTATCGGTTAGATTAGGGAAACCCTGTGAACCTTTAGCGCCAGAACCATGACATACAGAACAGTTACTTGCAAAAATACGCTGACCTGTTTTCAGTGCTTCTTCATTTTTGATCAGTTCAACGATAGGGGTTGCAGCATACTCAGCATAGAGCGGTGCAATCTTAGCGTCGAATTGTTCAACTTCGTTCTGCCATTGAGCTGTCTGTGTCCAAGGAACTTGTTCGCCATTAACTTCGACTTTCAAGAAACCTTGCATATTGGCAAGACCATAAGCAGCAATGTAGCCGACTGCAAAAATAATCGTTGCCCAGAACATCATCACCCACCAGCGAGGTAGTGGGTTATCAAACTCTTTAATACCATCGTATTCATGGCCTGTTGTTTCATCAGTTTCTTCACTATGAACCTGAGTTTTGCTACTGAATTGAATCAGTAGCCCACAAGCGATTAGGGTGCCAAATACAATGGCAATTACCCACACACTCCAAAATGTACTTAAAACACTCATAAATTTACTCCGAACCTTTGTCGTCGTTCGCGTTCTTTTGCTCTGCGTTTTTATTCGCGGATTCAACGGTGTCATCATCATCTTCTAAGAAGGGGATCATGCCATCGTCTTCAAAGCGGTCCTTGCTGCGTGCGTTATAAGCCCACGCAACAATACATAAAAATGCAAACAGAGCAAAAATAGTTCCTAAACCACGTATGACGTTAATATCCATGGTTATTGCTTATCTTTCATGATGGTGCCTAGCTGTTGCAAATATGCAACTAAGGCTTCAATTTCACGAACGCCATCAACAGCCGCTTTAGCACCTTCGATGTCAGCATCGGTGTAGGGAACCCCTACAGTACGTAATGCAGTCATCTTCTTAGGTGTTACGCGACCATCGACAGTATCTTTAAACAACCACGGATAAGCTGGCATGATCGACTCAGGTACAACATCGCGAGGGTTGTACAAGTGAGCACGGTGCCACTCATCAGAATAACGTTCACCAACACGTGCTAAATCAGGACCAGTACGCTTAGAACCCCATAAGAATGGATGCTCATAAACAAACTCGCCAGCACGAGAATAGGTGCCGTAACGCTCGGTTTCAGCACGGAACGGACGAATCATCTGCGTATGGCACACGTGGCACCCTTCGCGGATGTAAATGTCACGACCTTCAAGCTGAACAGCGTTTAATGGCTTAAGACCTTCCATCGGTTCATTGGTATTTTTATCCCAAAAAAGAGGAACAATTTCTACCAGGCCACCCCAGGATATGGCGACGATGATCAATACGATCATCAAGCCAATATTTTTTTCAATAATGTCATGATTCATATTATCAGTGCTCCTTATGCCTGAGCTGTCACAGCTTTTTCGCTGTGATTAACAGTTTTGTAAACGTTATAAGCCATGATAAACATTCCTGTTAGGAATAAGGCACCACCGACAACACGTACCATATAACCAGGAATAGAAGCTTCTACACTTTGAACAAACGAGTAAGTCAGAGTGCCATCAGCGTTCACTGCTCTCCACATCAGCCCTTGCATAATACCGTTCACCCACATAGCGGCGATGTAAAGTACCGTACCAATTGTTGCTAACCAAAAATGCACGTTGATCAACTTAACTGAGTGCATTGCACCCGCTTTAAGACCGAACAAAATTGGAATTAAGTGATACATAGCACCAATAGAAACCATAGCAACCCAACCTAGCGCGCCTGAGTGAACGTGACCAATGGTCCAATCGGTATTGTGCGACAGTGCGTTAACCGTCTTAATTGCCATCATTGGGCCTTCGAAGGTAGACATACCGTAGAAAGACAAAGAAACAACTAAAAAGCGTAAAATAGGATCGGTACGCAGTTTGTGCCAAGCACCTGATAGCGTCATCATACCGTTGATCATACCGCCCCAAGAAGGTGCTAGTAAAACCAAAGACATAACCATACCCGCAGTTTGTGCCCAGTCTGGTAGAGATGAATAGTGTAGGTGGTGAGAGCCAGCCCAAACGTATAAAGAGATCAATGCCCAAAAGTGAACAATAGACAAACGGTAAGAGTAAACTGGACGTTCTGCTTGCTTAGGAACGAAGTAGTACATGATACCTAAGAAACCAGCAGTCAAGAAGAAACCAACTGCGTTATGTCCCCACCACCATTGAACCATCGCATCAACCGTACCTGCATAAACAGAATAAGATTTGAATGCGGTAACGGGAATAGCGATGTTATTACCGATATGCAGAACAGCGATCATGATCATGAAGGCCGCAAAGAACCAGTTAGCCACATAAATGTGCGGTTCTTTACGCTTAACGATCGTGCCAATAAAGTTGACACAATAAGCGATCCAAACAATGGCGATTAAAATATCAATTGGCCATTCTAGTTCAGCATATTCTTTAGTAGAGGTTAAGCCCATAGGCAGCGTAATAACGGCCAATATGATGACTAAGTTCCAACCCCAAAACGTGAACGACGCTAATGTGTCAGAAAACAGACGAGTCTGACAAGTACGTTGAACAATGTAGTAAGAAGTTGCAAATAGTGCAGAACCACCAAAAGCAAAAATCACCGCATTAGTATGCAGTGGACGTAAGCGGCCGAAAGACAGCCAAGGAGTATCAAAGTTTAGTGCAGGCCAAGCAAGTTGGGCAGCAATAAGTACACCGAGGGACATTCCGACGATGCCCCAAACTACAGTCATAATGGCAAATTGTCTTACCACTTTGTAGTTGTATACGGGGTGATCAAATGCAGTGCTCATGATCAGATTCCATTTAACAGCGAGGATTGAGGGTTTAAAAAACGGCGCAATTATGATCTTTCGTACACAACTTTGCAAACTAAGGATCAAAAAAACGCATAACTAAAACAGCAGCTTAGCGCTTTTGTTAAAGTTATTGAGCAATTAATAAGCGACTTTGCAGAAAAATACCGAACGATCCTGTGCCAGTTTTTCGAAATGTGCCAAACATTGCCTTAACGATGAATGATAGAAGGCTTTGAGAAGCTTTTGTTGATCTAAGGCAATTTTTATTCGTTAATTGTCCCAGTTGATCTAATTAAGAGTAAATATTGTGGAACTCATACAAAACGGCCCCACAGATGGCCCTGTTTATGTTTTTGCTCATGGCGCGGGCGCGGATATGAATTCTGAATTTATGACCCAAGTGGCTGAAAAATGGGCAAATAAAGGAATTCGAGTCATTCGTTTTAATTTCCCCTACATGATAAAGCGCGCAGAAGACGGTAAACGTCGTCCGCCGGACCGAGCGCCAAAATTGTTGGCCGCTTATGAAAACGTTATTAAGCAGCTTAACTGTCCTGTGGTTATCGGTGGCAAGTCTATGGGGGGGCGAATGTCGTCGATGCTGCTCGCGGAAAATGCTTTACGAGAAGAATCTGCCCGTTTGCCGATACTAGGCAGTGCTTGTTTGGGATTTCCTTTTCATGCGCCTGCTAAAGACCCTAAAGATCGCTTGGATCATTTAAAGGATCTGACTCAGCCATTGCTGATTGTGCAAGGTACAAGAGATACCATGGGTACGCGAGAAGATGTTGAAGGCTATTTACAGGAAGGGAGAATAAATCCGGCGATACAGCTGCATTGGTTAGAAGATGGTAATCATGATTTGAAGCCTAGGAAGGTATCAGGCTTTAGCCACTCGCAGCACATTGATTGTGCGGTTGAGCGGGTGGCTGAATTTGTGCTGAGAATGAATCAGCACGGGTAGCAATAGTACTAAGGTTATTATGCCGTCAGTACTGTAATTTTTTCTGAAGTGGTCAGAATAGGCTGAATCGCAGCGATGACATTGCGGCGCGCTTCTGAAGTCTGCCACTTTTGCCAAGCGGCTAAGCTTCTCCAGTTGGTAATGATGACTCTGTGGTTTTCATCACTGGCATCTTTAAAGTTTGCACCTGACATGTAGCCTGGCGCTTCAAGAATCGCACGCAAGGTATCTTTAATCGCTGCGTCGTAATTTGATTCCATGCCCTGAGCAACTTTGCGCTCAATAATTACCTTTATCATTGTCCTGCCTTGATGAATATATTAAATAATTGACTGTACAGTTATGTTATAGAGTCTAGCGTTAGAATTTTCAATCGATAACTGAGTAAAGTTAGGTCGAGAGCATAGTAACAAGTTCAGTGATATTTATTAAGTACAAAACCGTCTGTTTTTAAATGGAAGGAGGATTAATTGATACTTTTTCTTACGCGTTTAAACATTGACGATAAACTCGATAGCATTGTTATTAATATCATTAGTGATTGATAACATTGCTGCAGTCCCTACTTAATCGAAAATGCCGATAGTTTCTTGAGATCATAGGGTGAATGGTCGTCAACCAGACTATGGTGTATTAGTTTGCTTTATCTGGATTACTTGAACGGTTGTTTCTACCTCAGTTCCGCATTCCCAGTTCCGCATTGATGTGAGCGTGGCCAAAACCCCTAATTAGTACTGACTAATGGCTAGCTGAAATTAATCGTTAGTTAATTATTAAGAATGAATTAAGCAAAGATAAAACGAAAAGGGCGTGTATGAGTTACCTCATGCACGCCCTTTTTTTTGCCAAATCTAGGCAATTATTTTTGCCAAACCCCTGCTGGGATTAAGCCTTCTAATTGACTGATTTTAGCATCACGTTCTGCGGTATCTTTAGCCGTAATGGTGACGTGGCCTAATTTACGCGCCGGGCGTGCTTCTTTGCCGTAGCTGTGTACATAGGTTTCCGTCATATTACTGGCCGCAGAGGTTGGGCCTTCATCACTGATTACGTTGATCATTGCCGTCGCAGGAAAGCGTGATTCCGTTGACGTTATTTCTTGTCCTGTCACGGCGAGCATGTGATTACGAAATTGGCTGGTGAATGCACCTTCGATAGACCAGTGCCCAGAGTTATGAACTCGTGGTGCCACTTCATTGGCAATAAGATTATCTTCGATTTCAAATAATTCTAAAGTAATGGTGCCGACATAATCTAAGTTGGTGGCGATTTGCTCGATATAGCGCTGCGCAATGGCTTGTTTCTCCACGCTAAAGCCATGGGCGGGATACAGTGAATACCGTAAAATGCCTTCATGATGGATGTTTTCCGTCATAGGCCATACTTTAATTTCACCGTTCTCACTGCGAGAACCAATAACAGAAATTTCACGAATAAAGGGAACAAAGGCTTCGGCGATTAATTCACGATGACCGATATCATCCCAGCAGGCTTGTGCATCTTCAGTCTGGCGCAGTACGAACTGACCTTTACCATCATAGCCTTCGGTTGTGGTTTTCATGATGATCGGTAAGCCAAGCTGTGCAATGGCGTCATGAATATCGGCTAAGCAATTCACCGCATGAAAATCTGCGGTTGCAATGCCAGCTGCGCGTAACGCATTTTTTTCAGTTATGCGGTTTTGAAAGGTTTTCAAAGACGTGAGATTTGGGAAAATCTTGGCTTCAACACTTTCCATTTGCGCAACGATATGAGCAGGAATATTTTCCGTTTCATAAGATATGCGATCATTGGATGCTAAAAATTCTTGTAAACTGGTTTCATCATAAGCGCGCAAGTCGTATAGATTTACCGCAAGATCGGTTTGCTCAGCAATACTGTCTGCTAACATTTGACCCAGTTGACCATTACCTAAAATACCTAATGTTTTAACTTTTGTTGGCTTATTAGCACTCATTAGTCTTCTACTCTTGGATCTGGTTGACTCAATATTGTATTAGTTTGGTTCTGTTGGAACTGCAGAATGCGCTGTGTCAGTTCAGCATCACTGGTCGCTAGAATCTGTGCTGCTAATAAACCTGAGTTTTTAGCACCGGCATCGCCAATGGCTAATGTACCTACCGCAACGCCCCCTGGCATTTGGGCGATGGACAATAATGAATCTATGCCATTTAGTGCGCGGGATTTAACGGGCACACCTAAAACAGGTAAAACTGTTTGAGAAGCACACATGCCCGGTAAATGCGCAGCGCCACCAGCGCCACCAATAATAACTTTTAGCCCACGGCTTTGCGCGCTTTTAGCGTATTCAAACAATAAATCAGGCGTTCGGTGAGCGGAAACCACATTTACTTCATAAGGGACTTCCAACAAATCGAGCATGTCAGCCGCATGCTTCATAGTTGGCCAGTCACTTTTAGAGCCCATAATAATGCCAACGAGCGCAGTCATAGTCTTGTCCTAGCAGATCGAGAAAGTCGCGGATTCTAACACAAAGCAAATTAAAGGGCGATTGAGTCATTTCAACCCCCCTTTAATTTAGAGCGTCTTTTTAGATAAGACGTTAGGTCTACTTAAAAACGTAGATTCTGCTGCTGAACACTTTGCAGCATTTCGTGATCGAGTGGCACAAACTGTTGTTTTTCAGGAGACATAACGAAGATGGGTTCGTCGACTTGGTTGATATCGTAATGTTCTTTCTTCAGTTCAACCTTGCGATATTTAAACGTACCCGTGATTTCCTCTTGCTCGCGTATGCGAATGAAAATCGGCACCGCATACGCGGGCAGCTTTTCATGTAAATGGCGTGAAAAAGCGCCAGTATCAAAGTCATTAATGTCTTTTAATGTGAGCGCGGCCATGCCAGCACGGCCATCGGTGCCGGGGATTTCTACCCCATAGGCGACGCTGTGTTCAACTCCAGGATATTCGTTGGCCACGGCTTCAACTTCCGTGGTGGCAACGTTCTCACCTTTCCAGCGAAAGGTGTCGCCTAAACGATCGGCAAATGCGATGTGTTTGAAACCTTGGTTGATGACCATATCACCCGTATTGAACCAGCGGTCTTCAGGTTTGAAAACATCCTTAAGTATTTTTCTCTCGCTGGCGGCTTTATCGGTGTAGCCTTCAAACGGTTGCTTGGCATTGATCTCGGTAATCAATAGACCAGTACCGCCTTTTTGTACCGGCAGCATAAAACCTTGTGCATTACGGACGGGCTCATCGGCTTCAATATCATATTCGACAATATTGTAAGGCAAAGGACAAACCCCTGCGGTGCAATCCAAGTTTAAGGCGTTGGTGAACACCAAATTACACTCACTGGCGCCATAAAATTCGTTGATGTGGTTAATGCCAAAGCGCTGCTTGAACGCCATCCAAATGTCGGGGCGTAAACCGTTGCCAATGATCGCGCGGATCGGGTGATCTTGGTCGTTTGCTTGTGCGGGGCTGTTTAATAAATAACGGCACAATTCACCGATGTAGCAGAAAGTTGTCGCTTTATGCTGGCGAATTTCATCCCAAAAACGGCTAACACTGAATTTACGACCAATTGCCAAGCAGCCTCCCGCGCCTAAAATACCTGCCATGGACACCGTGAGGGCGTTATTGTGATACAGCGGTAGACTCAAATACATTACGTCATTATGGGTTAAACGCATTGACGCTAGGCCCATGCCTGCCATGGATTTATGCCAGCGGTAATGGCTCATGACCGAGGCTTTGGGTAAGCCCGTAGTACCGGAGGTGAAAATATAAAAGCAGGGCTGCTTCATTTGAATCTTGCCCGTGGTATCGGGGTTTTCTTCTGCTTGGTCTTTGCTGACGATCGCCATATCTTGATAAAAATTAGGGCAAGGGCGACTGTCTGTCTTTTCTAAACTATGATCTTTTAAATAGTGTAATTGCGTACGCAATTTAATATCCAAACTCTCAATCACCGATGCCATCGCTTCTATTTGCTCTTCGCCGATCAGTATCATTTTTGGTTTTACCAAATTGATGCTGTGGAGCAAGACTTCACCGCGCTGGGAAGTATTGATCATGGCGGCAATTGCCCCCGTTTTTACGACGGCTAATACCGCAATCAAACACTCTGTGCGATTTTCAATATTGATACCAATAGCATCGCCCGGTTGAATCCCTTGGCTGATGAAGTAATGCGCGTAACGGTTAACCCAAGCATTAACTTGGCTGTAGCTGAACTCATCTTGTTGATAGCGAATCGCTGGGCTATCAGGGCGTTTGTTCGCATGCTCTTCTAAATGACTGCCGATTGAGCGATAGCTGTCGGGCTTTGAACTGATGAGGGTATATAGGCCTTTCGCTAAAGGCATTATCCCTTTTTGCTTAAAAACTGCATGACTGACAACATTAGTAAAATTCACTAATTTAGCTTTCATAAGATACCCTTGTAAGCGCTGTTAAGCACTATTAGCGTTGTTATTTTAATTCGCTGGATGATTTATTTAATAAGCGACGGGCAATAATTAATTGTTGTATTTGTTGGGTGCCTTCAAAAATATCGAGAATTTTTGAATCCCGTGCCCATTTCTCTAATAATTCATCTTCACAATAACCTACAGTGCCTAATAGTTCGACGCATTTTAGTGTGACATCATTGGCAACTCGGCCAGCTTTTGCTTTTGAAATAGACGCTTCTATAGAATTTGGCTGGCCGTTATCCGCCATCCAGGCCGCTTTAATGGTCAGTAGTCGGGCGGCTTCCAGTTCGGCTTCCATACGGTATACCTCAGCTTTTATGTAAGAGCTGAGTTTGGCAGGGCGTTTGTAATCAATATCAATGCCTTGCTCTTTTAACAGTTCTTTTGTGCGCTCAATGGACGCAGTCGCAACGCCAACCGCCATGGCGGCAACCACAGGACGGGTATTATCAAATGTTTGCATTACCCCAGCGAAGCCTTTATCAATATTGACTTCTTCTGTGCCTAATAAATTAGCGCGGGGAACGCGGCAATCGTTAAAACGGATGGCTGCGGTATCGGACGCTTTAATACCCAGCTTCTTTTCTAGGCGCGTTACCTCCATGCCGGGCGTGCCTTTTTCAACCACGAATGACTTGATCGCGGCCTTACCTAATGTCTTATCAACCGTTGCCCAAACTACTACCGCATCGGCGCGTTCACCTGAAGTGACGTAGATTTTTTCACCATTAATAATGTAATCGTCGCCATCCTTGATTGCCGTGGTGCGAACAGCAGCAGAGTCAGAGCCACAACCAGGCTCTGTTATCGCCATGGCTGCCCATTTATGACCAAAACGGGCAAGTTGTTCATCGTTTGCAACCGCTGCAATTGCGGCATTGCCTAGTCCTTGGCGAGGTAAGGTTAGGGATAAACCGACGTCACCGCGACACAATTCTGCTAATCCCAAAACGGTGGTCATATTGATACCATTTTGAATCTGGCTGCTGTCTTTTTTGCCTTGGCGTAACTTACCAGAACCTGCGCCACCGTCTTCTAAAGCATCGTTCATGCCGTCCATAATCGCCGCGAACATATCGAGTTCAACGGGGTAATCATGTTCAGCTCGGTCGTATTTGCGCGAGATAGGGCGAAAAACATGATCCGCGGTTTGGCGGGCTTGATTGACTAACATGCGCAGTTTTTTTGGAACTTCTAAATAAATCATAATTGTTTCCTAAAATTACAGCTGTAGGCCGCCATTAATGACAGAAAGAACGCGTAAATCACGATACCAGCGCTCGGCTGGATGCTCTTTGGTAAAGCCATGACCTCCTAATAATTGCACTGCGTTCGTACCAATTTCCATGCTTTTATCCATGCATAAATGATGGGCTAAAAAGGCATCACGGTGAAACTCTTCACCACGTTCAAAACGGCTGGCGGCTTTCCAGACTAATAACCGCATGCTTTCAATTTCGATTTTCATATTGGCAATCATAAAGGCGACAGACTGGCGGTGGCTGATCGGCTCGCCGAAGGCATGGCGTTCATTCACATAAGGAATTAAATAATCCAGTGCGGCTTGGCAACAACCGATGGCCATAGCACACCAGGTCAAGTGACTGCTATCGATGAATTGACGGTAGTTAAATTGCTTGTGTGGGACGTTACCGTTGCCTAATAATGCGTCTTTATCGAGTTGGACTTTCTCTAATTGAAGAGTGCCAACTTCAGCACTGCGTAATCCCATGGCAGGGCTCGCTTTAAACGTTACTCCTTTTGTTTTGGCGGGTATTAGGAATAGTTCATTTTTACCTTTGAATTGTGCCGCCACCAGATAAAGATCGGCGGTTCCCGCTAAAGGTACGAGGGATTTAGTGCCGTTGAGTAGATAACCTTTTTTATTGTTTTTAGCATGAGTTTGTAATAAAGCGCTATTGAATAAGGGATGCAGTTCTTGCACGGCAATGGCCGCATTAATGGGGGTATTGTTAAGAGTATCTTCACCACAGAATTTTGGTAACCAAAGTGCTTGTTGGGTTTTATTGCCCCAGCGGCTTATGCTGTTCACAACAGATGTGGATGCGAGTATGGCAAAGGCGAGAGAGAAATCGCCCCAAGCTAGGTCTTCTGCGACCAAGACACTGGTCATGGGAGAGCATTGGCCAGCACCGCCTAAGTGTTCGGGAATAGAAAAATAGTTTAAACCGAGGTCTTGTGAGCTTGGTAGTAAATTTTCAGGTAGCTTTGCTTGCTCATCGGCGACGGAGGCAAGAGGGCGGATGTTGTTTTGTGCATAGGCTTTTACGCTGTCGCGTATCATTTGCTGTTCGTCAGAGAGCGTTAGGTCAAATAAAGGCGGTGGAGAGGGCAGTGCCTTAATATTGTTCTTGTTATTCTTGCCTAGGCTTTTTTTGGCTAATCCTTTTTGAACCAGTTGAAAGCCTTTTTTCGTTGCTAAATAAGCGAACTTTTCTGCAGGCTTTGTTAGGCCATATTTTTGAACAATAGGATGCGCTGCAAAGCGGCTGGCTAATCCTAGCCCCAAACCTTGAAGTTTCATGCCGAAGGAAGTGTTTGCCATTGTTATAAACCTTAAGTGTGTACGTGCCGATGTTTATTAATGTTTTAGACTACGCGATTTAATTGATACCTCATTGGCAACAGAGGCTGATTTAAAATGTCTGTAAAGCTAGGTATGATATGACTTTATTCAGAATGAATGATTTATATTATGTTAACGCTAATTTCACCTGCTAAAACCCTCGACTTTGAAACACCTGCGGTTACTGAGGTTTATACCCAAGGAGAGTTCTTAGAGCACTCTGCGGAATTAATAGATCAGCTTAAGTCACAGTCCCCTGATGATATCAGCGCTTTAATGAAATTGAGCAGTAAGTTATCTGAACTTAACGTGCAACGTTTTCATGATTGGTGCTTGCCGTTTGATAAAGATAATGCAAAAGCAGCGGTATTGGCATTTAAAGGCGATGTGTATACAGGGCTCGATGCAGAATCGTTTACAGAAGAGAACTTCTCTTATGCGCAGTCGCATTTAGGCATTCTGTCGGGGCTTTATGGATTATTACGCCCACTTGATTTAATTCAACCGTATCGTTTAGAAATGGGCACTAAGTTCGCGAACTCTCGTGGCGCTAACCTGTATACTTTTTGGGGATCGATTATCACTGATGCCATTAATCAGCGGTTAGAGCTGAGTAATAGTAAAGTATTGATTAATCTTGCTTCTAATGAATATTTTAAAGCGGTAAAAACCAAGCAGTTAAAGGCGGAGTTAATCACGCCAGTATTTAAAGATGAAAAGAAGGGTCAGTATAAAATCATCAGTTTTTATGCGAAAAAAGCGCGAGGTTTAATGGCCGCGTATATTGTCAAAAATAAAGTAAGCACCATACAGCAGCTGTGCGAGTTTGATATCGCAGGATATCGATTTGTTGCCGCAGAGTCTGATGCACAAACATTAACCTTTAAACGTTCAGAACAGGATTTAGCCAATGCTTAAGCGAATTGCATCCCCTTTGTTGGCCAGCAGCCTAGCAGCCACTTTATTGCTAACCACGGGCTGTGCCTTATCACCGCAAGTGATTAATTTAGAAACCAGTAGTCCATTGCAGACGAGCCCAGCTCAAGTAGGGCGTAGTGCTTTGGTACGGGTGCGTGACTTACGCGAAGAGACTGAACAATTGGGAACTCGAGGGGGCTCAGAGCCTGAAAATGCTCCGCTTATTTCTAAGCCAAACTTGCAGCTAGCACTGCAAGAAAAAATGCAAAACAGTTTGCAGCAGTTAGGCTTTGGTGGTGACAGTCCTTTTGAGCCGTTAAAAGTTGATTTGGCGATTGAGCAGTTTGATTATCAATGTAATGACGGCGCGTGGGTTAACCAGTGTCAGCTAGAAATGACCATGCGTTTATCGATTGATAATGAAGCATTGAAGTTTTCACAGCCTTTTACATTGAATGAAGAGCGCAGTGTTATTACGGCCCCACGTAAGGGATATAACGAAGAGTGGATCAATCAAAGTATTGATAAGTTGTGGCAGCACATGATGAATCAGCCAAAAGTGAAAGAAAGCTTAGGCATTAAATAAGTCGGGAAATATTCAGCAAAAAAATGAGTATTATAGAGCTTATAACTTAAGCGCTAATAAAAAAATAGCCGCATCTTGGTAAACAAGAATGCGGCTTTTTTATGGAGGGTATATTGAATGGCTGCTATTAAAGCAGCGATCAGTGGGCTGTTATGAAACTTACTTCTGAGCTTGTTGCTGCTCGGTTACAGGCTTTTTACCTAGGCTCATTAAATCGACCAAGATATTGCCTGTTTCGAGTAATAACGCATCTGGTTCTTTTTCCTCTTCAGTCTCTTTATCGACCTCTACAGAACTCTTGCCTTCCGTATTGCTGTCTTTAGAGTCAGTGAGGTTTTTGCTCTCTTTCTTTTCAGCATCTTTTTTCTTGTCGCTGCTTTTTTCCTCGCTGTTATCGTCACTTTTCAGTTCGGTTAGCAGCTCCATTCCTTTCGCTTTACGACGCTTGTTTTCGATATCTAAACGTTGTTTTTTATTATCTTCACGCTCTTGTTTACGCTGTTTTTCATTTAACGTAATGTCAGTGCGCTGACGCAGTTCTGTCATTAATTCTTTTTGATTATGAAGATAAATAAAATCTGGATTAGTTTCTATTCGAGCCTGATGACTTTCTCGTAATACCGGTAACCATTGTTGAAAATCACGCTTTGACTTGTAGCCCGCAGGGCGAATAGTATCCCAAGCCAGTGCTTCATCTAATGCGCTTTCACCAATTTTTTCTTTATCGAATAAAGAAGGGAATAGAATGTCAGGAATAACACCTTGGTGTTGTGTGCTATCACCTGATACACGATAGAACTTAGCTTGGGTCAATTTAAGTTGACCATGCTCAAGGGGTAATACTGATTGCACTGTACCTTTACCAAACGTTTGGCCACCCACAATAATACCGCGACCATAATCTTGAATTGCACCGGCAAAAATTTCTGAAGCCGACGCGCTTAAACGGTTGGTTAATACCGCGATAGGACCATCATAAACAATGCCTGGCTTTTGATTTTTATGTTCCGGTAGCACTTGTACGTAGCCATTGGAATAACGAACCTGAACCACAGGACCTCGATCAATAAATAAATCGGTAAGGTTAAGGGCCTCGTCCAGTGATCCGCCGCCGTTATTGCGAAGATCAACAATGATGCCTTCTACATTTTCTTCTTTAAGTTCATTTACCAGTCTTTCTACATCGCGGGTAGTGCTCTTAAAATCTTTTTTGCCTTCTTGGCGACCTTGAAAGTCGATATAGAAGGTTGGGATATCAATAACCCCAATTCTCAATACTTTATCGCCTTGAGGAATTTCGATAATTTCTTTTTGAGCAGATTGTTCTTCCAGTTTTACCTCATCACGAACGATGTTAATGATTTTAGTTTTCAAATCGTTAGCATCGGATGGAATGATTTCTAAGCGAACAGTAGTGCCTTTTGCTCCACGAATTAGATCAACGACTTCATCTAAACGCCAGCCGATCACATCAACGATTTCTTCATCGCCTTGGCCAACACCGGTGATTTTATCAGCGGTTTGCAGTTGACCTGCTTTATCAGCAGGACCGGCAGGGACCAAGCGAACCACTTTTGTATGTTCATCTTCAGTTTGTAAAACAGCGCCAATTCCTTGTAAGGATAAGCTCATGTTAATGTTGAAATTTTCGGTATTGCGGGGTGAAAAATAGGCAGTATGAGGATCAAAAGCATGGGTGACCGAATTCATGTAAACCTGAAAGCCATCATCTTCGTTGGCTAAATGCGTTCGGTTTAATTGATTGTGATAGCGCTTGCTGAGTAGTTCATAAATGTCGTCATCTTCTTTATCGGCAAGGCGCAGGTTCAAAATGGAATTTTTAAGGCGTTTGCGCCATAAGTCATCCAGTTCTTCTGAGCTTTCAGACCATTCGACATTTTCACGATCGAGACTGAGTTTTTCATCAGTGCTAAAATCGTATGCCTTAGCTTTTTCAGGCAATTGCTTTAGTAAAAAAGATAAGCGTTCAGTAACTCGCTGTTGTAAGCGGTTGTACATGGCAAAAGGCGCATCTAAGTTGCCTTTAATAAGGCCATCATCCAGTTTTAAGCGGTATTTCTCAAATTCTTCGATATCACTGGCTAAAAAATAACTATGGGTACCGTCCATCGACTTTAGGTAAAGGTCATAGATCTTACTTGAAAGATCATCGTTTAAACGCTGTTTTTCGTAATGGCGCCCAAGTAATTGATGCAAACTTTGCTTTGACGTGGTGACTTGGGTTTGTGTGAAGGTGCGAGCCTGAAAAGGCGCATCAATTTCAGCGACGGGAATCGTCGCAGAAGCAGGAAAAGCAGCGAAAAGCGATAAAGACAAAAAGGCGCTGGTTTTCACAAATAATGTACGTGTTTTTTTCATATCAATTCTTATTAACAAAACGTTACCAAATATAATATTAATATTAGATTGTAGAGCTTATGCCCACAAGGCTATCATGCGCACTTTTAAGCTAAACCATTAAAACTCTACAGTGATGCTAAGGTATCTGCATCCATCTGTATAGCGGTGTTTCAAATAGCAGGTCTCAAACAGCCAGTTTAAAATGGCTTGAGTTCTTAATGGGTTAGATGATAAATAGGTGAGAGAGTTCAGTGGCAAGAGTTAAATTAGTACTTCCAGAAACATTTACCTTTAAAACGGTTTTAGATGTACGCGTATCAGAGATCAATTACGGTAACCATGTTGGCAACGACAGAATGGTATCGCTACTGCATGAGGCACGCTTACGCTTCTTGCGCAGCTTTGGCTTTGGCGAGTTTAATATAGCCGGTTTGGGCATTATGGTGACGGATTTGATGGTTGAGTTTAAATCAGAGTCTTTTGTCGGCGAAAACCTTCAGTTTGAAGTGGGTGTTAACGATTTTAATAAATATGGCTGTGATTTTATTTATCGCGTTACTTGTGCGGATGAAGGGCGCTTAGTGACATTGGCGAAAACGGGGATTGTTTTCTTTGATTATGACGAGCGTAAAATTGCTAGAATTCCGAAAAAATTTACTGACCTAGTATCCTCCCAAAAAACGTTAGATTCTAATAACACCTCATCGTAAACGATGCGTTTTCAGGTGTGTAAATCAAACGGTGAATGAAGTATAAACATTTCAATCACTGTTTGATTCTTCGTTAAATACGTTAAATAGTTAAACTGAATCCGCAAAGTAGGACGTGACGAAGTCTAAAAAGGCGCGACTCTTTGTTGATAAATAGCGATTTTGCGGAAAAACAGCATTAATCGTTCGTGTCGGTATCTCTACATTCTGAAATAAATGCACAAGCTCACCTGAACGCACGTGACGCTCAGCAATGTAGCTTGGCAGTGCAGTGATTCCCATACCTTGCAAACAGGCTTCATAAGCCAGATCAATGTCATTGACGGTTAACTTTCGTTCGACTGCATTGATACTGAAAGAATGTGATTTTTCAAACTCTCTTAGCCAGTTAGCGCGTGCGTACTCTGCATTACTGATCACGAGCATGCGATGCTGGGTAATATCTTCAAAGCTTAACGGCGTACCCCATTTCTCCAAATACTTAGGAGATGCACAAACCATAATACTTTGCTTGGCCACAGGTTTAGCGATTAAGCGGGAATCTTCTTGGGTGCCAATACGCAGTGCAAAATCAAAGCCTTCTTGAACGATATCGACAGGGCGGTCACTAATGTAAAGCTCAAAACTGATGTCAGGATACACTAGCGCAAAATCATTGAGCATGCGCGCCAGTTCACGGCGGCCAAAGTTCGCCATGGCGGTAATGCGTAAGCGACCTTTGGGGGTGACATCAAAATCGGTCACTAGCCGCTCAGCTTCGGCAATAGATTCAAGAATGTTTTCGCAGTGTTGGTAAAACAATTGTCCCGCTTCTGTCGTACTAACGGAGCGGGTTGTTCGATTTAATAACCGAACTCCTAGGCGTTCTTCTAAACCGCTAATTTGCTTACTGATGGCAGAAGGTGTGACTCCTAGGGAGTCTGCTGCTGCGGTAAAATTGCGGGTTCGAACCACGGTTGTGAAGGTTTGCAGAGCATCGGCACGAGACATACTGTTAACTATTCCTAACTAAATGCGTAAGAAATGCCAGTATAATGTATTTTTCGGCACTAATCATGGCTTAAGTCTGAGACTTAAGCACATGACTTGTGCCTAAATGTTAAATACGAAAAAGGTAGTAAGTATTACTGTTCTATCCATTACCTTTTGTGGTCACAGGTTTTACCACAAATAATAAATCCCCTTGATTCACTTGCTGGCCATCACTGTTGAGAATGCGAGTGATGCGGTAGCGTTGATTCGCAGGATATAGCTCAGTACCTTGAATATTAAAGTGCTTGAGGCTAAGTGGGCTGAACATCTTCATGGCTTCCATTAAGCAAAGTGTTTGCTCAACAGTAACAATTTCGCCTTCTTTCGCAAATGCAGGCTCAGTAGGAGAGGCTGAACCGTAGAAGATACAAGTGCTCGGAGACAGAACTTTTAACTCATCAGAGCCTTCAATTGCGAGAGCTTTCGCATCGACTTGATTGCTGTTTAATTCGGCAGAGCTTTCCATGTCGGCAATCAACGCATCACCGTCGGTACGTGCTAAGAACTGTGGTAAGTAGGTCGTATCGTAATCCCCCAGTTGAAAGATCTTGTCATCTAAAATACGTTTGAGCAGTACTATGTTCGTGCAAACACCGGTGATTCTCACCTGATCAAGATAGGTGCGTAATTTTGCAATGGTATCGTCACGGTCTTTGCCATAACAAATGATTTGCACAATCATGCTGTCATAAAAAGGCGATACTTGCTTTCCAGGACCTGCGCTGGTAATTAACTGAATGTGGTCTAATTCTGGTAAGACGCATTCATTAATGGTGCCTGGGAAGGGAGCAAAATCAATTAGGTCTCCTTTACGCACGGCTTTTTCTGCGGTTACGCGTACTTCAATGGCGTAGCCTTTTGGTTTTGGCTTCAGCTTAGCAATGCTCTTACCTTGAGCAATATCAAACTGAGCACTGACGATATCAATGCCTGAAACAACTTCAGTGACGGGATGCTCAACCTGAAGACGTGTATTCATTTCCATAAAATAAATGGCATCTTCATCTAGGTTGTAAATGAACTCAACGGTGCCTGCACCAAAGTAATCTACCGCATCGGATAGTTTTTCAGCGTAGTCATAAACTGCTTGCTCAAGTGCTTTGGGGAGCATAGTTGAGCCAGACTCTTCGAAGACTTTTTGATTGTTGCGTTGCACACTGCAATCACGCAATCCTAAAATTTTGGTATGTCCGAAACGGTCACGTAATACCTGCACTTCAATGTGACGCAAAGACGTTACATACTTTTCAAGGTAGACGTCGCCGTTACCAAAAGCTGCTTTGGCTTCGGTTGATATTTGGTGAAACAACTCATGAATTTGCTCTGGACGTTCAACCACTTGAATACCCTTACCGCCGCCGCCATGCACGGCTTTTAGTAATACAGGGTAGCCAATGTCTTCAGCCACGCTGGCTGTATTAGCCGAGCTGGTTAAGATTCCATGAGAACCAGGAACAACAGGAACGTTGGCCGCGATGGCAGTATTGATGGCATTCGATTTGTTACCCATGGTTTCCATAGAAGAAACTGAAGGGCCTACAAAATTAATCCCATAACTCGCACATAAGGCGGCAAACTGGCTGCTTTCTGAGAGGAAACCAATACCTGGGTGAAGGGCATCGACTTGTTCGTGTTGAGCAATTCGAATCACACTTTTTGCGTTTAAATAACTCTCGTCGGGAGTATTGCCGCCAATACAAACGACGCGATCTTCTGGCCCAAGCATATCAACGGCAACCGAGTTCATATCTGGGTCAGACTGGACCAATACTACGGGAATATTATTATCTTGGGCTTTTTTGATCAGTTTGGCGGCGGTGCAGCCGCGAGCATGAATCATAACCTTTTTAATAGGGCCAAATATTTTTTCTTTATGGGCACTGGAACTGAGATCTAATAGCCCAGTGTCAGGCGCCATGCGTTGAGCAACGACTAACCCTTTTAAAATACGGCTCAATACATCGTTAACTGAATAACGTGCAATAGGAATGCTCGGGTCAATGGCTTTTAAACGATCATCAATATCATCAAAACAAGGATGCTTCACTAAGCCATCCATTGAGTCAGGTGAGGTGGATAGATAGTTAGAAAGCGTTGCAGTGCTTGGTAAGTAAGAAGGCACAACAATCTGGCCAGCAAACGGCATGTTAGTACCAGAGAAATAATACGTTTGCACCATTGGGTGAGTCACAAAACTTGCTTGTGCGCCGCCAGTACAGTCACCAAAACCAAAGATGATAATGGGCAGATCGTTATCACGGACAAAGCGAGTGATGCGATCATTAACAATGGCCATTGAGAAAAGTGCCGCGGCACCTTCTTTAGTTTGCATGCCTCCAGAAGATATAAAGCACACAACGGGTAATTGTTGGCGTGAACATTCAACTAATAATTTGCAGAATTTTTCGGCGCTGGCCATGTCAAATGCACCAGCTTGAAAGTCGAGATTGGAGACCAAGGCCCCTACACGTTTCTCTTCACCATCAATGCATAAATTACCGAAACCAGTAACGACACCGCAAGGGGTAATACCATTGTTTAGCGCTTGTTCGATTGAACTGCGGAAACCTGGAAAGTTTACAGGGTCGGCGGATAATAAATTGCTATTAACCTCTTCGAAATTAGTAAAGAATTTCTTAATTAGGGCAGGGGCCATGGTTTTCTTTTCACGCTTCACATCTTCAAGCACACGCTGAATCAATAAGTCGTGATATGCCATCGTGAGGCGATTCCAAAAATCTTTACGACGGCCGATACTGACCGGATTGATGCGGCCACTGTAGGCTTTACCTTCTTGCTCTGCTTCTTGATATTCATGCAGCAGCTTTTCAAAAAAGAAAGTGATGATGACAAATAAGGTATCAGACAATTGAGGGAATGCGAGTTTTTTCCATTCTTCAACGGATTTTAAAAAGTTACCGCGTTGGTTACTTTGGCTGAAGTAACTTAGCCAGTGATCAAACGATTCACGCTGTTGTGGCGTATAGCTATCACCCTCGGTTGCTTGGGCAAGAGAGGTTAGTAATAACGAGCGTACCGAGTCTTGAGAAAGGGCACGATCAATGTTGGCTTCTTTGGCGACCGTTGGCAGGTTGTGAATGATGTGATCATACAACTCACCAAAGACCAGCATGTTTTGGCAAACTTGGATGAAGTCGTTGCGCAATTCATCGTGCAAAATAGCATCGAGAATAGTGATGTCTGGGTGCGCAGGGTTTTGAATGCTTTCTTGCTTAAACTGAATGTATGGTGCAAGGGCTTCTTCAAAAATACGGCGGTTGGCTTCTACCGTGACATTAGCCAAGCTGTTAGCCAGTGCTTGTGTTTTATCCGAGAGTTTAAGTTGCGCGCAAATATCGTCGGCAATGGGTTCATCGCGTAATACTTTGTTTAGTGCGGCTGCAATAAGCTGATTTAGTTGGCCTTTGCTTTGTTCTTTTTTCATCGCCGCTGTGATTTTTTGCTGGCTCTCATGACTCACTTTAGCCAAAACTAAACCCGCTAAAGGATGTTCATTTTTGAAAATGAATTCAGCAATAGAGCTGGCATCTAAAATATCATCAGCACGCAGTAAAAAACGATTTTGCTTGTAGTCTTCCATGTAGGTCATTAGACCTTGGAAGTTTTTGGTTGCATCCGCTTTCCAGCGATTGAACAAATACAAGCCTAAGTTAAAGCATAATTGTTGCTTAGCCTTTAAATAATTGTCTTTGGGTTCGCCCAAGAACATTTTGAAGATGCTGTTGCGTTCTTCATCACGATCTTCAAACTTGGTCCAAAAGTTTTTCCAAGATTTATGCAGTGTTTCGTCGTAAACAATTTTTTCTGGGGCTTGCATCCAGTTTTGGAATTTACGTTGCGCTGCTTTCTCTAAGCGCTGACTTAATTCCCCTGTAGGGATTTCTTTTTCTGCCAGGCGGCCATAGCTTTCTAATGTTTTTGAATGAATGCGACGGCGCAGAGTTAGATAGCGTAGATAACGAAAGGTGATACCAAAAATGTTTGAGTGTTCGGTCGGATTGTTGGCCAGAAAAAAACTTGATTGGCGCTGCATTTCATCCAACTTTTCAGAAGGCGATAAGAAGCGAGTCACGCTGCGCTGGTAGTGTTCCATTAAATAAGGGTTGTTACGGGCAAATTCGGTTGCGCCATCTTCAATAGACTGAATACCCGACACAATAGCTTGTAATAGGTTGCTTTGCTTTTCAATACCATCGCTTGGAGCGAAATCGATAATGCCGTCGATGACACCAACATGCTGCAGTTCGTAGGCCGAAACGCCCACAAATTTTGCACATTCTTGCCAGCTTAAATTGTACTTACGTGCAATGCTCGCTAAACCCTGCGGCTGAATCGTATTGAAAATACCATCGCGTACAGACAGTAATAAGTTGGCTGTCGCAAGAGGGATTGCGCCGCCTGAATAGCCTGCACCCCAAATAATGCTTAATGAAGGCACATCGAGATTGGCCATTTCAGTAATTAGGTGTGAAATAGTGTGGGCTTGGTTGTTGGCATTGGCCTCTTCACCTGCATCAGCTCCAGGAGTATCAATTAAAGTGACAACGGGGATCGAATGTTTAGCAAAGTTCCGAACTTGTTGGGCTGCTAGGTCGTGATGGCGAGGGAGCCAAGCACCGTTATTGTGCTCACGATTTTGGCAAATAAAACCGATACGGCGGAAAAAACTGCCAAAATCCAATTCAACTTCGGCAACATATAATGCGCCTTCATCGAGCTCTGTAATTATTTTATGCGCTAAAGTATTAACGATCGTTTTAGCCGACATGCGAGCATTGTTTTCACTAGGGCTAACGACACGTTCGATGTAATTATCAATGTCGAGGTTACGCAGTACTTTGCGTTCACGTTGGCAGTCTTTATGGCTGACCAAACCTTGAACGTGTTTATAAATAGAGTCATCGTCGATATTGGGGAATAACGAAAAGTCTTCGGCCAATTTCTCTGCGATTTGGTAAAGCTTATCGATGCCTTTATCTTCGGTCGTTGCTTGCTGAGTATTTTTTTTGTCGATGATTACTTGAGTCATTCGATCTGAATCCGTTTGGAATTAGCTGTTCGTTATTGTTTTTAAATCAATCGTGTCCGATGTAAAATTATGTCGATTGATCATTAAAACCTGAGTATGTCACTTTTATAGCGACTTGAAAATCAAACTGGCATTTGTACCGCCAAAACCGAAGCTATTCGACATAATTGCTTTCAAATAGGCGGTTTGATTGTCTTTAATGATGGGAAAGTTAATAGCACCGTCATCAATTTGCGTGATATTGGCCGAGCCTGTGATGAAATTATGCTGCATCATTAATAAACAATAAATAGCTTCTTGGGCACCCGCGGCACCTAAAGAATGTCCACTAAGTGCTTTGGTCGAACTAATGGGTGGGAGCGGGAGGTCATTCGATAGCCCGTTAAATTGTGCAAAAGCATTTGCGGTTGCTTGCAATTCAGTGATGTCACCTGCTGGAGTGCTTGTGCCATGGGCATTGATGTAATCAATATCGCATTGAGCTTGGCTCAAGGCTAATTGCATGCAACGTGATGCGCCTTCTCCTGAAGGAGAGACCATATCGGCGCCGTCAGACGTTGCTGCGTAACCGACAATTTCACCATAAATATGAGCCCCCCGTGCTTTCGCGTGCTCGTATTCTTCTAATACCAGCATGGCGCCACCCCCTGCGATAACAAAGCCATCACGAGATTGGTCGTAAGGGCGAGATGCTTGAGTAGGGTTATCATTATACTGGGTAGAAAGAGCACCCATGGCATCAAATTGCATAGTAAGGGACCAGTGCTCTTCTTCGCCACCTCCCGCAAATACGATATCTTGCTTACCCCATTGAATGAGTTCAGCACCGTGGCCAATGCAATGTGCACTGGTGGCACAGGCGGACGTGATGGAGTAATTAATACCTTTAATCGAGAAAGCAGTGGCCAAGTTGGCAGATATAGCGCTGCCCATAGTTCGAGTAACACGATAAGGGCCGACTCGACGTACGCCTTTTTCCCTTAATGTATCAACGGCTTCGACGATATCACGACAACCTGCACCGCCAGAGCCAGCAACGATGCCCGTGCGTAAATGACTTACGTGTTCATCCGATAGCCCAGCATCGGCAATGGCCTGTTGCAATGATAAATAAGCATATGCGGAAGAGTCGCCCATAAAACGCTTTAGTTTGCGGTCGATATGCTCATGAAGGTCAATGTTCGGTCGGCCAGCAATATGGCTGCGCAAGCCTTGTTCTTTATAATCGCTGACAAATTGAATGCCAGATTTTTGGGCTTGTAGTGAAGCAAGGACTTCTTCTTTGTTATTTCCTAAGCAACTGACAATGCCCATTCCTGTGACAACAACGCGACGCATATAAGAACCTATTATTAGACCGAGTGAAATTTAGTGTATTAATATCAATGGATAATGAAAGAAATATTACGATACATGTTCATAGTATTAAACGTGTATTAACGCAAGGTTAATAATGCAGTAATCTAGTGGCAGTTTAAAGATAAGCCTGCATTTATAAGCAGAATAATATTGGTGCCATTTAGTTAATAAAACAAACGCACGGGAACTATTCATGAGTAACAGTAAGATAATACGTCAGCAGCAAGCACAATTGCTGATGCGAGAAAATGCCATTGGCGTGATGGAATTAGCCACCTGCATTGGGTTTGATGAAGATAAGTTAGAAGCGATGGTGGGTGAAAAGGCTACCAAAAAACTACCTGATGCAGCCGCGCGTTTAATGGAGCAGACATTCAGTAAGCCCATGGGCTGGATGGATAGCCGTGAAGATGGCGGAATAAGTTTTGACCTGTTTGGATAAATCCGTTGCCTGTTTAGATTGGCCTGCCAGTCTGTCCTATACTAAAGGTATTCGGATTACTGCTCGTAAACAAAAGGAAGTTGCACTATGTCTTTACGCATTGCTATTAATGGATTTGGTCGCATAGGGCGGTTAGTCTTTCGAGCATTGAAAGAATGTGATAAGCAGGAAGAAATCGAAGTCGTTGCTATTAACGATAGGATTAGCCCTGATTATATGGCGTATCTGTTGCGCTATGACTCTACCCACGGTAAGTTTTTGGGCGATATTCAATTCACAGAGGATACCTTGATTGTCGATGGCCACAGTATTGCAGTCTCGAGCTTTTCACTTCCAGAACAAGCGAACTGGCAAACGCTGGGTATTGATATCGTCATAGAGTCAACAGGAATGTTCACTGACCACGCGCAAGCCAGCGGCCATTTGCGTGCAGGTGCTAAAAAAGTCGTTATCTCCGCGCCCTCAAGTGATGTTCCTATGTTTGTGATGGGAGTGAACCATGGCGATTATGACCCACATCAAAATATCGTTTCTAATGCATCGTGCACCACTAACTGTTTAGCCCCTATTGCCAAAATCTTACACGATAATTGGGGAATAGAAGAAGGCTTGATGACAACGGTACATGCCGCAACGGCAAGTCAGAAAACGGTTGATGGCGCAACGGCGAAAGATTGGCGTGGAGGCCGTGCGGTTACGGGGAATATTATTCCTGCAAGCACAGGTGCAGCGAAAGCGGTTGCGCATGTTATTCCTGAATTGGCAGGGCGTTTAACCGGAATGGCTTTCAGAGTGCCTACTACGGATGTTTCAGTCGTGGATTTGACTGTGCGCCTGCAAAACCCTACGTCGTTATCTGAGATACAGCGGGTAATGAAGCGTTATAGCGAAGGTGAGTTGAAAGGTATTTTAGGTTATACCGATGAAGCGGTGGTTTCTTCGGATTTTATTCATGATAGCCACAGCTCTATTTTTGATGCGAGTGCTAGCATGGCGCTAAATGATCGCTTCTTTAAAATCATTAGTTGGTATGACAATGAATGGGGTTATGCCAAGCGAGTGGTCGATTTGGTTCGTCATATTCGTTAGTTTTTTTCTAGCGACCTACATATTAGCGTCCTAGTAAGTAGGTCGATCGTCGTGATGTGAGTCAACTTCCCTCACATTGGCTTCTTTAGTCAATTAATCTGTCTTTAAATATCATGGTGCATCCGTCAATAAGGTTTCACAATAGCCGTAAGATACCTTCGGGAAAGCAGGATGCACAACAAAAAGAGTAATAAGTATGTCAGCTCCGTCTTGGTTATTGGCGGTGGCATTGCAGGCATTAGTGCGGCGATTGAATTACTGGATAAAAACCAAACAGTTTTGCTTATCGATCGCGATAGCGAAGATAAATTTGGCGGAATGGCGAACGAAGCCTTTGGCGGAATGCATTTTGTTGATACTCCTGTGCAGCGCTCTAATGGTATTAAAGATAGCAAACAATTGGCATTGGACGATTGGTTTGCGGCGGCCGAGTTTTCCGCAAATGAAAAAGAAAATATCCATGGCAAACAATGGGCACACACTTATATCGAGCGTAATAAAGAAGATGTTTACGACTGGTTAAGCGGATTCGGTATTCGATTTTTTCCTATTGTGCACTGGGTTGAACGCGGTAATTTTGGTTTTGCGAAAGGCGGCCGAGGAAATTCTGTTCCGCGTTATCACCTGGCTTGGGGAACTGGCTGGGAAGTGACTCAAACTCTGATCAAACAATTAAAAAACCATATTAATCGCGATAAGTTAACGATCAAGTTTCAGCATAAAGTTGAGCGTTTTATTTGGTCGGATAATAAAATAGTGGGTTGTTGCGGTCATGTGCTTGATTCTTCTTCAGTGCAAGAAACATCTAAAGAAATAGTTAAAGAAGCTTTCAGTATCACAGCAGAAAATACCATTATCTGTGCTGGTGGCCTCAACGGTAATCTCAAACAAGTAGAAAGGCATTGGGACCGTGAGTGCTACGGCCCGTATCCGAAAAACATCTTATCTGGCTCTCATCCTTTTGCCGACGGCTTGTTACATGACGAACTGGATGCCCAAGGTGGAAGTATTAAAAACCGTGGCTTGATGTGGAACTATGCCTCAGGGGTTAAGCACCCAAAACCCGAATATGAAAACCATGGTTTGAGTTTGATGCCGTGTCGGTCTTCATTATGGCTAGATGCCTACGGCAACCGTATTGGCCCGTTGCCGCTTATCACGGGTTTTGATACTCACGGTTTATGCAAAGTCATAGGGCATTTGCCGCAGCAATACAGCTGGCAATTAATGAACTTAAAGATTGCTTATAAAGAGCTAGCGATTTCGGGCTCGCACATTAATAAAGCCTTTCGTAATAAAAGTTGGCTGGGCGTAATTAAAATGGCATTACGCGGCAATCGTGACATCGTTAATTGGTTAATGGAAGATTGCGAAGATGTCGTGGTGGCCGATACCTTGGCTGAGCTTGTGACAGCGATGAATGACAATAATCAACCGTCTGAAAATGAACTTTATCTTGCGAAAGTCTCATTAGATAATATTGAGCGTGACGTGCAAGCCTATGATGGGCAAATCGAACGCGGTGAAAAATTCGCTACCGATGACCAAATTCGTCGTATACATTTTTTACGAAAGTGGAAGGGGGATAAGGTAAGAACGCTTAAAAATCAGAAAATCAACGATCCTAAAGCAGGTCCCTTTATCGCCATTCGTTCACGCATTATTAGTCGCAAAAGCATGGGTGGCATCGAAACCAATACGGCAAGCCAGGTATTGAATCGGCAGGGTGAGGTTATTCCGGGTTTATACGCAGCAGGAGAAGCCGCAGGTTTTGGGGGGGCAGGCTGTTCAGGTATTCGTTCGCTAGAAGGTACCTTTCTATCGCTGTGTATTCTTAATGGACGTATAGCCGCGCAAACGATTGCCGCTCAGAAGTGACTGATTTAGCGGCTCATGGTATAAAGACGGCATAAAATATTCACACTATTTATTCATTCTCTATGCGTAGTTTTGGCGAAGGTTCCTCGATGAAAGTATTGTTGGTAAAAATGTCCTCTTTAGGAGATGTCTTTCACGCACTTCCTGCCGTGCAAGATGCTTTCCAGCAAGTTCCTAATATTGAGTTTCATTGGTTAGTGGAAGAAGCGTTTGCCGATATTCCTAACTGGCACCCAGCGGTAAAAAAAGTGATTCCCATTGCGTGGCGCCGTTGGCGTAAAAATCTTTCTAGCGCCGCTGTTCGCGCTGAAATGAAAGCTTTCTACCAAGATCTACGCAGCACTGAATACGATATTGTGCTTGATGCGCAATGCTTAATAAAAAGCGCTGTCGTAACGCGCTTAGCAAAAGGCCCACGTTATGGGCTAGATAAAACGAGCTGCCGTGAACCGCTGGCGGCGATGGCGTATCAATTTCCTCAGTCCGTGGCTAAAGGTCAACATGCGATTCCACGTGTGCGTCAGCTATTATCGCAAGTTTTAAACTATACAATTCCTGATACTTTTTCGTATGGTATTGATAAAAGTCGTTGGCAGCGTCCTGAAATGGGAGGTGACTATGAGGGAGAGTATTGGTTGTTTTTACACGGCACAACTTGGGATACTAAGTTGTGGCCTGAAAGTTATTGGATTGATCTCGCTAAGCTTGTCGTTGATTCAGGGCGTAAAGTTATTTTGCCTTGGGGGAGTGGCGAAGAGAAATCCCGCGCAGAGCGTATCGCACGCAATATAGACGGTGTTGAAGTGCTACCTAAAATGGGACTGAATGCGTTGAATGCTTATCTGGCACACGCTCAAGCGGTCGTCGGTGTCGATACCGGCTTGTCTCATGTCGTCGCGGCTTTAGAAGTACCGTCGGTTGCTATTTATGGTGCAACCGATGCGGTATTAACCGGAGTACTTGGGCCGAAAGTTGAAGTTCTGAGCAGTGATTTAGGATGCGCACCATGCTTAAGTAAGCAATGTACTCACCCTGATCGTAATGACGGCAATCCTGCACAGCCGCCTTGTTATCGATCAATTTCTTCACGGCGTGTTTTCGCTGCGGTACTCGGTAAGTTGGGTTAACGCTAGAAGCTAACGCCTAGTATTTGAAGCTAGTATTTAAAACCAGAGGGAAGCTCATTCCCTTTGGTCGGTTATTCCTCCTGCAACTTCTCCAATGATTCCTCCAGCAATCTCCACGCTATTTATCGTCAACCAAGGTCGTCACTACGTGAGGATTATTGTGCAAGGTTTTATGTACTGGACAACGATCGGCGATTTCCAATAAACGCTTTTTCTCTGCATCACTTAATGGACCAATCAGTTGAACTTTACGAATCAATGCCTCTATTTTTGAGTCTTTATCTTCAGATTTTCCTGCATCGTCTAAATAATTACGCTCGTGTGATAAAGAAACTTCCACATGTTCAAGAGGGAGTTTCTTTAAGTTGGCGTACATGCGAATTGTCATCGCAGTACAAGCCCCTAGCGCAGCCAGTAAATGTTCATAGGGATCGGGGCCGGTGTTTTGCCCTCCCATTTTAGTCGGTTCATCGGCAAACCAGTGGTGATGATCGGTGAATATTTCTTGTTGAAATTTATGATCAAGCTCGGCAACGAGTACGTGTCCGTTGGCGAGATCACGAGTGGATTTTTTAGCGATCGGAATATAGCGGCTAGCCCATCCTGAAATCGTTTGCGCTACATATTCGCTGTCGATTGCTTTTGTTAGTAAGTGATCGGCCGTATCTAGGCTAACAAAGCTTTTAGGATGCTTAGCCGCTTTGTAAATTTTTTCTGCGTCAGAAATATCTACCGTTAAATCGACGGGAGAGTGCAATACTAATAAGGCTTTGTTCAAATGCTTAATATGGTCGGTAGTTTGGTTGCGAAGGTCATCCAGGAATTGTTTTTTAACGGTGAATTCACGCGCCCCCAAACTCACTTTTGCTTGCCCGTCTGTTTCGATCGTCTCTAAATGTGCATTGAAATTATGCAAAACATGGCTGGCTTCAAAGGGAGCGGCAATCGTTACTACGGCTCTGACTTTAGGCAATTGTGCGGCCATTGCTAAAACGGCTGCACCGCCAAGACTGTGGCCAATTAACAGCTCTGGCGCTTGATAATTTTGTTCAAGAAAGCGAGCAGCGGCCAGTAGATCTTCGGTATTTGATGAGAAATTGGTATTAGCAAAATCGCCGTCACTATTGCCTAAACCCGTGAAATCAAAGCGAAAAACCGCAAAGCCGTATTGCACCAGAAAACGACTGATGCGCGAGGCGGCTGCAATATCTTTACCACAGGTAAAGCAATGGGCAAATAATACATAAGCTCGGATCGCTTGATCTGGGGTTTCAAGTGAGCCTGCTAAATTTTGTCCTTGGCTTTCAAATTCTACTTTAGTTCTCATTATTTGACTCTTGCTAGAAAGAAAATGGGTTCTTTGAGTTACCAGTTGATTGTTATAGATGCACTATCTTCTTCACTAATACTTAGATAATCCAATACCCCTGATGTACTCGTGCCGCCTAAAGTCCATTGTGCATTAAGTGTCACTGTTTTGCTTTCTCTTATGTCTTCGTATTCTAAAGAACCTGTGCAGCTTGATGTTTCAGTGGCCACCCAATTCGTCATTTCTGAAGTCCAGCGAACGGTTTCTGTTCCACCCGCTGATCTAGTCGCGACTCGCGTACCCACATTTATACCCTCTTCATAAAGCTCAAGGGTGATATTACCTAAGTCTCCAATAGTTCCTTGTAGCACTATTGATTGCTGCAAACTTGAAAGTGCATCTTCTCGAGTTGATACTGTTGATGTATAGCTCTGGTTTGAGCCAAAGACGGTCTCAACTTTCGAGCCCGTTTCGCCAAAATCAATCTCCCAATTGCATTGGTTCTCGGTATATTTTTCTTCCGAGCAGGCATAGGCACTATTGAGCACTGAAAATATATCTGCGAATGAGGGGGCTAAAAATGCAGCACTGGCGAATGCGGCAAGGAATTGATCGTTTTCTGGAATGCTGTCGAGGTCAATGTCTGATGCTGCTCCTGTCATACTTTCAATTAATACCCATGTCTCAGATTCATCAATAGCGCTATTGGCTGTCAGTACATCATCATTTTCTTCATTTTCGACAAAATTACAGACGCGATGAGTTTCGCTTACCAAGTCGTTTTCTTTAGGAGGGGTTGTTGGTGGGACTCCTTGCCCAGGAAATGCGTCAGCGCTGGATGAATCATCATTTGTGGAACTATCAGCTCCGCAGGCTGTGAGTAATGCACTTGAAATTAGTAAGGTAAGTAGTTGTTTCATTGAATGTCAGCCCATTTATTAATAATATCAATAGTATGGTGTACATTAAGTGACTGCTCTAGTTGTTATATCTAAAGATGAGAGCTGATTCTCCTTCTTAGAAACAAATACAACTATCTGAGGTTTACAACTTAGCAAAGCGCAGAGGTTTGGCATTCCAAAAATTAGGGACTGATGTGTGTAAACCTGATTTGGTACATCTGTTCAAGTTGGCGCAAAAGAGCACTTGCTGGCTCTTCAGAATGTAATATCTCCCTGACATACTGCGTACTGGAAAAATAATAACAACCCAGTACGGAGTGAACTCACCATGAAAAAAACATTATTAGCGTTGGCATGTAGCACAATGGCAATGAGTGCTGTCGGTATGTCGAAAACACCCAGCCCTGAGCCTGTTGATGAAACCGTTGTGTACCCTACGCCAGAGACTGTGGTTCGATTCATTGCCATTGGTGATTCTGGCACAGGTGAGGATGGTCAGTACAAGGTGGCGGATGCGATGCAGGCTGTTTGTGAGCAGCGCGGTTGTGAATTTGCGATTGGTCTAGGCGATAATATTTATGAAAGTGGTGTCGATGGCGTGAACGATATCCAATTCGATACCAAGTTCGAAGACCCTTACAAAAATATCGGTTTTCCATTTTATATGGCTTTAGGCAATCACGATAATACTTGGATCTTTGCTGGCGATGGCGCTGATAATGATAAGGGTGAAATTCAAGTGGAGTATCATTACCGCACCGATCGTAAGAGCGACAAGTGGCAGATGCCTGCCCGTTTTTATCAATTTAGCGCGCCGCTGAATACGACGGTGCCTTTGGTTGAATTTTTCGCTATGGATACTAATCCCTCTGCATCAGCGGGGGATCCGAGCAATGAATATAATAAAGATGATTATTCTGAGTTGCAGGGCAAATGGTTAAAAGACGGGTTTATGGCGTCTAAAGCACCGTGGAAAATTGCGTTTGGTCATCACCCGTATATCTCTAATGGTTCCCACGGCAATGCGGGTAATTACGATAGTTTAGTCGGTCAGGGTAAGCATTTTAAAAAGATGACGGAAGAAAATATTTGTGGCAATGCCGATGCCATGATTGTTGGTCATACTCATGCATTGCAGTGGTTAAAGGAGAAAGAGTCTTGCCCTGGTACCTTCCATATTGTTAGTGGTGCAGGGGCTAAGACTAAAAACTTTGTCACGAAAAATAATCTTAATGAATCTTATTGGCAGCAGGATGAAATCTTAGGGTTCTTTTATGTTGAAATTCAGGGGGATGAGTTCCGTGGTACGGCTTATACGGTTGACCCTGTCAGTGGCGAGTATAAAGCTTCTTATACTCGCACTATGAACAGGAAGAAGTAGGGGCGAGCTGTAATACGAGTCAGCAGCGTGTGCTGCTGAACTGGTTTTTCATTCGGTGTTTTGGTGTATTAGCTCTTTGAGTGCAATGTCCGATACTCGCCGGGAGCATGTCCGGTCCAAGATTTAAAACGGCGGTGAAAAGAGCGTACTTCGCTGAAACCTAAGTTACTGGCTATCTCATTAATCGCAACATGGGTCGTGGTTAACCACTCTATTGCGGTTTCTCGGCGAATATCATCGAGTAAGTTTTGATAGCCTGTACCCGCTTCTTGCAGTCTGCGCTGCAGTGTTCGCTCGGTCATATCTAACGCTTCGGCGACCTTTTCTTTACGGGGTAATTCATGTTCCATTAAGCGTCTTAATACGGCACGCACTTGCAATATGATGGTCTTTTTTTGCTTGATTTCGTCCATCATGGATTCAGCTTGTTGAGTCAGGCTTTGTAATAAGCCTGGGTCAGGCTGGCGCAATGGAATGTCTAATACTTCTTCGTCAACAATCAGTGCGCTGCGCTTTGCATTGAATTCAATATCGCAGCCAAACATGTCTTGGTATACCGCAAGCTCTTCTGAATTAGGCTGGTCGCGTTCTAGTTGCACGCAATAGGGTTTTCCTTCAGGAAGATCCGCGAGGTAGCGAGCAAACTGTGTCCAGGAATAAAGAACATTGTCGATCATGTGAGGAATGATGACGGGGTCGTCATATTGGCAAGTCCAGCAGACCGCTAAGCGAGGGCCTGCTTTTTCAAGCTTTGTTACGCCCATATCGCCAACAATGGATTCATACATGGGTGTCATGTGCAGTGCTTCACGAGCGCTGCGGCAATTCATAATCATGTAACCGAAGATGCTGTAAGACCCTGGTTGCACATAAGTGCCACTTTTTAGACCGAAGAGGGGATCATTGCAGGCATCAACCAGCCAGCGAATGAGGCGCTGAAATTCAGTGCCCGTTACGCGAGTGATGCTGTTGTCTAAAATTCCGACGGGTAGATCATTTTGTACAAGCGCGTCTTCTGCTTCAATGCCATAATCTTGCGCGGCGCGTAAGTATTGGCGCAATGCAGCGGTTGAAGCGGATCCAAGGCGGTCTTCAGTCATAGGGCTATTTAATAATTTCTATGGTGGGGTGGCCTAATTTACTACTTGGCTGTCCGAAAGTGACGTTGCTAATTCCGGCTGCCTCCGTAGACTAATCGTTATCTTAGCGCTACCTGCGCTATGGGTCTATTACTGACTGTAAAAAATAATGTGATAGCTCATTAAATTGTTATTGAAAATAAAAAGTATTGGGAGAGAATTATGCGTCGTTGGAATGGTTGGGGTGATGACAGTACCACTAAAGAAGTTTCTGAACACGGCGGTGCATTAATTCGTAGTTTTATCGGTGAGCCAAAAGCATTGGCAGATGTTTCGCTTGAAAGTGTTATGGCTAAAGTGCCAGCGTCTCGGTTACCTAAGCACCCTTTAATCAGTACTGATGCAGAAGAGCGTGTTCGCCACGCTCGTGGGCAAAGTTTTCCTGATTGGCTAGCCATGCGCAGCGGTGACTTTGATGTTTTCCCAGATGGTATTGCTTATCCAGAGACCAGCACTCAGGTACGTGAGATTTTAGACCTTGCGGTCGAGCATGATTTTATCGTAATCCCCTATGGTGGCGGTACGTCGGTTGCGGGTCATATTACACCTCAGGAAAATGCTAAAGCGATTCTAACGATTGATATGGGTCGTATGAATCAGTTGATGGAGCTGAACGAAGAAAGCCAAATAGCGACGTTTGGTGCAGGTACACCTGGGCCGCAAGTTGAATCTCAGCTGCAAGCCCGCGGTTATACGTTAGGTCATTATCCTCAGTCTTGGGAATTGTCGACCATTGGTGGTTGGGTTGCGACGCGTTCTTCAGGTCAGCAGTCGTTACGTTATGGTCGTATTGAGCAGATGTTTGCCGGGGGTAAGTTGGAAACAATGCTCGGGACGATGGATATTCCTACCATTCCTGCGTCTTCTGCTGGCCCTGATATGCGTGAAGTCACAATGGGTATGGAAGGCCGTATGGGCATCTATACCGAAGTTAAAGTGCGTGTTGTGCGTGTGGCGCAAGAAGAAAAATTCATGGTGTGTTTTATGCCAAGCTGGGAAGCCGGTAAAGCGGTTGCCCGTGAAGTGGCGCAGCAAAAAATCCCAATGTCGATGATGCGTGTGAGTAATGCGGCGGAGACCCGTGCTCATGCAAACTTGGGTACGACGTTAAAGCAATTCAAATTGTTGGATGGTTATTTACGCTTTCGTGGCTTAGATGATAACCGCTGCATGTTGACCTTTGGTGTGACGGGCAGCAAATTGCAAAATAAATCTTCGATGAAGCAAGTTAAGAAGATTTTAAGACAATACAAGGGTATCGGTGGTCCGTTGGCGAATATCATGGGATCCATCTGGGCTCATGGTCGCTTCAAGTTTCCGTATTTGCGTGAAACAACGTGGGCACAAGGGATTGCTGTTGATACATTAGAGACGTCTACCGATTGGGATAACGTTGATAATATGATGAATGGCATGGAAGAATCGTTACGTACTGCGCTGAAAGATGAAGGCGAAGAGGTCATGGTTTTCACGCATCTTTCTCATGTTTATGGTCAAGGTTCGAGTATTTATACTACTTATTTCTTCCGCTGCGCGGATACGTATGAAAATACGTTAGCACGCTGGAAAAAATTAAAGGGCAATACCTGTGATGTTATTGCGCAAGGTCGTGCGACGATTTCTCATCAGCATGGTGTTGGTCGTGATCACGCGCCTTATATGCCTGCAGAAAAAGGCGAACTCGGAATGCGTGTGATCGAAACCTTGATTAAAGATTTTGATCCAGAGAAGCGTTTAAACCCGGGTGTTTTGATTGAAGATGATAAATAAACAGTTTCTATAAATACAGTTTAAATGTTTATCAACTTTCTTTTTACTTTCCACTGCTGACGACGAGTTAGCAGTTTTTAATAGAGCAGTTATTATGTGGCAAGAAGCATGGCAATCAGGTAATCGTGAACTGTTGCTAAATCGCTTGAGAGAAAACAAGCAAGACGAATGGGATGTTGTTGTTGCTGGTGGTGGTATTACAGGCGCGGGTATTGCGCGTGAAGCTGCACGACGTGGTTTGAGTGTCTTACTGGTGGATCGCCAAGATTTTGCTTGGGGAACGTCTAGTCGTTCTTCAAAAATGGTGCATGGTGGGTTGCGCTATATTGCTGCTGGCGATATTAAAACAACCATGCATTCGGTTTCTGAGCGCGAGCGCTTAATGAATGAAGCGCCGGGGCTGGTCGATCAAATGGGTTATTTGATGGCGCATTATAAAGGCGGTTTTCCAGGACCGTTTGTTTTTAATAGCTTACTTCGCATTTATGATTTCTTTGCGGGGAAAAAGTATCGTAAATTTCATAAGCTGAAAAACTTTGAGTATCTAAGCCCGTTAATTAACGAGCATGAGTTAATTGGCGGAACTCAGTTCGCAGACGCGGTGACAGATGATTCTCGTTTAGTAATTCGTGTTCTGCGTGAAGCACAAAAAGACGGTGCTGAAGTTATTAACTATGTTGCGGTTGATTCTTTAATTAAAGAAAACGGCAATGTCGTGGGCGTGCATCTTAAAAATGCAGAGAATGACGAAATTTATTCGGTAAAAGCGAAAGTCGTTATTAATGCGACGGGTGCTTGGGCCGATCAGTTGCGCGGCGAAGTGAGCGACGAAAAAAATATTCGTCCTGCCCGAGGCAGTCATCTTGTTGTGCCTAGTTGGCGCTTGCCAGTTGCGCAGGCGTTCACCGCAATGCACCCAGATGATCAACGTCCTATTTTTATCTTTCCTTGGGAAGGTCGTACTATTATTGGAACGACGGACTTAGATAATAAAGGCATTGATAATAAAGAAGTCGCAATGACGCGAGCAGAACTTGAGTATCTGATGCGTGTGGCTAACTTTCAATTCCCCAAGGCAGGCTTAGTGGAAAAAGACATTATTTCTTCGTGGGCGGGGGTGCGTCCGTTAGTAAGTTCTGGTGCACTGAATCCTTCGAAAGAAAAACGCAACCACAGTGTTTGGAGCGATAACGGCTTGGTAACGGTGAGTGGTGGTAAATTAACCACGTTCCGTTTGATTGCTTTAGATGTTCTCGCTGCGGCAGAGCCCTATTTGCCGAATTTTAATGCAAAAGATTTTGGTGCCGATATGTTCACCAAGTTCAAGCCGACGCATCGTTTATTTAAATCTCTTCCAGGGTACTTGAAAAAACGTTTGCAAGGCCATTATGGTATGGACAGTGATCGCTTATTAGAGCAAGCGCATGCCAATGAATTGGACGTAATTCCCGGTGCGAGTGCTATGTGGGCTGAATTGCGTTGGTCAGCCAAAAATGAAGCCGTTGTGCATTTGGATGATCTGTTATTGCGCCGAACTCGCATTGGTTTATTGGTTGAGCAGGGCGGCTTGATTTATGAAAATAAAATCAAAGCCATTTGTTGCCAAGAGCTAAACTGGACGGAACCACAGTGGCAAGAAGAGCTAGAGCGTTACAAGTCTATATGGAATAAATACTACAGTATTCCTGCCTAATACATTTCGAACATTACAAAATTCGCCTCAACTTTTTACAGTATGTTATCGGTTGGGGTGAACAACAATAATAAAAAGGAAAATGCTGTGACTCAGTCGCAATATGTACTTGCCATTGATAATGGTACACAGAGCATTCGTGCTTTGGTGTTTGATGAGCAAGGCAATGAGGTTGCTAAAAGCAAAGTCAATTTAGAGGCCTATTTTTCTAATAATCCAGGCTGGGCTGAACAAGATGCTGATTATTATTGGCAGTCGCTTGGGCAGGCTTGTCAGGATTTGTGGGCGCAAGGGATTATTAAGCCCGAGCAAATTAAAGGGGTGGCACTGACAACTCAGCGCTATACCATGATCAATCTAGACGCGGATAAAAAGCCTCTTAGACCTGCGGTTGTGTGGATGGATCAGCGTCGAGCAGACGTTGAAAAACCGCTTACAGGAGTATGGGGTTTTTTAATTAAGGCGCTTGGCCTGACGAATGTGATTACTGAAATGCGAGCGAAAGCCCGTGATAATTGGATTCAGCAGCATCAGCCAGAGATTTGGCAGAAAACCCGTCATTATGTCAGTCTCTCAACGTATTTAACTTACAAACTAACGGGTCAGTTAAAGGACTCGACGGGTTCGACCATGGGGTATTTACCTTATGATTATCGGAAGCAGCAGTGGGCGAAAAAAAGCGATTTGAAGTGGAAGCTGTTAGCCGCTACGCGAGACATGATGCCTGAACTGGTTAAACCGGGAGAGTTGCTGGGCGAAATTACCGCAGAGGCTTCAGTATTTACCGCTTTGCCTCAGGGTTTGAGGATGATTGCCGCCGCCTCCGATAAAGCCTGTGAAGTGCTGGGTTCGGGAGGTGTTGAGCCTCATGTTGGGTGTTTGAGTTATGGCACCACGGCAACGATTAATACCTCGACTAAAAAATACGTCGAAACTATTCCTTTTATTCCTCCATATTCCGCAGCCATGCCGGGTGTTTATAATACCGAGATGATGGTTTATCGGGGCTTCTGGATGGTGAGCTGGTTTAAAACCGAGTTTGCCCAAGCAGAGCAGCGCAAAGCCAAAGAGCTAGGGGTTGAAACTGAGCAACTTTTTGATGAGTTATTAAATCAAGTGCCCGCGGGTTCGATGGGATTAATGATGCAGCCTTATTGGTCGCCTGGGGTTCGTCAGCCAGGGCCGGAAGGTAAAGGGGCGTTAATCGGCTTTGGTGATGTGCATAAACGTGCTCATGTTTATCGCGCTATTTTGGAAGGTCTGGCGTATGAGTTGCGCAGCGGTAAAGAGCAAATAGAAAAACGCAGCGGCACTAAAATCACCTGTTTGCGTGTGTCCGGTGGTGGTTCGCAAAGTGATGCTGCAATGCAGTTGACGGCTGATATTTTTGGTATGACCGCAGAGCGTCCGCATACTTATGAAGCTTCGGGTTTAGGCGCGGCGATCAATTGTTTTGTCGGTTTGGGTATTTATTCTGACTATAATGAAGCGATTGATAAAATGACACGCTTAGGCGATGTGTTTGAGCCCGATTTACCCACGGTGCAGTTGTACGATCGACTGTATAAAGAAGTGTATAAAAAGATGTACCAGCGCATGAAGCCTTTGTATCACTCGATACGAGACATTACGGGCTATCCAAAGAAATAAAAATAGAAAATAGCATGAACGGTGCAAAAATCTCTAACGCTATATCCGCAGTTGACTACACTGAATAAGATATAACTTATGTGGAGTGAATTATGAGTGGAGTTCTGAGCTCGGTTGATGCGCGTACTCAGCTGGTAGGTCAAAATAGACTGGAGCTTTTATTGTTTAGCTTGGGTGGGCGACAGCGCTTTGCAATTAACGTATTTAAAGTGCAAGAGGTTATGAGCCTGCCTCCGTTGACCGAAATCCCTGATCGTCATGAGCTTGTGGTAGGGGTTACTCATTTGCGTGGACAAACCATTCCTGTGATTGATTTACGCCGTGCTATTAAGATGGGTACAACGGTTATTGATGAGAACTCAACGATTATCGTGACGGAATACAATATGACCGTTCAGGCTTTTCTTGTGGCGGGGGTTGAACGTATTGTTAACATGAATTGGAATGAAATATTGCCGCCTCCGGTGGGGGCGGGACGTGCACATTATTTGACGGCGATTAGCCGCATGGATGATCGTATTGTTGAGATTATCGATGTGGAAAAAGTCTTGGCCGAGATAACCCCCTACAATCCTGAAATTAGTGATGCCTGGATTGATGATGATCTTGTTGAGCTAATTAAAGGTAAGCAAATACTCATAGCAGATGATTCACAGGTTGCCTTGAATCAGGTGACGGGGGTTTTGGTAAAGCTGGGTATCGATGTTGTTGCAACGCACAATGGCCTTGAAGCGTATCAGGTGCTTGAAGCTTGGAAGGCAGAAGGCAAGGATATTGCCAATGATGTTCTTATGCTAATTACCGATGCAGAGATGCCAGAAATGGATGGGTATATGTTAACTACCGAGATTCGTAAAGACCCTGAGTTGAAAGGCATGTTCATTGTCTTGCATACCTCTTTATCGGGCAGTTTTAATAAGGCGATGGTTGAGAAAGTAGGCTGTGATGGATTTTTATCTAAGTTTCAGCCAGAGAAATTAACTCGAGAAGTGCAGCGTATTATTCGTAAGAAATTAGGCATTGAAGAGAAGGAAGAAAATAGCGATGCTGAGTTATAGACGATAAATTGTCATCATAGGGGGGTGAAATAATTTCACGCCCTGCATCTCTATGTATAATGATGTGGCCGCTGTATTAATGTGCCGTCATGTCATTATAGGAAGATTATGTCATTTCAAACCGTGCCGTCTAAAGCTATTTCGTCTAAAAGTATGTCACCTCAAATCAGTCAGCTTTTTGTTTATCCTGTGAAATCTTGTGCAGGTATTTCTGTTTCTAATATTCAGTTTGATGATAAAGGTCCTTTGTTTGATCGCCGCTGGATGTTGGTTGATGCTCAAACAGGTATTTTTTTATCGCAGCGTGAAATTCCTCAAATGGCTTTGATTTCTACTCGTATTGAAGATGGAGAGGTTTGGGTGGGGCAGTCCTTGGACGAGTCTCTATCAGCTGATCACCGATTACCTATTACAGGGGAGTCGATAGCGGTTGAAATATGGGATGATAAAGTGCGTGGCTATGATTGTGGTGATGAGTTGGCGACGTGGTTCAGTCAGTTGTTGAATCATGAGTGTCGTTTGGTATATCAAGGTGACTGTGAACGTATGGCGGATGAAACATACGCGGTTGAAAACACACCAGTGAGTTTTGCTGATGGATTTCCTTTGCTGGTCGTTGCCGAGTCAAGCGTTGATGTTTTGAATGCCGCATGTGAAGGTGAGATAAGCTCAGTTAATTTCCGACCCAATATCGTCGTTAAAAATACGCAGGCTTTTGCTGAAAAATATTGGAAGTCTGTGGTCGTTGAAGAGGGGGTTTCGTTAGGGGGAGGTCTTGATATGAAGGTCGTCAAGCGTTGCCAGCGCTGCGTGATTCCAATGTTGAATCCTTATACGGCTAAGCGTGAAGCGAGCATTTTGCCTGTACTGCTAAAGTATTGTAAGGAGGGCAAAGAAATATTATTTGGACAAAACTTAACCTTTAAATACTCGGTCAATTTAGTCATTGAGGTGGGTCAGTCTGTGCTGATTCATTGCGAAGAAAAAGAATAGCTGAAATCAAAATAATTCAACGTCATCGTCGGTGTCGAAACTGTCATCTTGCGTTTTTTGAAATTGATGGTGGTAGATTTCTAGGGCTTCGGCAACGGTGTGGCCGCGCATTATGTGTTCGAACATGATGCGTTCAGACTCCATGGTATAACTGTTTTTAATATCTTCTCGAACTTTACTCCAGGCCTCCTCTTGATAACGCTCATTTGAATCCGCGATGAGATGGCCAATTTTTTCTAAGCTGTGCGATGCATGATCAAGCCGTTGACTTAAACGGTCATAAAATTGAAATGCGATAACCGCTTGTTGTATTTTCCCGCTTAATCCTTCAGCTGCTTGCAGCACATTGTGACGAATTTCAGCCTCCTGAGGAATATTAATGTCCAGCTTCTGTGTTTCCTCGATAATTTCTTGGCTATGGTTAACCAATTCATTGAAACTGTCAGTGAGCTGATTAACCGATTGATTGCCTTCTTTCATGCTGGTTTCTATCTGGGCCACTGTCAGTGCAAGCAGGGTGATGGTTTCGCCAACTTGGCTAAAATTTAGGGTGGGTTGTGATGTTTGACTGCCAAGAGAGTGGCGCTGTGGTTCTAGCATAATAAGTCTCATCCATTAGTAATATGAAAAGCATAGATGAAAATTGTTATCTTGCTGAGTTGAAGATGGAAATAGTTACGTTGTAGGCAAAAAAAAGCCGCATCAAAAAGATGCGGCTTTTAGGGTCTGAGCGGACAACTAAATAAATGATTACTTAGATGGGTAGTCGCGCTTTGGAGAGCCTGTGTAAAGCTGACGCGGACGACCAATGCGATAATCGTTGCTGATCATTTCGTTCCAATGTGCAATCCAACCAGGTGTACGGCCAGTGGCGAAGATCACCGTGAACATTTCAGAAGGAATGCCAATTGCTTTCAAAATAATACCTGAGTAGAAATCTACGTTCGGGTACAGGCCACGCTTAATGAAGTATTCATCTTCAGTGGCGATTTTCTCAAGCTTCAGTGCGATCTTCAATAGAGGATCATTTTCCATGCCTAGCTCAGCTAGAACTTCATCGCACGTTTGCTTCATTACTTTAGCGCGTGGGTCAAAGTTTTTATAAACACGGTGACCAAAGCCCATTAGGCGGAATGGATCTTCTTTGTCTTTCGCTTTAGCAACAAACGTATCGATGTTAGAAACATCACCGATTTCTTCCAGCATATTTAATACTGCTTCGTTTGCGCCACCGTGAGCAGGTCCCCAAAGTGCTGCAATGCCAGAAGCAATACAAGCGAATGGGTTAGCGCCAGTTGAGCCAGCAAGGCGCACTGTGGACGTTGAGGCGTTTTGCTCGTGATCGGCGTGCAATAGGAAAATACGATCCATTGCTTTAGACAATACTGGGCTAATGGCTTTTTCTTCACAGGGTGTATTGAACATCATGTGTAAGAAGTTTTCAGAGTAATTCAGGTCGTTGCGAGGGTACATAAAAGGCTGACCCATCGAGTACTTATAAACCATCGCCGCAAGTGTTGGAATTTTAGCAATCAAGCGATGCGCAGAGATTATGCGATGTTCTGGATTGCTGATATCCATTGAATCGTGATAAAAGGCCGATAAAGCACCAACAACACCACACATAATCGCCATTGGATGAGCGTCACGACGGAAACCGTTAAAGAAATGGTTTAACTGTTCGTGAACCATCGTGTGGTTTTTAATGGTATTTACAAAAACTTCTTTTTCTTCTGCTGTTGGCAATTCGCCGTGCAGCAGTAAGAAACATGTTTCTAAGTAATCTGATTTTTCAGCAAGCTGATCAATCGGATAGCCACGGTGTAATAAAATACCCTTTGCGCCATCAATAAACGTGATTTTAGATTCACACGCGGCAGTAGAAACAAAACCAGGGTCGTAAGTGAAAAGGTTCTTGCTGGTTAAGCTGCGGACGTCAACAACGTCTGGACCTAGGGTGCCTTTATAAACTGGCAATTCTAAACTTTCTTCAATGCCATCGACGGTTAAGGTCGCTTTGATATCAGCCATGAAGGCCTCCTGCTACTGAATTTATTTGCGTTAATTGAGTTAAAAAAGCTATTGGCGCTTAATTTATCGCTTAAATAAAAGTGGAAACTATAGAGCCTCTTGAGTGTTTGTCAATTATTCCGTTACTCGGTGTTACAGTGATTTGTTGTCTAGTATAGATGATATATCATCTAAAATGTCGCTGAAGGCCTTATTAATTGCGACTCATACTTTTGGATGGGTGATTTTTGCACAGCTCAAATTGTCTGGATTAGCCGGTATAAAAAAATGAGTTTTGGATTAGTTGGCCCTTAAGTTTGTAAAAAAGTGTGTGGGTGATTATAATTTGTCGCGACATTTACCTGTATGTAAGTATGCAGATTGTTGTTGATTACTTTAAGCCAACGTTATTTGTTTAGTTTTTAAACAGTAACAATAAAATAGAGTGTAGATGAGCCGTGAATAGCAATAGACCTAAAAATCTGGATCTGACTACTATAGAGCTCCCACTTCCTGCAAAGGCTTCTATCCTTCATCGTATTTCTGGTTTTGCATTATTTTTTGCTGTTGCCTTCATGTTGACTGCGTTAAACGCATCACTTGAATCAGCTGAAAGTTTTGCAGCATTGAAAGCGACGTTTGATAACGGTCTTGTTAAGTTGATTACTTGGTTAATTTTATCAGCATTAGGTTATCACCTAGTTGCGGGTATTAAACACCTTGTTTTGGACGCGGGCATTGGTGAAAGCAAAGAAGGCGGAAGGGTTGGTGCCATTATTACCTTGATAGGTGGTGCAATCGTGATCGCTTTAGCTGGAGTTTGGGTATGGTAGCAAGTATTACTAATTTAGGACGCAGTGGATTATACGACTGGGTCATTCAACGTTTAACTGCGGTTATCTTAGCAGTTTACACCTTGTTCTTGTTGGGCTTCGTGATTGCTCATCCGGATCTTCAGTACAGTGACTGGCAACAATTATTTGCCTGCACAGCGATGAAAGTTGCTAGTTTGCTAGCAATTATCTCTATGTGTGCTCACGGCTGGGTTGGTATGTGGACTATCGCTACAGACTACATTAAACCAACAGGTATTCGTTTCCTTTTCCTACTAGTGACAGCGGCGTTTGTTTTCGTCTATCTAGTATGGGGCATTGATATTTTATGGGGAGCGTAAGTTATGTCTACTAAGATTCGTACTTTATCCTATGACGCTATCGTAATTGGTGGCGGTGGTGCAGGCATGCGTGCCGCACTGCAGTTGACAGAAGCGGGTATTAAGACCGCTTGTGTGACTAAAGTATTCCCGACGCGTTCGCACACAGTATCCGCTCAAGGCGGCATTACGTGTGCAATCGCATCTGCTGATCCGGATGATGATTGGCGCTGGCACATGTACGATACCGTTAAGGGTTCCGACTATATCGGTGACCAAGACGCTATCGAATACATGTGTTCAGTAGGTCCGCAAGCCGTGTTTGAATTAGAGCATATGGGTTTACCTTTCTCTCGTACTGAAGAAGGCCGTATTTATCAGCGTCCTTTCGGCGGTCAGTCTAAGGGGCCAAATGATTCAACTCAGGCTGCTCGTACTTGTGCAGCGGCTGACCGTACTGGTCACGCGTTATTGCACGCCTTGTATCAAGGCAACCTTAAGGGTGGCACTACCTTCTTAAACGAATGGTATGCGGTTGATTTGGTTAAAAACGCAAAAGGTCAGGTTGCGGGTGTTATCGCTATTGATATTGAAACGGGCGAAACTGTTTATATCAAAGCGAAAGCAACAGTATTGGCGACTGGCGGCGCAGGTCGTATTTACCAGTCAACTACGAATGCTTTGATCAATACTGGTGACGGTGTTGGTATGGCAATTCGTGCTGGCGTTCCAATGCAAGACATTGAAATGTGGCAGTTCCACCCAACCGGTATTGCAGGTGCAGGTACGCTTGTAACGGAAGGTTGTCGTGGTGAAGGCGGTTACTTAGTCAATAAAGACGGTGAGCGGTTCATGGAGCGTTATGCTCCAAACGCCAAAGATCTTGCAGGTCGTGACGTTGTTGCTCGATCTATGGTTCTAGAAATTCTAGAAGGCCGTGGTTGTGGTGAAGATGGCGATCATGTATTCCTTAAGCTAGATCATTTAGGTGAAGAAACGTTGAATGCCAAACTTCCAGGTATTCTTGAGCTTTCTCGTACCTTCGCGCACGTTGATCCAGTGAAAGAACCGATTCCTGTTGTACCAACATGTCACTACATGATGGGTGGCGTACCGACTAATATCGGTGGTCAGGCATTGACTCAAGTAGACGGCAAAGACGTTATTATCGAAGGCCTATACGCCGCCGGTGAGATCGCTTGTGTATCGGTACACGGCGCAAACCGTTTAGGTGGTAACTCACTGCTTGATTTGGTGGTATTCGGTCGTGCAGTAGGCATTCAGATTGAGCAAAACTTTAAAGAAGGTTTTGAATCGATTGATGCTAGCGAAGAAGATATCGAACGCGCAATGGCTCGTTTGAATCGTCTAAACTACTCCACCTCTGGTGAAGATGTCGCTAAGGTTCGTGCTGACTTGCAAAAAACGATGCAGTTATATTTCGGTGTATTCCGTGATGGCGACAGCATGGTTAAAGGTTTGGGTCTATTAGACGAAATCGAAAAGCGTGTTCGCAATACGGTTCTTGACGACAAGAGCGGTGCGTTTAACACAGCTCGTATCGAAGCGCTTGAACTTGATAATTTGTTTGAGACGGCTTACGCAACGGCAATTGCTGCTATTGAGCGTAAAGAATCTCGCGGTGCTCATGCCCGTAACGATTATACCGAACGTGACGATGTGAATTGGTTATGCCACTCATTGTATTTCCCAGAAACTAAAACCATTGGTAAGCGTGATGTGAACTTTGCACCTAAGACTGTGCCTCCGTTCGAACCGAAAATCCGTGTTTATTAATAGGGAAGTAAATCATGTTAGTTAGTATTTATCGCTACAATCCTGAGAAAGATGAAGCGCCTTACATGCAAGACTACGAGATCTCTATCCCTGTGGGTAAAGACCTTATGGTTTTGGATGTACTAAACCTAGTTAAGGAGCAGGATTCTTCTGTTTCTTACCGTCGCTCATGCCGTGAAGGTGTGTGTGGTTCAGATGGTATGAACATTAACGGTAAAAATGGTTTGGCGTGTATTACTCCAATCTCTGAAGCTACTAAAGGTAAAAACGACAAGCTAGTCTTGCGTCCATTGCCTGGTATGCCTGTGATTCGTGACCTTGTTATCGATATGGCGCTTTTCTACAAACAGTATGAAAGCATCAAACCATACCTGAATAACAATACGCCAGCGCCTGCTATTGAGCGTTTGCAGTCACCAGAAGAGCGCGCAAAGTTAGATGGCCTATACGAGTGTATCTTGTGTGCATGCTGTTCAACTGCGTGTCCATCTTTCTGGTGGAATCCTGAGAAATTCGTTGGGCCAGCGGGCTTATTGCAAGCTTATCGCTTTCTAGCGGATACTCGAGATACCTCGACAGAAGAAAGATTGGCTGAATTGGACGATCCATTTAGCGTTTTTCGTTGCCGTGGCATCATGAACTGTGTCAATGTATGCCCGAAAGGTTTAAACCCTACGCGAGCAATCGGACACATTCGTGGAATGTTGTTGCAACGCGAGATCTAAAAGACGATTTTTTCGTTTTTAAAAGCTCTAGTTGGTCGTCTGTATCAGGAGTGAATTGGACATACAATTCACTCCTGTTTAAAACTTTCAAAAATATAACTTACAAAGTCATATTTTTTACTAAGCTGTATATAAGAAGAGGGAGCGGGTAACATCCGTTTCGTTTACAAGGCCAACGATCTTATCCGATCGGCCTGCTCCGGTGAGCCGGTATGGTATCTTGTCACGATCCCTTTGAAATGTTCAAACAGGGTGGTCCTAAATGCACGAGCTGACAATGGAGCAGCTATGGAGTACGTCTCAACTCGCCGGTGGGAACGTAGCTTACATAGAAGAACTCTTTGAAACTTATCTTCGTGATCCTAACGAAGTCCCGGAAGAGTGGCGTCAATATTTTAATCAACTCCCGAGAGTTGACGACAATGTGACGACCGACATTCCGCACAAACCGATTCGCGAACAATTTCTGTTACTTTCAAAAAATCAGAATCGGGCAAAACCTACTTCAAAATCGAGCGTAAGCAGCGAATTCGAACGTAAACAAGTTAAAGTATTGCAGCTGATCAACGCCTTTCGTGGTCGTGGTCATCAGCATGCGCAGCTTGATCCATTAGGTTTAATGGAACGTGAACAAGTAGCTGACTTAGATTTGGCTTTCCATGAGTTGTCTCAAGCTGATTTGGATACGACATTCCAAACTGGCTCATTATTTATTGGCCAAGACGAAGCAACACTGAACGAAATCTTAAATGCATTGCAGCAAACTTACTGTTCGACAGTGGGTGCTGAATATATGCACATCGTTAATACCGGGGAGCAGCGTTGGTTCCAGCAACGTTTAGAAAGTGTGCGCTCGCATCCCAAGTTTGGCGACGAAGTTAAAAAACATTTATTAGAGCGTTTGACTGCGGCAGAGGGACTGGAGAAATATCTAGGCTCTCGTTACCCTGGGGTTAAGCGTTTTGGTCTTGAGGGGGGTGAAAGTTTAATTCCCCTAATGGACGAATTGATTCAACGCAGTGGTACCTACGGCGCCAAAGAAATAGTTATTGGTATGGCGCACCGTGGTCGACTGAACATGTTGATCAATACTTTCGGTAAGAAAACCTCTGATTTGTTTGATGAGTTTGAAGGTAAAGCTCATTACAACCACAGTGGCGACGTTAAGTATCACCAAGGTTTTTCATCCAATGTGATGACGCCCGGTGGTGAGGTCCACTTGGCATTAGCGTTCAACCCATCTCACTTAGAGATCGTATCTCCAGTGGTTGAAGGTTCTGTTCGTGCGCGTCAAGATCGCCGTGATGACTCAGGTGGTGATGCTGTTATTCCTATTTTATTACACGGTGACGCAGCGTTTGCGGGCCAGGGTGTGGTAATGGAAACCTTCCAGTTATCGCAAACTCGTGCTTATAAAACCGGTGGTACGATTCACGTTGTTATCAATAACCAAGTTGGTTTTACCACAAACAAACGTGAAGATGTGCGTTCTACTGAATACTGCACGGATGTAGCGAAAATTGTTGAAGCGCCAATTTTACACGTGAATGGTGATGATCCTGAAGCGGTATTGTTTGTGACTCAGCTCGCCGTTGATTACCGTAATGAATTCAAAAAAGATGTTGTGATAGATTTGGTTTGTTATCGCCGTCGCGGCCATAACGAAGCCGATGAGCCATCAGGCACCCAACCAATGATGTATCAAAAAATTCGCGAACAAAAGACGACACGTCAATTGTATGCTGAAGCGTTGGTGGGTTCTGGTGTTGTGACTGAAGACGTCGGTTCGCAAATGGAAGACGAGTACCGCGATGCATTGGATAGCGGTTTGCACGTTGTTAAAAGTTTGGTGAAAGAACCGAATGAAGAGTTGTTTGTCGACTGGGCTCCGCACGTAGGCCATGAGTGGACGGCTTATGCTGATACTCGATATGACCTAAAAGAGCTGCAAGAACTTGCAACGAAAATGCAAGAAGTTCCAGAAGGCTTTGCGATTCAGCGTCAAGTGAGCAAAATTCTAGATGACCGTCGTAAAATGGCTGCGGGTGCGTTAACGATAAACTGGGGCTTTGCTGAAACTCTTGCGTATGGCACCTTGTTAGCAAAAGGTCATCAAGTTCGTTTTACGGGTCAAGATGTTGGTCGTGGAACGTTCTCTCACCGCCATGCTGTTTTACATAATCAGAAAGACAGTAGTACGTATTGTTCTTTGCAGAATATTTCTGAAGATCAGCCTCGATGCGATATTTACGATTCTTTATTATCGGAAGAGGCCGTACTGGGTTTTGAGTATGGTTATGCCACAACTAACCCTGGTGCATTGGTTGTTTGGGAAGCTCAGTTTGGTGATTTTGCCAACGGCGCTCAAGTTGTATTTGATCAGTTTATTTCTAGTGGTGAGCACAAGTGGAGTCGTTTATGCGGCTTGACTGTTTTATTGCCACACGGATATGAAGGTCAAGGTCCAGAGCACTCATCTGCACGATTAGAGCGTTATTTGCAGTTGTGTGCTGAGCATAATATGCAAATTTGTGTGCCAACCACGCCTGCGCAAGTATTTCATATGTTGCGCCGTCAAGTTATTCGCCCATTACGTAAACCTTTAATTGTATTTACACCTAAAAGTTTATTGCGTCATAAATTAGCCATTAGTACTTTGGAAGAACTTGCAGAAGGCAGTTTTCAAACCGTTATTCCTGAAGTTGATGAGCTGGATCCCGCTAAAGTTGAGCGTGTGGTTCTGTGTTCCGGCAAGGTGTATTACGATTTGCTTGCAGAGCGTCGTGAACGTGAGCAAGACAATGTCGTTATTGTGCGACTTGAACAGCTTTATCCTTTTCCAGAAGAGCAGTTGCTTGATGCGTTAGCGCCTTATACCAATATTAAAGATATGGTTTGGTGCCAAGAAGAGCCTATGAATATGGGTGCTTGGTACAGCAGTCAGCATCACATGCGTCGTGTATTGCAAATGCAACACCCAGGCTTATATCTGAATTACGCTGGGCGTGATGCAGCCGCATCACCTGCGGCGGGTTATATGGCACTGCATATTGAGCAGCAACAAAAACTAATTAATGATGCGCTTACCTTAGGGTAAGCGAGCAACAGAATTTTAAGGAAAGAAAATGACCATCGAAATCAAAACACCCACATTTCCAGAATCTGTCGCGGATGGCACGGTAGCGACTTGGTATAAAAAACCCGGTGAAGCCATTAGTCGTGACGAGCTGATTGTTGATATTGAAACTGATAAAGTTGTGCTTGAAGTTGTAGCCTCTGCTGACGGTGTTTTAAAAGAGATATTGAAAGGCGAAGGCGAAGTTGTATTGAGCGCAGAAGTTTTAGGTCTGTTTGAAGAAGGCGGTGTAGCGTCTGCAGCACCCGTTGAGGCTGAAGCAGAAGAAGCCAAAGACGAAGTAGCTGAGACTGATGAAGACATCATCATGAGTCCAGCGGCTCGTAAAATGGCTAAAGAAAATGGCATTAGCGCAACAGATGTTGTGGCTACCGGTAAAGACGGTCGTGTCACGAAAGAAGATATACTGAATCATCTAAAAACACCCAAAGCAGAGCCTGCTCCAGTAGCGGCCGCGGCAAGTGCGCCAGCACCCGCGGATAAACCTGCTACGAATGCTAATGCCGGTGCAATTAGTTTTGATTCGGGTGATCGTATCGAGAAGCGTGTCCCGATGACGCGTTTGCGTGCAACGATTGCTCGTCGCTTGGTAAGTGCTCAGCAAAATGCAGCCATGTTGACGACGTATAATGAAGTCAATATGAAACCGATCATGGAAATGCGTAAAAAGTATCAAGATCGTTTCGTTAAGGCTCATGGCGTTAAGTTAGGTTTTATGTCTTTCTTTGTGAAAGCGGCAACCGAAGCGTTGAAAAAATTCCCAGCGGTAAACGCTTCCATTGACGGTAGTGACATGATTTATCATGGTTACCAAGATATCGGCGTTGCAGTATCAACCGAGCGTGGTTTGGTTGTGCCTATTTTGCGTGATACCGATGCAATGGGTCTAGCAGAAGTTGAAAGCACAATTGGTGATTTTGGTGCCCGTGCGCGCGATGGCAAATTGGGTATTGATGAGATGCAAGGCGGTACGTTCACCATTTCCAATGGTGGTACTTTCGGTTCATTGCTATCAACGCCAATCTTGAATCCACCGCAAACCGCTATAATGGGTATGCATAAAATTCAGGATCGTCCAATGGCGATCGATGGCGAAGTGGTTATTTTGCCTATGATGTACTTAGCGCTATCGTATGATCACCGCATGATTGATGGTAAAGAAGCGGTTCAATTCTTGGTAGCAATTAAAGACATGCTAGAAGATCCAGCACGTCTGTTATTGGATATTTAATAAGGAAGATACATGAGTAAGCAATTTGATGTTGTGGTGATCGGTGGTGGTCCTGGTGGGTACGTAGCGGCTATTCGTTGCGCCCAGTTAGGGTTATCAACGGCTTGTATCGACAAGTGGGTAAACAAAGAAGGCAAAGGTGTCTTTGGTGGTACTTGTTTGAATGTAGGGTGTATTCCTTCTAAAGCCTTATTAGATAGCACGCATAAATACGAAGAAGCGCATGAGAAATTTGCTTTGCATGGTATTACCATGGGCGAAGTGAAAATGGATGTGCCTGCGATGGTGCAACGCAAAGATCAGATTGTTAAAAATCTGACCATGGGCGTTGCTACTTTGTTCAAAGCCAATGGCGTAACTGCATTGGAAGGTACTGGCAAGTTATTGGCCGGTCGCAAAGTTGAGTTTACTAACCATGCTGGCGTGAGTGAAATCATCGAAGCCGAAAACGTGATTCTGGCAACGGGTTCTGTTCCGGTTGAAATTCCACCAACACCGCTAACCGATAATATTATTGTCGATTCGACGGGCGCGTTGGAATTTACCGAAGTACCTAAGCGTTTGGGTGTTATCGGTGCTGGTGTTATTGGTCTTGAGTTAGGCAGTGTTTGGAACCGTTTAGGGTCTGAAGTTGTCGTACTTGAAGCGCAAGATTCTTTCCTGCATACCGTTGATCAGGCTGTTGCCAAAGAAGCTAAGAAGCTTCTAACTAAGCAAGGTTTGGATATTCGCATCGGTGCTCGTGTAACGGGTAGTGAGGTTAATGGCGATGAAGTGACGGTAACGTATCAAGATTCTGAGGGTGAGCAGAAAATCACCTTTGATAAGCTGATCGTTGCAGTCGGCCGTCGTCCTTATACTGAAGGTTTATTGGCGGGTGATAGTGGCGTTAACATGGATGAGCGTGGTTTCCTCTTTGTTAACCATTACTGCTCAACGGATGCGCCTGGTATCTGGGCAATTGGCGATGTTGTTCGCGGCCCTATGCTGGCACACAAAGCATCGGAAGAAGGCGTCATGGTTGCTGAGCGCATTGCGGGTCATAAAGCTCAGTTGAATTACGATGTTGTGCCTTCGGTTATTTATACTAGCCCTGAAATCGCGAGTGTAGGTCATACGGAAGAACAGTTAAAAGCGAATGGTGAATCATACAATGTTGGTATGTTCCCGTTTGCCGCTAACGGTCGTGCGATGGCATCTACAGATACTGAAGGTTTTGTGAAAATCATTGCCGATGCAGAAACTGATCGTATTTTAGGCGCGCATATTATTGGCCCTAATGCGGGTGACTTGTGTCAACAGATCGTGATTGCAATGGAATTTGGTTCAAGTGCAGAAGACATCGGTATGATGGTTTTTGCTCACCCAACGATTTCTGAAACAGTTCATGAAGCGGCGTTGGCAGTGAATAATTCGGCCATTCATAAAGCAAATCGTAAACCGAAAAAGAAAAAATAAACCCTGCTTAAATGAGGGTTTTTGAGTGGCAATTAATCAATTGTCGCGTTAAAAGCTATAAAGTCTTTAATTATCCGTGACCTGAATCATCAGTTCACAGTTAAGCAAAGGTTTTATGGCTTTTTTTGTTTTTGGTGTTTGGAATTCTTATTGGGAGGGTCTATTATCACTAAAGGTTATAAAAACTTGGCGGCTAGTTCTGAGTTAGCGCAACGGTAAAAGCAGCATTAAATAGAAAGTGGAAAGGCGCGCAATAAGGTTATTATACTTTAGTATAATTGACTTTGCTCTTGGCTAGTTGAATGATCAACCTACAGCAAACTGACGGGATAAATTGAATGAACCTACACGAGTATCAGGGTAAACAACTCTTCGCTCAATATGGCTTACCAGTATCAAAAGGTATTGCCGCTCAAACAGTAGAAGAAGCAGTCGCAGCGGCAGATCAAATCGAGGGTGATAAATGGGTGGTAAAAGCTCAGGTTCATGCTGGAGGACGAGGTAAAGCCGGTGGTGTTAAATTGGTTTCCTCTAAAGCAGAGATAAAAGAGTTTGCCGAGCGTTGGTTGGGTAAAAACTTAGTGACCTATCAAACAGATGCGAAAGGCCAGCCGGTTAGCCGTATTTTGGTTGAGACCTGTACTGATATTGATCAAGAGCTTTATTTAGGTGCGGTTGTTGATCGCGCTAGTCGTCGCGTAGTGTTTATGGCATCGACGGAAGGGGGTGTTGAGATTGAAACAGTCGCTCACGAAACTCCAGAAAAAATTCTAAAAGCTGAAATAGATCCGCTGGTTGGCGCACAGCCGTACCAAGCGCGTGAATTGGCTTTTCAGTTAGGTCTTGAAGGTAAGCAAATTAACCAATTTGTTAAAATCTTTTTAGGTTTGGCGAAATTGTTTGTTGAAAAAGATTTAGCTTTGCTAGAAATCAACCCGCTTGTGATTACTAAAGAAGGTGATTTGCATTGCTTAGATGCGAAGATAGGCATTGATAGCAACGCGATTTATCGCCATAAAGATTTGCAAGAAATGCACGATCCTTCACAAGAAGATGAGCGTGAAGCGCATGCGGCTAAGTGGGAATTAAACTACGTTGCTTTAGATGGCAACATCGGTTGCATGGTAAACGGTGCTGGCCTAGCGATGGGTACGATGGATATCGTTCAACTGCACGGCGGCAAACCCGCTAACTTCTTAGACGTTGGCGGCGGCGCAACTAAAGAGCGCGTTATCGAAGCCTTTAAGATTATCTTGTCTGATGAAAATGTTGATGCGGTTTTGATTAATATCTTTGGTGGCATTGTACGTTGTGACTTAATTGCGGAAGGTGTAATCGGCGCGATTGAAGAAGTTGGGGTTAAGGTGCCGGTTATCGTGCGTTTAGAAGGTAACAATGCGGATCTTGGTATAAAAGTCTTGGCCGATAGCGGTTTAAATATTATTGCCGCCACAAGTTTAACTGATGCAGCGGAACAATCAGTAAAAGCAGCTGCAAGTAAGGGGGCAAAATAATGAGCATTTTAATCGATAAGAATACCAAAGTTATTTGCCAAGGCTTTACGGGCGCACAAGGTACTTTTCACTCTGAGCAAGCCATTGAATACGGTACTAAAATGGTCGGTGGTGTTACGCCGGGCAAAGGCGGGCAGACACATTTAGGTTTGCCCGTTTTTAATACCGTTGCAGAAGCTGTGAAGGTTACGGGTGCAGAAGCATCAGTGATCTATGTACCCGCACCATTTTGTAAAGATTCAATCTTAGAAGCGGCTAATGGTGGCATTAAGCTGATCGTTTGTATTACTGAGGGCATTCCTACCCTCGACATGCTACAAGCAAAAGTTAAGTGCGACGAGCTAGGTGTGCGGCTAATCGGACCAAACTGCCCAGGTGTTATCACTCCTGGTGAATGTAAGATCGGCATTATGCCGGGTCATATTCACTTACCGGGTAAAGTCGGCGTGGTATCGCGTTCAGGTACATTAACTTATGAAGCCGTTAAACAAACGACTGATTATGGGTTTGGTCAGTCGACTTGCGTTGGTATTGGTGGTGATCCAATTCCTGGCTCTAGCTTCATTGATATCTTGCAGTTATTCCAAGATGATCCTAAAACGGAAGCAATCGTCATGATTGGTGAAATTGGGGGGAGTGCAGAAGAAGAAGCGGCTGCTTTCATTAAAGCCAATGTGACCAAACCTGTTGTTTCTTACATTGCCGGTGTTACGGCACCTGCTGGTAAGCGCATGGGTCATGCCGGCGCGATTATCGCCGGTGGTAAAGGCACGGCTGATGAGAAATTTGCTGCGTTAGAAGATGCTGGGGTTGAAACGGTGCGCAGTCTTGCGGATATCGGTAAAGCCTTGCAAAAGATTACGGGTTGGAAATAAAAACCTGCAAATGTTGCATAAAAAAAGGACGCTTTTAGCGTCCTTTTTTTATGCTTGGGTATTTATTTTAGTCGGTAATTGTTTAATTTTAGTGGCTGATTAATAGAAGATGATATTCGTTTAACACCGGTTCTGGTTTTATCATCCTCTATAATAAGGTATAACCACGCTCAAATATCGGCGTTTTCAGCTTTAGTTTATCGATGACTATCAGCATTAGGCCGACATACAAATATTATAAAGTGATGTATCGATTGATGAATATTACAAATCAGCAAAAGGCCGAGCGTTTCGTATCCGTTCTTCGTCATTGCCAGTTGTTAGGATTAAAAGTACTGCAAGCTGATAAGACCAGCTTGCAAATGCGCTTGCCGTATAGTGATGACATTATCGGAAATCCAATGATGGGCATTATTCATGGTGGGGCATTAACGACCTTGATGGATACCGCGTGTGGAACAGCCTGCTTTGTTGCGATTGAAGGTATGGAACTCTGTCCTACGCTTGATCTACGCGTAGATTATATGAAGGCATCAGAGCCAGGTTTAGATTTAGTGGCTCATGCCTCTGTATCACGCATTACTAATAATGTGATATTTACTGAGTGCCAAGTAAGGCAAGAAGTCGACAATACGTTAGTTGCTAAATGCAATGCGACCTTTATGCGTATTGGTGCCGCAATGACACCGCCTGAATTTAGAGGTGTTATCGAAAGCGGAGATGCAAGTATATTTATGGGAACGGAGCCTCTAGTGAAAACACCTAAAAAGGTCGCCGATCAGAAGAGCACTAATCAGGAAGGTGTGAGTAACACCGCTACGAAAATGGGAGGAGAGTCTTAATGAGCTTTCAAGATATCATTCAGCAAGCCCAAATAAGTGGTGATTTCCAACCTCTTGTCGATAGCATTCCTTACGCGGGTTATATCGGCTTCGAGTTCCAGCGTTTCGGCGATAATGTTATTTTTAAGCTACCTAGAAATATCGACAATCTCGGTAATCCCATTCTACCCGCCATTCATGGCGGTGTGATTGGTGGTTTTATGGAATTGGCAGGTGCGATTAATCTGTTGATGTTTATGGATACGCCTTTGATGCCTAAAATCGTCGATTTTTCTTTGGATTATTTAAGAGCAGGGCGAGATCAGGATACTTTTGCTGAATGCCAAGTCTGGCGTCAGGGAAGTCGTGTCGCTAATGTTTCTATCAATGCGTGGCAAAATGATCGTGTAAATCCAATTGCGACTGCTCGCGCGCACTTCTTGCTGGCTAAAAAGTAAGGCGTTATTAACGGTGGTTTTAGTCTCGCTGAAGCCACTGCTCATTCTAGGGTGTCCACTTTTTGGTTTATATCGGTAACACAGCGCGAGAACTTTTACTTTTCACTCATTATCCCCCTTGAAATTCGCTTCTCCGTCCCAACTTCTGTAGCAAGGCTAATTTATAGCGATTTATTTAAGACACTTTTGAACGTTCAGCAAATAATTGTTCAAGAGTGATTGTTCAGAACTAGGGAGATCAAATGACTGCAACTCAAAAAGAAACAATGGGCTTTAAAACAGAAGTAAAACAATTACTTCATTTAATGATTCACTCATTGTATTCGAATAAAGAAATTTTCTTGCGCGAGCTTGTTTCAAACGCGTCTGATGCTTGTGATAAATTACGCTTCGAAGCTGTTTCAAATTCGGCTCTTTATGAAGGTGATAGTGAACTTGCGGTTCATATCGATTTTGATAAAGAAAAAAATACAGTCACCATCCAAGATAATGGCATCGGCATGAGCCGTGATGACGTGGTTAACCACTTAGGCACCATCGCTAAATCAGGGACTTCAGAGTTCTTAGGAAAATTAAGCGGCGATGAAAAGAAAGATTCACAGCTGATTGGCCAATTTGGTGTGGGTTTTTACGCGTCTTTTATTGTTGCTAAAGATGTTGTTGTTGAAACTCGACGCGCAGGCTTAGCCGCAAACGAGGCTGTTCGCTGGCAGTCACAGGGCGAAGGTGAATTCAGCCTTGAAAACATTGAGCAAGCTGAGCGCGGCACAAAAATCACCTTGCATCTTAAAGATGATGAATCAGAGTTTGCTGATAGCTTCCGTTTACGCAACCTGATTAAGAAATATTCAGATCATATTGCGATTCCGATTTTCTTACCACAAGAAGTCAGCAGTGACGATGCCGATGGCGAAAATAAACAGATTCCAGAAGCCGTAAACGATGCGCAAGCATTATGGACCAAGCCTAAATCTGATATCAGTGATGAAGATTACAAAGAATTCTACAAGCACGTTTCCCATGATTGGCAAGAGCCGTTAGCCTGGTCGCATAACAAGGTTGAAGGAAAGTTAGATTATACCAGTCTGTTGTATATCCCATCGCAAGCACCGATGGATTTGTGGAACCGTGATGCCGCTCGAGGTCTGAAACTTTATACTCAGCGTGTTTATATTATGGACGAAGCAGAGCAGTTCTTACCGCTGTATTTGCGCTTCGTTAAAGGTATTTTAGATTCTAACGATCTATCTTTGAACGTCTCTCGTGAGATTCTTCAGCAAGATAAGAATGTTGATTCTATTCGCAGTGCATTAACTAAGCGTGTTTTAGATATGCTTACGAAAATGGCGAAAAAAGATGAAGAAAAATATGCCAAGTTCTGGGCGCAGTTCGGCGAAGTATTAAAAGAAGGTCCTGCTGAAGATTTTGCGAACAAAGAAAAAATTGCCAGCTTGTTCCGCTTTGCCAGTACTCAAGGTAACTCTGATAGCGCAACGGTTTCTTTAACTGATTATATTTCACGCATGAAAGAAAATCAGAAAAAGATCTATTACGTGACAGGTGAAAACTACAATGCCGTCTTTAATAGCCCGCACCTAGAGTTCTTTAAGAAAAACAATATTGAAGTATTGTTACTGACTCAGCGCGTTGATGAGTGGATGATCAGTCATCTGGCTAACTTTGAAGAGAAAACTTTCCAAGATATCACTAAGGGCGAATTAGACCTTGATGAATTGACCGGTGAAGAAGAAAAAGCAGCCGCTGAAACTTTAGCTGAAGATAATAAAAGCTTGGTTGAGCGTATTGCGACAGCTCTAAAAGGCGAAGTGAGTAAGGTGCGCGTTACTGCTCGCTTAACAGAATCTCCGGCTTGTTTGGTGGTGGGGCAAAATGATATGAATGATAGTTTGCGTCAAATGTTGGCCGCGGCAGGGCAAGAAGTTCCTGAAGCTGAATCAACACTTGAAGTAAATCCAAATCATCCATTGATTGCTACGATGGACAAAGAGCAGGATGAAGAGCGCTTCAACGATTTGGCTCACGTCATCTATGGTCAAGCGCAGTTGGCTCAAGGCAGTCAGCTACAAAAGCCCGCTGAATATGTGGCTAAGTTGAACAAGTTGTTGCACGACTTGATGAAGTAAATCATCTTTAGTTGCAGTATCATGTAAATAAGAACGGCGCCTTTAGGCGCTGTTTTTTTTATTGGGGTTTTACCGTGTTTTCTCAAACGTGAGAGCATCTGGTATAATGCGTGAAAAAATTGGGTGTAGAAGTATGAAAGCATTAAAGGTTTTATTTTCAGGTTTGTTGTTATCGATTAGTATGCACAGTTTAGCCGGTGGTTCTATCGACCTAAGTCTAGCCAATGATTCTGCTCGTCTTGCGTATGACGCGACTAAAGTAGGTTCTGGCTTGCATATTTCTGCGAGTATTATGCACCACGAAGACGATGGTGATTTACTTGCTTTAGGCATGCATGTTGTCGATGTGCGAGAGCCTAATAGCCCGTTATACATTGGTGTTGGTGGTCGACTGTTCGGTTTTAAAAACGGTGATGTCGATGGTGGTGCATTAGGTGTTGGTGGCTTTTTCCGCTACCAGATTTCTCAGGTTCCTGGTTTAAGTACTGCGGGTTATGCTTATTATGCACCAAGCGTTGTGTCGTTTGATAATACAGAAAACTTAGCTGATACTGATCTTCGTATTCAATATGGCTTGTTACCAACCGCAAGAATTTATATGGGCTACCGCTATAGCCGTTATAAACTTGAAGGTATTAAAAAAGAATTCATGCTAGAAGAAGGCATACACTTTGGTTTAAAGGTTGATTTTTAATGGCAGAATGGCTAGGTCACAGTAATCAAAAGCTCTATCAGGCAAGGTTATTACTTGAAAACCAAGAGCAGGCTGAACAGTCTGCGACTGGTTCTGTTTTGAGTATGGCATTGCAAGAATCTGTTTTGTTTCAGTTGGTTTTGAGCTACCAGTCTTACTTGCACGAAATCGCCGAAATTGCACAGTGTCGAGATTCGTTTAGTTCATTGCAGCAACTAATTGAAAGTGTACCTGTTCCAACAGGAGAGATGACTGAGCTTCGTCAGCTTGAGATTGACGACTTCAGTTGGTTGAGTCAGTTGCATTCAGCCTTTGAATATTGCGGCCAAAAAGATAATCGGCCTGTGCCTCAGCCGCAAAATGCGAGCATGATTAAATTGCATGACCAGACGGCGCAATCATTACCTTTACGGGAATGGTATCAATCGCTGTCTGATATTATCGATCTACAGCGTAATAATCGCCAAGAAAGTTAATCGAGTACTTAGCGATAGGGCGGATGCCGGCAGGCATTCTATTTTGATATTTAGAGTACTTATATATTAGGTATGAGTACTCTAAAAATGTATGTTTTAGTTCCTTGTAATCAGTTTGTATGAATTTAGACAGACTGTCAGTTGAGATGAATAATATGGCTGATTTTTTTGAAATTGTAGAATTATCCAATGGTGATATTGGTTTGCGCAGAGCGGATGAAGAATCAGACGAGATGATTGTTAAAATTCAGTTCTCGGCAGAAGCCAAAGAAGGTTTAAAAAATAATCATATAGAAGTAGCGCACGCAATGATTGAAGCGGGTGTGAGTAAAGTCAGTGAATTATCCGGTATCGAAGTTGAGCAGGAAGGTATTCTGACTGAGTCAGAAACCCCTGGAATCATTCACTAACCTTATTTCTAAATCTTACTGCGTTTAGCCTAACGAATGTGTGTTGAACTTATCTACGGCGAATCAGTAGCGCGTGGCTAGAGCCTACTTTAGCCGCAGCTTCAAGTTCGTCTAGTTGTTCGCTATTGATTTGGCCAGGCCATTCGATGATCAGGTGCCCAGTGCCCGCAGCCAATGCCTTGCAACACACCTTGTGAAAACATTCATTTTCTGCGCTGATATGCAGCACCTGAGAGGCATCAATGCCTAACGCTGCTAACCAGTGGCGGTTAATCGATGGCTCGTCTGCTAACCACATCAACCAACGCTTATCCAGCGACATTTGAGATAATAAAGGTAATAAGTAAATAGGCTGAAGAGCGCTATCGGCTGCCAAAATAATTTCACTAATACCTGCATTGTTTGAAAGTGAGCTGTTTCCAGTATTCGTGCTAGAAGCGCATGAACCTGATTCAACTTTTCCAATACTACTGCTTAGGGTTAACTCAGAATTCTGAATGCCTAATGGTAATTGGCGCATAACTAACTCCTTGTATTAATGAAAATTATTATCGTAATGTTTAGTTGCGGCGGATTACGCCAACATACAAACCTTCAATGGCAAAGTTTGTTTCTTTTAAGTTAACTTCGATGGGATCGAAATCATCGTTTTCAGCTAATAACGTCACTTTGTTACGAGTTTTTTGATAACGCTTTACGGTGACGTCGTCTTCAACTCGAGCAACCACAATCTGTCCATTACGAGCCACTTCTGTTTTATGTACAGCAATTAAATCGCCATCCATAATGCCAACGTTAACCATGCTTTCGCCATGAACTTCTAATAAAAAATCAGCGCTGGGCTTAAACCAATTAGCGGGGATTTTGCAGTGATCTTCAATATGCTCTTGTGCCAAGATTGGTTCACCCGCGGCTACGCGACCAATGATAGGAAGGCCTAGTTGAGGGCTTTCTAGTACTCTAATGCCACGAGATGCGCCAGGCATCATTTCAATCGCGCCTTTGCGTGCAAGGGCTTTTAAGTGTTCTTCAGCAGCATTAGGTGAGCGAAATCCCAGTTTTTCGGCAATTTCTGCACGAGTGGGTGGGAAGCCTGTTGTTTCTACGGCGTCCTTAATAAGATCAAGAACTTCTTGCTGGCGAGCGGTAAGCTTAATCATGTTCATTCCTAAAGCGTTGGTAATAGTGTTTATCTATACAGTGGGTGTAAATATATACAGTGTTTTTTATTCTGTAAAGCCTTTCAATCATTTTTCTCTTAAAGAACAGGTCCTCATTCTTGATATTTTGGTGCTGAGTATTGCTTGCACTCACCGTGTTTAAAACGTATGTTTGAATTTTACATCTATTAAATTTGGGTAGTTATGGCACAGAAGGAAACCGCGCAACGCATATTAGATGCGGCGGAAGCATTATTTTCTGAGAAAGGATTTGCCGAAACCTCGTTGAGAAATATTACGACAAAGGCAGGGGTTAATTTAGCAGCAGTCAATTATCACTTCGGTTCCAAAAAATCGTTGATACAAGCGATTTTTGCTCGCTATTTAACGCCATTTAGCGAACAGTTTTCGGATCAGCTTGACATTATAGAGCTGCGAAAAAACACCCCTGATCAATTATTGAAGCTATTAGTTATCACCCTTAATAAATCAGGTCTTGAAAATCCTGAAAAATTCGGCGTATTCATGCGTCTGCTAGGGTTAGCTTACAGTCAGGGACAGGGGCATTTACGCAAATTCTTAACCAGTGAATATGGTGAGGTTTTTAGTCGTTATATGAAAGAAATTAATCGCGTGACCCCAGAGTTAACACCGATGGAGCGCTTCTGGCGTATTCACTTTATGTTGGGTGCTGCGGTCTTTACGATGTCGAGTGTCGATTCTTTAATGGCGATGGCAGAGCATGATCTAGGAACGGAAACTGATGTTAAAGGGGTGATCTCACAACTAATGCCTTTCTTAGCAACAGGCTTAATGGCGAACGTTTAAATGACAAACGATCACTTGTTAGAAAAAGTAGAAATATCAATACAAGATCAGCAGCTACGCCTGACCTTTGACGATGAAATAGTAAATTATTCTATATCAACGTCTAAGTTAGGCATTGGGCAGCAAAAAGGCTCTAATCAAACACCGCTAGGCTGGCATCAAATTCGAGCCAAAATAGGCGCCGGAGCCACTGAAAATACGGTTTTTATAGGGCGACGACCAACGGGTGAAATATACAGCCCAGAACTGGCCGCGCAGTTTCCACAGCGTGATTGGATTTTAACCCGCATATTATGGCTGAGTGGCTGTGAGATTGGCAATAATCGTTTAGGCAGTGTCGATAGTATGCAGCGTTACATCTATATTCATGGAACACCGGATAGCGAACCTATGGGCCGTGCGGAATCTCATGGTTGCGTGCGGATGAGAAATACTGATGTGATAGAGTTGTTTGATGCGCTCGATGTCGGTACGTTAATTTGGATTCAAAAACTACCCTTTGCGAGAATCTCATGTCGATCTGTGTGATGGCGGATATTGAAGGTCTTGAACTAACCTCAGCGGATAAACTGTTTTTATTACAGCCTGAAATTGCAGGCCTGATTCTGTTTAGTCGAAATTACCGCGACCCTAAACAATTAAAAGTATTATGTAGCAGCATCAAAGCATTGCGTGCCGATTTAATTATCTCGGTTGATCAAGAAGGTGGGCGAGTTCAGCGATTTCGTGAAGGTTTTTTACGATTACCGGCGATGCGACGTTTAGGTGAATCTTTCGTCATTAATCAGACTAACGCTTTAAACCAATCTTATTCTCTTGGTTGGCTGATGGCAGCAGAATTAATAGAACACGGTATCGATATCAGTTTTGCCCCGGTTTTAGATTTGGATTTTGGTCGTTCTGGCGTGATTGGTGATCGTGCTTTTGCAACCGATCCAGAAGATGTTTATCAGCTTTCAAAAGCCTTCATTAACGGCATGAAAAACGCCGGAATGTCGGCAACAGCAAAACACTTTCCTGGGCATGGGCATGTAGAAGCTGATTCTCATAAAGAACTTCCTACTGATCCAAGAACGTATGATGTCCTAAATCAACAAGATTTAATGCCCTTCAAAAAGCTAATCGACGAAGGTGAACTGAGCGCTATTATGCCAGCGCATGTTATTTACCCTGATATTGATGCGCAGTTCACTGCTGGGTTTTCTGCAATCTGGCTACAAAAAATCCTCCGTGAAGCGTTAGGCTTTAAAGGCTTAATTTATAGTGATGATTTATCAATGGAGGGCGCAGCGGCATCTGGGGTACCCGCTGTAAGGGCAGAAAAAGCAAAAGAAGCGGGCTGTAATGTTTTGTTGATTTGTAATAATCGAGAAGCAGCGCAAGAAATTGTGGATACGGTGCGAGAGCAACGATGGCCATTGTTAAGTTTAGAAAATATGCAAGCGCGTGGCTCTGTGGTAGGAAATCTCTATCAAAGTTCACAGTGGCTTGAGCATAACCAAGCGGCCAGTGAGCTTCTGCAATCACCCAATAAATAAGGTTAATACGTGCAAACACTTGCGATTATCGGTGGCACAGGGCTAACCGAGCTGCCCGAGCTGAATGATAAAAAAGTTCATCAAAATATTAATACTGACTTAGGCAAGCCCAGTGGCGATATTATAGAAGGTGAATTACACGGTCAGCGATTATTATTCCTACCGCGCCATGGGGAACTTCAAGCAGTGGCTCCCCATAGAATTAATTATCGAGCGAATATGCTGGCGCTGCAGCAGTTGGGCGCTGAAAACATTATTGCAGTCAATGCCGTGGGAGGTATCCATTGCGATGCCATAGCGGGCCACATGTCAGTACCTCATCAGATTGTTGATTATACTTGGGGCCGGGAACATACTTTTTTTGATGGGCTTTTTAAGCCTTTGGACCATATTGAATTTAGCCACCCTTACGATGAAATATTACGGCAAAAACTGATTGGTATTTTATCAAAACAACGCTTGAATCATGGTTATAGTGATACGGGGGTTTATGCTGCTACTCAAGGGCCGCGTCTTGAAAGCATTGCTGAAATTAAACGTTTAGAGCGTGACGGCTGTGATTTGGTTGGGATGACAGGTATGCCAGAAGCGGCGCTTGCGCGCGAGTTGAATATCCCATACGCCAGTCTTTGCTTAGTCGTGAATCCCGCTGCTGGAAAGTCAGATGCTCTTATTACGATAGAAGATATACGGCAAGTGTTAACACAAGGCATGCAAGAGATTAAGGAGATCATTGTCGCGTTCACTAAAGCTTAAATCTGTTACAAAAATTAACACTTTAGTAAGTATAAAGTGTGAAAGCGAACATCATTTTTACGCAAGCTATTTGCTAGTATCGCACCCATTGAAATAAGGCATAAAGCCATATAATAAAGGGTCAAACATGAAGTACCTATTAGTGGTATTAGCAATACTCATACTCAGTGCTTGTGGGGAAACGCCCTCTGGAAAACAAACGGTCGAATTAGAGCAGCCTTCAGGACAACCTAATGCTCCTGTTCCTACAATACAAAATCTACAAATTTCTAATACTAGCCAGTCGGCCATCACTCTACGCTGGAGTGACGATAATAATGCGCACGGTTATCGTGTTCGTCGTGATGGTGATGTTATTACGGTGCTGTCATCCGGTTTATTTGCGTTTGCCGATACAAATCTGGATGAAGGTAAAGAATATCATTATGAGGTCGTTGCCTTTGATAGTAAGGGGCGAGAATCTGAAGCATTAGAAATAAAGGCGACAACCTTTTTAAACAATGCACCATCAATTAACACTTCATTAAATCGTTTAATCGTTATTGATTCAGCGCCAACATCACAAGTTATTACCCAAATTGATGCAAGTGATCTTGACGGCCATGCATTGAGTTTTAGTCTAAAAGAAACGAATAATTCAAAGGGTATTCACTCATTTTTTAAGATTGATGATCGTGGTGCAATTCAAGTTAACGGCTCACTTTTTGAACTCTCTGGTAGGGTATTTAATTTACAGGTAGAAGTGAGTGATGGTTTTAGCATCAGCAGCTTAGGCTTTCAGTTAGGGGTTGTAGCGACAACCTCAAATATTGATCATCAAGGCATATCTAGAAACGTCTATAACGATGGCACTATTAGCGATGATCTTACCGTACTCAAAAACTTAGCCGCCTTCCCAGATTCACCTTCGTCATCGAGTATCGAACCCAAATTTCAGTCACCTTCTAATGTGGGTGATCAGTATGGGCAAAGAATGCTCGGGTACTTGGTGCCGCCAGTCTCCGGTGAGTATCAATTTTGGATTGCGGCCGACGATAGCGCAGAGCTGTCCTTGAGCAGAGATCATTTAACAGAAAATCTGCAGGTGATTGCCAGCGTACCTAGCTGGACAAGCCCAGAAACCTGGAATACTTACCCTGAACAAGCTTCAGCCGCAATAATGTTAGACGCTGGAAAGCCTTATGCCATTCAATCATTAATGGTTGAGCTGGGAGGCGGCGATCATCTCTCGGTTGCTTGGAAAGGGCCCAATATTCCTCAAAATATTATCCCAAATGCCTACTTACGTTTGCCGTTAGACTTTGAATCGCCCAGCCAAGTTAGAGAGTTAAACTGGGCTAAAACGTCAGACAGCTCGGTGATTTTACAGTGGCAAGCAGCACAAGATAATGTGGCGGTAAAACACTATGAAATTTATAATCGCGGAGAAAAAATTGCGACTACTGATGAATTAACGATAGAAATTACAGGCTTAATAAGTGCAACCCGCTACGATATTTCAGTACGGGCCGTCGATAAGGCTGGAAATCGATCATTAAGCAGCAGCATGTTTGCAATTATCATTGACGATTTAATTGCTCCAAGTCGAATCTCTGGCTTAGTGGCTACCGAAATAGGGCATGATGCTATTACGCTGAATTGGAATGCCGCCAGCGACGAACGAAATAAACCGATTCTTTATCGCATTTATCAGCAGCAAGCGTTGATTGCTCAAACGTATGATACTCAGTGGCGTATACCAGCACTCACTGCTGACACCGAGTATCAGTTTTATGTTGAAGCGTTAGACGAAGCAGGAAATAGCGCAGGCCCATCTGTAGTTTTAACGTCTAATACCCTGGTGCTTGAAGACGCTACGCCCGTATTCTCTTTTTCTCATTACGAATTCATCGTTCCTACGAATCGAAATCAAGGTGTTGGCAATGCGACTAATTTGCACATTGGTCAACTAGATTTTGTGCTTAAGGGCGAATATAGCGGTGCCGAATCCGTACAAATGAGCATCATTACAGGTAACGATGCCAATCATTTCTCGCTGTCTAACGACGGTGAATTATCTTTAATCTCGCCTTTCGTCGAAGACGGTAATCAGCATTTCACGTTAACCGTAGCTATTCAATTAGAAGATAACCTAACGCAAACCGAAGTAACCGTATATGCCGTAGCCGCTGAAAATTTTGTGGTACAAGGTGCTTTCCAGCAAGTTTGGACAGACATATCAGGTGACACGATTGCCGATATTAACACTCAGAAAGCCGTTGCTAGCCAGCAAGTTCTGACCAACTTCAAAAGCACTACTGCGATGGGTGATCGCTACGCACAAAAAGTCAGTGCTTATTTATCGGTTCCGGAAGATGGGCTTTATGATTTTTGGATTGCCTCAGACGATGCCAGTGAATTGCGCATCAGTCCTGATATTAGTGCCGAAAAAGCGGAATTGGTCGCTCGTATTAATGGCTACAGTGGTGAAAATAATTGGGGAAACAACTCTCAGGTAAAAACTCAGATATCATTAAAAGCAGGTCAGTTTTATTACATAGAAGCATTGCATAAAGAAGGGACGGGTGGCGATCACATGTCGGTTGCTTGGCAGGGGCCTAATGTAGCAAAAGACTTATTGAGTCATCAATACTTATATCCGACGAGTAGCTTTATTCCCGCAAGTATTAAAGTAGATAACGCGTATCAAACAAACTTCACTCAGTTGGGTAATCAAATTCAGCTTGAACTGTTAGTTGACGAGCTTAATGCCGGTTATCCGTTGGTGATTTATTACGGCGAGATGGATGCAGGAAAAACCGCGACGGGTTGGCAGCATCAACTATCAGTTGCAGGTTTGACGGCTGGACAGCACCAAATCTTACTCGAAAATATAAACGCAGGTAGTCGTTATTATATTCGCGTCGAAACTCAGAGTCCTTTATCTCCTGAAAATCATTCAAGCTGGAGCGATCATGTCCTCGTGGTTGATACCGTCGTGATCGATGAGAGCAAGACCGTCGGAGAAGCATTACCGCAGTCGCTATCGTTGACGGTTAATATTGAAGGTGAGGATTTAATGATTGAATTAGAAAAGCATTCTGTAAGGTCTCCGAACTATCAATTATTAACCTTTGACGAACGTCGTTTACAGCAATATCAAACAGTATCACCCATGCCCGAAGTACGAACGTATCGTGGACACATTAGTAATAATGATTTTAGAGTGGTCACCGGTGTCGTGGATAAAAATGGCACTCTTTACTTATCCGCTTGGGGCGGAGATCGTCATCATTGGGGTAGAAATATTGATATCAGTGCACAGATTAACCCAGATGCATTAGGCAATAGCGAAAGCTCAACGACGGAAATGAAAATTAATTTTTCAGCCCCAGAAATAGTCGATAACCGTTTATACCTTCCCAGACCCGGACGTGATTTTCATAATAACCTAGCCCGAGTTTCTTTTTTACATGAGCATACGCAGTTTAGTAGCCAAGCTGGTGGCAGCATTATCAATGCCATCGCACAAATGGAAGGACACATTAATGAACTGGATTATGTCTGGGCGCAAAAAACAGGTTTACGCTGGGATATTGGACGCGCGTTAATTGAGGTGAAGGGCAGTACCAGTACGGCAACGCAAGATCGTCCAGCTGCAAAAGATAGTGCGAACTTCAGTATGGACTTTCAAGACCCTATTAATGGAGGGCATTGCTGGGGTGGTGGTGATTGGTTAGGTTGCGTTGCAAATTATACAATGAGCTGGGGTTTCACTCATGAAGTGGGCCATAACTTTGGTTTAGGCCATGGTGAGCAGACCGACAGCAATTACCAGATTCAGCAACCCTCCACACAGATGGGCAATATGCAGGCGTGGAAAACCACTCATCGTTTACAGCGAGGCACTAAATTTAAACCTGCTGAAGCCTTAACGAATCCTATGCTACCAGCAACGTTTAAAGATTATTTAACGGTTTATCAAAATGAGAGCGGCACGATTAATCCACTCGACAATGATTATGATGCCAACGGTGATGTCTTAAAGATTGAAAGCTTTGAGGCGACAACATTACAAGGTGGTCGTATTGTTGAAAACCCAAGTGATAGCGGCATCTTAATTTATACACCCGCAATTGATTTTGTAGGGGTGGATCAGTTTAGTTACGTTGCGTCAGATTCACAGGGTTACAAAACAAAAGGCCCCGTGCAAATTCAAGTATTGGGCAGTGTCTTAACGGCAAACGGTCTAGTGGCTCATTGGGATATGGACACACTCGATGCCCATGTAATCACAGACTTGTCTGGGCACGGTAATGATTTAACCGCGCCTGACTTAAACCGTATTGCACCGACGATTACTGTAGATACGACCCTTGCTGATGTGCAGGTGCTTGGTCCTAATAATCAAAATAACCAAGCATTGTCGATTCCACTTATGGCATCCAATGCAAAAGCCAATGATGCTATTGGCCATTCATTATTACCTCACAACTTAGACCCCGGGCAGAAAAGTTTTACTGCCACAATGTGGTTTAAATATTCAAACATAAATGGCAATAAACTATTAATCGGCAAGTCTTCGGCAGGCCCCAATAATATGGAATACGGTGGTTGGGAAATTCGCAGCGAAGCGAATGACGATAGCAACTGGCTTGAAATGCAAGTTAACTACCGAGATCGATTGATGAAAAATAATCAGGTAGTAATAACACAAACCGCCGCTTTGAGAGATGGTGTTTGGCATCATGTAGCGATGGTGATTGATCGCGAAAATAATGAATTACGCGGTTACTTAGACGGTGCGGGGTTAACAGACATAGGAATATTGCCCGTGGGGAATGGCCCGATTATGGCCGCAATGAACAGCTCAGGCTATGGTGGTGGCTCACCCTTTAGAGTTGGAGGTCATGCTTCGGTAGCCTGTACTGATGGCGTGAATGACGGTGATGCAGAAGTGTGCACAACAACAGAAGGACAGGCTTTTGATAATGTGAAACTCTTTAATAAAGCATTAACCGAAGCCGAAATCGTTGCACTCTTTAACGAATAAAAAGCGCTTCAATTAAACAGGGGCTCAACTTTCAAGGAATTAATTCTTAAATTGAGCCGCTGTAATAAACTGGTTAAACGCCTCACACCAAATAACAACAGAGTTGTATTTTTCGACGTTGATATCATTGCCCAAAGGCAAAACATAATGACCAAAGCTTTTAATCTTGCCGACCTCCACCATCGAAGATTTTAACTGGATAAACTCACTCTCAGTCTCAATGAATTTTTGGGAAAGATATAAACGATAATCTGGTCCAGGGGCTAAAGCGCCTTGAAAAACAATATAATCATCCCCGATAGAAAACGTTCCTTTACCCCAGTGCAACCAATCTGAATCTATTAAGTCATCCGCAATGGTCGCGAGGTAGCGAGTATTTTTAATGCTTAAGGCAAGAGCCCCAGAACTGATGTCGGCCGGTGCCATAAAAATGGGTAGAGAATAAATACCCAGCAAAAAAGCGAAAACCGCAACGACCAAGTGGCTAATAGCGAGTAGAGTAATACGTTTGATGTACTTCATAATAATCTCTAAATAATATTATTTAACGTCGTGAATCAATACCAAAACGATGCTATTCATCACAGCAACCTTCTTCTTTATAATCATCTGTCGGGCTAGAAAACCCCTCAATCAAATGACAAATATGTTCACCTGTCGGTGTGCAGTCAGGCTGAGTTTGCCAGCGTGCCATCGCTTCTTGCATCTGTTTATAAGTCGCCTGCATTTTCGCAATTTTCGCTGCCGTCTCTTTTAATCTAGCGTCCATAATAATACGAACCTGAGGGCAGGGCGACTCTCCGAAGCTGGCTTGATCGATAATGGTTTGAATGTCCGCCAATGAAAAACCAAGTGATTTTGCCTGCAAAATAAAATGCAGACGCTTAACATCTTCGCTATGAAAGCGTTTGTAGCCATTGCTGGGGTCACGTTCGGGATTGATCAACCCACTGCGAACATAGTGACGCACAGTATCCGCACTAATACTCAGCTGTTTAGCCAGCTGAGAAACTGTTAAAGAAGTCATAAGTCGCTACTCTGCTTTTTGTCGATTCAGCTTACACCATAAAGCTGTGAGTAACACGCAGGTAAGGTGCTACTGGTCGTAATTCTAAATCACGCTAACGTCTTTAAATTAAAAGACGGTTATTTATGCAGTTGATTTTGAGTTTTCCCCATTTCAGTGCGCGTTTGTTCAGGGCCGTTATTTAAAAATGCGCGCTTGCACTGGAACAATGTAAGATAATGTAGCAGAATCAATGCATTATCAATATTGATAGCAGACATAACGAGACCCTCGTTATGTCATATAGAAAAATGTAAACGCGCATGCGCGTATTTCTGGAGCTTGGAAATGGATTTCATTAATTACCGAGTTAAATCAATTAGTTGTGCTGGAATTGAAAAAAGTCACTTCCGTGCAAACGCGCATGCGCATTATTAAGCTGTTAAATGTACTAGGAGGCGAAGTGGTAGAATTTTATATCGATCCAACATGGCCAAACTCATTACGTTGGTTTTTAGTACAAGATTTATGTAGCTTTACACCATGGCACTTCATCCAGAAAGATAATGAGTTCGATTTTGCAGCTAAGGCTTTTAAGAAAGAAGATGTTAGTGGTGGTGAAGTCTTTGTTTTTGCTAGCCGCCAAGATAACGATGATTTTGCAGGGCTCGAAATAATAGATGGAAAAATTACTGAGAAGGTCATTTGTTTCCACCCAGTATTTTCGATGGGAGAGTCAAAAAGAGAGTGGCATATTGTCGATGAAACATATGTCGATGTGTTTGAATTCGTATCAAAACAAGTAATTGAAGATATGAAAGACTGGGCTTTAGTGGAGGACGCAAGTGAATTGGCAGGTAACATTTAACAAGCGCAGTCAATCTGACAGTCTAAAACTGTCACTTTTTGTGCAAGGAAACGCACAAAAATCGCCAATTTTAGCCTGCTGTTGCTGCGGGCGTTATAAGCCTCAATACAGAATGGATGTAATCGATGCATAAGGATAAATACAATCAAGAAGCATTGTTTAGTGCAAAGCGTGATTATGATTGCCACTTTGATGACTCTTTTTTACCTTTGAGACGAAATTTATTGTTCGTTTCTTTATTATCCTTTGCTGCAATCAATGTAACTCCTAAAGATGGAAATTACTCTATCAATTTAGGCGTTATTGCTGGGAAAATAGAAGATCCTGAGTATATATTTATCGGCTTATTATGTGTCTGTGCTTATCATTTATATATGTTTTGGATTAAATGTAGGCATACAGTAATTAACTCTATCAATTATCCAAAAGTTAAAGCTACATACATGTTCAGGCTTTCTGCTATTCATGCCTTTGCTGACTGGAATAAATTAATCGCGGAGCACGTTAATAAAGGAGTAAATATTGGTGGTGGTTCTTTCACAAATGGAACTAACCAATCTAGCGCTAATGGGTATTGGAAAGTAAGGACATCAATTTATTCTCAAAAATTGGAAACCGAACCTAATTTTAAGCTAGCTATCGAAGCCAATCCTAAATTCAAGCTAAAACCTTATGAAGGTATGTGTGAAATTGAGTATTTATACCAAGACTCTAGCGAAGATAATACGTATTTAAATATACATAGAGATCATTTTTGGTTAACTAAGCGTAGTCAATTTATTGAAAATGTCCTTCCTATTATTGTAGGGTTTTCAGCAATATTATTAGTAGTTTATAAAATATCTACGTTAATGGTTAACGGCTTATAACAATACGCTTAAATGCGTTCCGGCCAAAAAGACGGCCTCCACCGGACGTGCTAGACGCACGCCTTTTAGCTAAAGCGTTATGAGTCTAAATGAAATGATAATTCCCGAGACTGTCGGTTCGAATAAACTATTAGAATATACACCAATAGACGAAAGACACCGAACCAGCGACAGTACGACGATCGAAATTGCAGGGGCGGTATGTGGACCTGCAAATTTTTTGGCAATATGCCAGGATGAAGAAGGCAGTGGATATTACTTATTTTTCTGTGATAAATCGTGGCGTGAATGGAATGATATGTGGTTTGATAAAATTTCGGATGTTAAAAATTACGCTGAGCAAGAATACATTGGGTGCATAGCCACATGGAAACAAACCTCATAACAAAGCAATTAAAAACGACGCAAAAAACGCGCGTTTTATTGCGGCGTTAAATGGCAATCTAAACTATGAATATTTTAAAAGAACTTGTCATTGATGCTGGTGAAAAGGATGAAAATGGGAATTACGATTACTTTTATGAATTCGAACATTATCAGTGTCAGTTCTCTAAATTTACGCTTTTAGCTAAGTCTTACAAAGATGAGCCAGAATTGGTTTCTTTTTATGGTTTAGAGAAAGAAGGAGCCCGACTAATGCCTCCTAGTAAATCAACAAAAGAAATTCAGGAAGTGATAAGTGCTCTAATGCCAGAGGGTAAGAGCAAATTCACTACTTTATCAGAACAAGGTTATGTGGAAATCCTACCTTCTAAAACCAAAAATGGATTACTTTCATGGTTCAGAGAAAAGTGAACCTGAGTAATGCATTTAACAAGCGCATTATGATCGCAGCCTTCGGCTGCTGGGACGTTAAATGGCTATGTTAGAAATTTGCGAAATTGAAAATCAATGGATCGAGAGCAACAAAAAGAAAATCGCTCTTTTAGTTCTCCTTGAATATTCATATCCAGAAATTGTGGATATGATATCTAATTCAAAGATTACAGAGGATGATCTTCTCGTCACTGTTGAGTATGCATTAGAATTTGAATCTAGACATTGGGCTGAGAAAGCTGTTGCATGGATTGAGTCGGGTTTAAATATCAATCAAGATATCTATTATAAACTACGAGATATCTCTACAAATAAAAGAGATAGCCAGAACTTAAGGCATCGATCAACTAAGCAAGCAAATAAATGGGGGCGAGCCAATGGCATTTAACAAGACATTGGTGAACGTCCCTACGGGACTGGGACGCTTTCAGCGCCCCACAATATTGGCGTTCAGGCTGTAGAAAAATAGCCTGAAACCACGAATCATCAGCATTATTCCTGTAAAATATCATTTTTACCGCTGATCGACGATTTCATGGCCAACTTCTTAGACGATAATTTAAATCAAAGTGTATTTCTGGATATTAATTATTTAGAAGTTCTAGGCGAGAATACTTTTGAATTTTGCCTCTACCAATTGATAACTCATCAATTAGATTTAACTGAATTTACTCGTCGTTATAAAAATAAATCCGTTGGTCGAAAAGCTTACCCGCCTGCATTATTATTGCGCGTTATATTTTATGCCTACTACAGAGGCATCACGTCAAGCAGAGCCATTGAGCGCAATTGCAAAACCGATTTAAAATTTATGTCGCTGGCCTCTGGTCGTACACCTCATTTTACAACCATTTCCGATTTTGCCAGTAGTCATTGCGATGAAATTAAAGATCTATTTCATAAGTTATTAATGATTTGTTGCAAAAGTGGCTTGGTTGGTAAAGAACACTTTGCCATTGATGGTTGCAAGCTTCCTTCTGACGCATCTAAGGAATGGAGCGGCACTCATGCTGATATGAAAAAGAAATCGATCAAGCTTCAAAAGTCTGCCGAACGTATCGTTAATAACCATTTGTTAAATGACTCTGAGAAGAGCGATGGTGATAAAAAGAAAGAGCTTCAGACGGTTGATACGCTCATAAAGAATGCTAACAAAATTGATGAGTTCCTAGACCGTAATGAAAAACGCATGGGCGTCGGTCGTAAAAAGAATGAAGTGCAAAGTAACATTACGGATAATGAAAGCACTAAAATGACAACATCAAAAGGCACTATACAAGGCTATAACTGCCAAACAGCGTCTGATGAAAAACATCAAATAGTGATAGCCGCTCAAGCTGTTGGAATTGGTCAAGATCAAACTGCATTAAAACCTATGATTGAAGAAATCAAAAATCAGCTTGGGGAATCAGTACTGAGTAAGGGTGCTTTGTTAACGGCTGACACGGGATATTCTAGCGAAGCCAATATGAAATATGTTTTCACAGAAAATATTAATGCTGTCATTCCTGATAATAACTTTCGTCAGCGCGATCCAAAATTTTCAGAATCTGAATCGGTTAAAAAACACAAAGCACATCGACAAAAAACAAGAAAAGACAAATCGAAAGGTAAGTTAATATTTCCTGCATCAGATTTTACTGTCAACAAAGAAGCTAAAATATGTGTCTGCCCAAATGGGCATGAGATGATGTATCACGGGGATCATTTTGTTATTAGCAATAAGCGGTATTTGCGTTTCAAATCTTACTTAAAAAATTGTAGAGCCTGTCCATTACAATCTAAGTGTATGAGGAAGCCCGTTAATGAGCATGGGCGACAAGTTTCATTTGTAGTCGATGCAGATCAAAGTACAAGTTATCTAGATTTAATGAGGAAAAAGATAGACAGCGTTGCGGGCAAAAAAGATTATGCAAAGCGCATGTGGACTATCGAGCCTGTGTTTGGAAATATTACCAGCAACAAACGTTTGAATAAATTAGGCTTGCGCGGCAAAGCTAAAGTGACGTGTCAGTGGATGATGTTTTGTATGGTTCATAATATTGAAAAACTATGGCGCTATGGTGATGTTAAATATGCAGAAGGGGTAGCGTAACGGGCTTGCACCATCGATCTACCGCTACTGTGAGTCAAGTAGCGATGATTTGAGCTTTATTTGATGATATATTGATCAAAATATTCATTTGCTTGGTTTTCGGTATATGAATCTGAAATAAATTAAACAATGGCTGTATAAGGATTTACTTGCTCAAAAGTTAATTTTTCTACAGCCTGGTTAGCTGTAAGTCATACTCGGAGTTTATATGTCTATTCAAGAAGTTGATGTTACATTGGAAGAGTTACAGTCATTAGATCAAGATGAAATTCTAAGATTATGTAAAAGTCCCGTGTACTATGAATTGGAATCAGCTTTTGGGAGTATTAAAGGCTCTGAAGCTGCAAAGTTGTTGTCTGCAACTTGCTCTATGCATTTAAAGCCTGAAAATCCGAAAGCTCCTTTTTCACCAAAGTTTATTATGCAAGACCGAAGAGGACTTATTGCAAATGATTTTTCTAAAGAGTCTTTGAACTCTCTTTCTCAGTTTTGTTCGTTTGTAACAATACCTGAATTAAAGGCTAGATTAGCGGATATTTCTTGGGTTACAAAAGCTGGAAGTGTTGAATATGCACATATGGCAATAGAATCATATATTGAATCAGCAAAGCATTTATTAGCTGTAGCTGATTCATGGGTTCATCCTGCAGAACGAATTGAACGAGCCTTAAGGTTAAGTTGCATGTTTCGTCGGGATTCGCAACGACCTGATTTGTTTGAAAAATTATCAGACTTTATTTCAGATGAAATAAACAATAAAAAATTAAATGATTCACCTTTTTATGCATTACGTTTATTGAAACTATCGCATGAATGCGGTGTAGGTGATGATGACTGGATTCTTAATACAGCGGAAGAAATTGCTCAAACTCGTTTTGAACTAGGCGACACGAGAACAGCGATAAGTGGATGGGAATGTGCCTTGAACTCGGCAATTTCAACACGAGATAAAATTAAACAGCAAGAAATTTGGAGAGAAATAGCGGCTTGCCACGTTAAAGATTCTGAATTACAAGATGGTGGGTTGATAGCCGCTAATTGCATACTTAGGGCAATCGATGCTTTGTCGAAAGTTCCTAATACTAGACAAGAAAGACTTGAGCTATATGAGACTATGAGAGATCATCAAATTGAATCCCTGCATCAACTTCATGAGTTTTCAACTCCGCCTCAAGACATTAGCGAAATTGTTCATCAATCAAAAATTGAAGTTCAAGGTAAAGATTTTTTCGATATGCTTTTTAGACTCGGTGTTTTGGTTTCAAGACCTACAGATATTAATAGGCTTAAAGAACAAGCTATCGAACAAATGCAAAATAGTTTTGCGTGGATGTTTGGCGGAACGCATATAGATCATGAAGGTATCACCGTTGCTACAGTCCCATCTGGAATGGGTCTTGATGATAAACAAGATGGGCCTGCTACTTGGTTCACTATGATGAAAAATATCGGAATTGATCATCAACTTGCAGTACAAGGGCAAATACGACCTGCTCTAGATGAGTTAATGATACAGCATCATGTTTCAGAGTATGCCTTAGAGAGGATTTTAAAAAATAATCCGTTCATACCTTATGGGCATGAACACTTTTATATAAAGGGTATTACATTTGGCCTTGAAGGTGATTTTCTTAGTGCATGTCACATTCTTATTCCACAGGTTGAGAATTCACTTAGGTATGTAGCGCGGACTCAAGGGGAGGAACCAACAACATTACATGGTGACGGTTCTCAAGAAAGAAGTGGTCTTAAATTTCTCTTAGATCATCCTGCTGTTATTGAAGCTTTAGGGCAAGATATTGTTGGTAATCTACAGGCAATATTAATAGATAAGATATATGGGGATTTGAGAAATCAAATGTCACATGGGTACATGCCAGCAGGGCATTTTTATGGCATTGCGCCTGTCTTTCTTTGGTGGCTAGTTTTACATATTGTAATGTTGCCTTTAGGTAGCCACTGGAAACAACACTATAAACCAGAAAACACAGCTAATCGGGTAGCTGGAGGTATCTAACCTCCAGCCCCCACAACACCCTGCATGCGGATCCGCACAGGGCGTTTCACTTAGAATGGTGAAGCTTAATCCATCCATCGCGCAACGAATATAATCCTTCAGTTTTCAAATAAGCATTTGATAATGCCTGATTAATCCCCGGAGTTTTAGAGCTACACCATGGGCCTTTACTCGTAATACCACACCCAACTGCAACTTGAACTCGAACACCTAGCCTCATTAAATTCCTTACTTTGTAAGCGCCTAACGAACCACCTTTGCAGTATTCCAAGGTAGTAATGCCTCAACATCTTCAACGCAGGTGGCTGCCGGCAGCCTTGTAAATACTTCTTTCAAATAAACACTTGGCTCAACGTTATTGGCTTTTGCAGTCTCAACCAAGCTATAAAGATTTGCACTTGCCTTCGCACCTTTTTCTGTAGCGGCAAACAACCAGTTCTTTCTCCCGATTACCATCGGACGAATCGCATTTTCAGCAGCATTATTATCAATTGGCCACGCGCCATTCTCCGTATATCGAATTAATTTTGGCCACTGATTGTGTAAATACGTCACCGCTTTCTTGAGCTTTTCTGAATTCATTGGGCGATGAATGTTTTTATCTAACCATTGCCGTAATTGATCGAGTAAGGGGACGGCTTGCGCCTGCCTTGCCTGATACTTTTCGTCTATAGTTTGGTTATCACTGAGTTTTTCTATGCGATACAGCTTTTGAATAAAAGCTAATGCTGTATTGGCTTTACCTGCTTTGTTTTTACCTTGCGCATCAAGAGCTTCTTTAAAATAACGTCGTGTATGTGCCCAACAGCCTAGATTTGCTAGCTGCTTAGTTTTGCAAACCGAATCGTAAACCGCATAACCATCTGTCATCAATGCTCCGCTAAAATCACCCAGCATCCAATCAGCTTCACTGATCTTACGCGTTAGGCTGTAATGAAACAGCGTGATTCGCGCACTGGCTTCATTATTGGTCATTACCCACATGCGGCTTTGTTGCTGCGCAGATCGCTCGCTTTCTTTAAGCACTTGCAAGACTGTTTCATCCATATGAAGCAGTGAACTTTCTCGAGCACGTTCATACATTAAGTTGATCAGCGGCTGAATTAGGACGCCACATTTAATCATCCAGTTCGCTAAACTGGTGCGATCAAGTTCAACCCCAAAGCGTTTGAACATCTGTGCTTGGCGATACAAGGGCAAAGCATCACAATATTTATGCGTTGCAACTTGCGCTAATAAACCAGGAGAGGCGATTGATTTTTCAATCGGCTGCGCGGGCTTATTGGCAGTGACCATGTAATTATTGCAGCAAGGGCAAGTGTATTTTCGGCGAACGTGCTGTAAAACACTCATTTGCGCTGGGATGTAATCAAGTTGTTCCGAAGTTTCATTGCCAAAATGACGCAATGCAGTTCCATCATGTGGGCAAACCTTTTCGGCTTCGCTTAAATCATGAATAACTTCGGTACGGGGTAATTTCTCTGGAATCGATGTCCGTTTTTTCTTACGCTTATAAGCTGGAACGTTTTCGCTATCTTCTTCATCGGACGCGTCATCGTCACTTAATAATTCAGCCTCATCGAATAAATTGATCTGATCGACACTCAGTTTTTCACTCGACGAGCCAAAGCGTTGCTGGACCATGTAACGAATATATTCTTCTAATGTCTGGATCTTATGATCTTTATTCTCAAGAGCGCTATCTTGTTTTTTCAGTGTGTTATTTTGTTCAGACAGCTGTAACTCCAACGCAGCAAGACGTTGTTTTAGTTTGATATTCTCTTGAGTTTGATCAGTGTTTTTCATACGGCTATTTTAACTCAATCATCAAGATAAACCGAGTCAAATTCAATAGAATCATGAGCTTTCATTGCCTTAATATCAAATCCTCGTAGCAACCAATGCAGTTGTTCTTCACTGATATTGATGGTGTCTAGCTCATGCTTTTTTGGCCATTTAAACTTATCGTTTTCAAGACGCTTATACCAAAGACAGAAGCCCGTTTTGTCCCAGTATAGAAGTTTCAGCTTGTCGCGGCGTTTGCTGCAAAACAAAAACAGCGCGCCAGTATTGAGCGATTGTTTCATTTCGAGCTCGACAATGGCTGTAAGGCCATTGATTTGTTTTCGAAAATCAACAGGATCGCGATGCAAATAAACTTCAGGTGCATCCACAAACATTTTCATGCGAACTGCCCAATTAATTTTGCTAGCCAAACTACATCGGTTGAGCTTGGAATGGATAAGTTTGCTTTGCCGATGGTGAGTGTAATCACCGTTGCTGAAGGCTTAGGCTTCTCGGCGACTATTATTTTACTGAAAGCAGAAGATTCAATATGCTTAGGTTTAAGCAAGCTACTACGTCGAGCATAGAAACTCTTTAAAGGAAGGTCTTTCTCTCGACAAAAATCGACGATGGATAAATCACAGATTTGTTGCGCCTGAATCAATTCAAGCCATTGTTGTTTCGTGCGTTTCATAATCTTCATCTCAAATAATTTAAGATGAATCATACGGCTGTGCGCAAGTTAATGAAGAAGGGGGTTCATGAGGCGCTTACCTTACTTTAGTGCGCGGCTTTCGCCACTGTCGCCAATAAGCCATTCTGACTCTGCGTCGAATCCAATGATCTAAATCCATGCAAAGTTGATAGCAATTGGCGATACCAAAATAATTAATCCAGCCTCGTAAATATTGGCTGGTTTTAAAGAGCTGATAACGCATCGATACGCCCCAGTTACGGTTGGTTAAACGACGTACTTGTTCCTTAAATCGATGCAGTGTTTTCGGATGAATTTGAATTCTTCCTGACCGAAAGGTAAAATCAAGAAATTTACTTTCAGAGGTTTTCACAACTCGACTTTTATCACTGTTAACGATTAGTTTTAATCGACGCTCCAAGTAGTTCGAGATGCTGTTAAGGATACGTTCGCCAGCACGCTTACTTTTCACCAAAATAGTAAAGTCGTCAGCGTAGCGAGCAAACTTATGACCACGTTTCTCTAATTCTTTGTCGAGTGGATCCAGCATGATATTCGCGAGCAGGGGCGAAAGAGGCCCACCTTGCGGAACGCCTTCTCGGCTTTCTACAAAGTGGTTTCCGTCCATTATTCCTGCACGCAAATATTTCGCTATCAATTTCAATGACTCTTTATCCTTCAGCTTATAGCTTAGGTGCGTCATTAATAAATCGTGATTTACTCGATCAAAGAACTTTGAAAGATCAACATCGACTGCAAAACGTCGGCCTTCCTTGATAATACTTTGTACTTGTTTAGCGGCTTGCTGCCCATTTATGTTCGGTCTGAATCCAAAACTATTATTGGAAAATGTAGGATCAAAAATAGGCACTAGTATTTGAGCAATCGCTTGCTGAATAACACGGTCTTTAATCGTAGGAATGCCAAGCTGACGGATTCCTCCATCAGGCTTTTCTATTTCTACACGACGAACAGGATCAGGCTTATAAACGCCTGATCTAAGTTCTTGCGTCACTCGTTCCCAATGACCGGATCTTATCCAGTCTGGAAACTCCTCAATGGTCATGCCATCGATGCCAGCGGCTCCTTCGTTGGCTCGAACACGTTTCCAAGCAGCTTGAATATTTTCTCGCTGCAAGGTGCGCTCGAATAGATTTTCGCTAAAGGATGGCTGCAAGCTAAAATGCTGAGTCACGTCATTACCGGACGGTATTCGTGTGTTCAAATCTGACAAGGCTCCTCCTTTATTCTAAATGTTCAGGCCTTCACCGTGTCCCAGCCATTACGCTGGGTATTTGGCTACTATGCCGTCTGCTGACTTCTGTTTAATCACCAATATAGTTACCCATATCAGCGCTATCGGTTTCATCGTATTTTCTCAAACAGTTTGATGAATTCTGTTTGCCAAGCCTGTTTAAATCAATAGCTTAGAACTGTTTAGGTTTCCGATCGCATGTTAAGCAGATCTCCCCAGATAAGAATATGAACTTTCCCTGCGCAACTGCATCATTTACGGTGGCCGTTAGATCACATGGCTTCGTCGTCTTGTGCCAACTCGCCTCCAGCCTACGCCTCATATGATGTTCTTGTTCATCAGCTCGCAGTTTTGCTAGCGGCTTCCTCCGGACCTAACTTCGCAGTTAAGCCCTTGCCATTCGCTAGTAGTTAACATCTAATAGTGATATTAAAATCGCTAAGGATGGTGACCTTCCTACAGAGGACTTTCACCTCATTAGTTCATGCCCATGCTGGGCGTACACAAGAAAAAGCAGACGGACAGCTAACGCTGCCTCTGTTTTTGGCGTGTGTGCCAGGCATGGCATTTAACTAGTCGGGTGAAAGTCCTTATACCAGGTATTCGCAGAGCCGAAGGTTAGTCGAAGAGCAAGGGCGTTGTCGCGAGGCAGGGTCTGGAGGAGGTTCAAGACGAAATCGCGGAACGATGAACAAGAACCCGATCTGAGGTGTGACGTATCCATGGCCAGTGGGCACGTGACCACCAAGCCCTCCATCTGCAATTGGGATACGTTTTATAAATTGGGCGTTTACGCGAGGAAAGTTAAATGTCTTACCCTGGGAGGTCTGCATTGTGTTGAAGGACCAACTGAAAGTTTAGTAATGAACTTAGATCGCATTGCAGAAGTCAGCAAACGGCATAGTAGGTTAACTCTTTAACTGAAGGCCTGCACAAATCAGGAACATCCCCTAACGAAGAATTTGTTGAAAGCATTTGATAAGCACAACTCACCTCCAAACGAGCTAGCCTTTGGCGTAAAAAAAATATGTCACTGAATGAACAACACATTGGAAAATTAGGTGCGATGAATTCCAATCAATCATCCTTGTTAATGCAGCAGATATTAGATGGGAATAATCTACATCGTGCATTAAAACAAGTTCAACGTAATAAAGGTGCGCCGGGTGTTGATTATATGACGGTGGATGATCTGCCAGAATATTTAAAACACAACTGGTTACAGGTTCGCGATCAATTACTGAAAGGAACTTATAAACCAAAACCTGTGAGACGTGTAGAAATCCCAAAATCGAATGGAGCAAAGCGAAAGCTAGGTATTCCAACGGTAATGGATAGGTTTATTCAGCAAGCTATTGCGCAAGTGTTGAGCCCTATCTGGGAAGAAAAGTTCCATCCGAATAGTTTTGGTTTTCGTCCGCATAAATCAGCGCACACAGCTATTATGCGAGACAAGGCAAAACGACGGTAGTCGATTTAGATCTTCAATCTTTTTTCGATGAAGTAAATCATGACCGCTTAATGTCAAAGCTGAAAAGTAATGGCACCAATGGCGATGTCATGAAGTTGATAAATCGTTATTTGAAGGCGCCTGTTCTTAGCGAACAAGGGCGAATTAAAACAACAAAAGATGTACCGCAAGGTGGGCCATTGTCACCACTTCTATCAAATATAGTATTGAATGAAATGGACTGGGAATTACAATCTCGCGGTTTAAGCTTTGTTCGCTATGCAGACGATTGTCAAATACTGGTAGGCAGTCAAAGAGCAGGTGAACGAATACTGGCAAACCTAACACACTTTATTGAAAAGAAACTTAAGCTCAAAGTGAATCAAGAAAAGAGTGCAGTTGATCATATTTCGAATAGAAGCTTCTTAGGTTTTACTTTAATACGGAAAGATTCACGCATTAAAGTAAGTGCGAAAGCACAAGTGAAGCTGAAAACAAAAATCCGAATGATCACGCGTCGTACAAGAGGCCATGCGTTTCTTAGTGTTGTATCAGAGTTAAAGAAAAGCCTGCTTGGCTGGAAAGCGTACTTTGATATCAGCGAAGTACTGAGCCCTCTAAAAGATCTAGATAAATGGATACGACGAAAATTACGGTGTTATTTATTAAAGCAATGGGGTCGGTCTGGCTATAGAAAGCTTCGGCAACTAGGCATAGATCGACGACTAGCTTGGAATACGGCAAAGTCAGCGCATGGGCCTTGGCGATTGAGTCACAGTCCAGCACTGTACAAAGCGCTTCCAAATAGATACTTTAGAGGCTTGGGGCTGCCAGAGTTGGCGGCAAGGAAATGAATTGAGATTTGAACCGCCTTGGTACGTGATCCGTATGCCGGGGTGGTGTGGGAGGAGGGGTGTTGTGAAGCACCTCCCTATCCCGATTAGGGCTCCAACTATATAAGGAAGTATTTATGCACGATTATGCAGTATTTGGACATGATAGGGCTGCTATTGGTCGGTGGCTTGGTTTTATATCTATTTCTATCGCAGGTGGGATTTCACAAATATTAGCACTTGCTAGCAATCTAAGCGGAGTTGATGCTTTTGCCAAAGCAACAATTACTACAGGAATTGTATATTTGGTATTGCATTGGTTTTTTAATAAATGGGTATGGAAAATTCCATATTTTGAAGTACCAAATATAAACGGCACATGGGAATTAACTGGTCAAACACTGAATGATGATGGCACTACCAAATATGATTGGGAAGGCTGTATTGGTATTGAGCAAAGCTGGAAATCAATTTTAATACATTTGAAAACTAAGAACAGTCAGAGTGAAAGTTATACCGCAACGCTATCTCGACGATTTGGGCCAACAGGTGGTTGGATGCTCAGCTATAGTTATAGAAATGAGCCTGAACTCGAGCAATCCCATGAGCTTAATTCACACAAGGGTTATTGTGAAATTGAATTTGATAAAAAACTAACGGTAGGTAAAGCCTCATACTTTAATAGCGCAGGAAGAAGAACTTTTGGCGTAATGAATTTGAAAAGGGCTCAGAAATGATTGATTTTGAAAAGCGATTAAAATCACTAAAGGAACGTCGTCAAGGATCGCGAGAGCGTGCTATCTATGAATCAATGGATTCGGTTACAGCTAACAGTGCCGTACTGCGTGGGGTTGATGTAAGAAAATCTGAATCGTTTGAAAGTTTAAACGAAGTGAATGGTGTGAAGTATACGATAGGAGCAATGGCCCCTGTTGAATCACAATCCACCAAAATTTCAATCGATGAAGGAAATAGAGTAGCTGATAGCTTAATTAGAAGCCTGCAGAACAATGGTGAGTCAGTTACTAAACGGCTTCAGGGGTCCGTAGCTTTAGATGTCCACATCAAAGGGCACTCAGATGTAGATATGCTTATAGTCGTGACAAACCCAGTAAATGTCGAACTACCAAAAGTAAGCCCTAATGGTTATTCTCCATCTACTGATCCAAGAAGTTTAGTTAATATCGCTAGAGATGTAAGAGTTAAATCGGAGAAGATTTTACCTGAAAAATTCCCTGCAGCCAAAGTAGATGCTAAGGGTAATAAGTCAATTTCATTAGAGGGTGGCAGCTTAAAAAGAAAAGTTGATATAGTTCCTGCTATTTGGTTTGACAGTACAAGCTATCAACGCTCTGGCCAAGAATATGATCGAGGCATTAAGATCTATCATAAAGAGGATCATGAATTAATTCTCAATTATCCATTTACACACATTAAGAAGGTAAATGATCGAGACACGCGATTTTCGGGGAATTTGAAGTGTGTAATACGACTTATGAAGAACATGATTGCCGATATGCCTGATTATAAGAAAAGAATTGCTAAAAAGCTCAGCAGTTATGATTTGGCTGCAATCGCATTTCATATGAACGAAGATTTAAATGTACCTCAATACATGAGATTGTCCCTAGTTGAAAAAACTCGATCACACTTATCGTTACTAAATAATTCCAAAGCCTATCGAGATACTCTAAATGTTCCTGACGGTAGTCGGAAAATATTTGATACTGATGATAAATCTGAAGCGTTGGGAATTCTAACAAGCGAAATTACAGATTTGGCTAAGGCAATTTACAATGAACTCAAGCCCTATAATGTTGGTTATGATTCAAGTGTCATCCTTAGTAAGTCTGTGTTCTAGTCCTAACAAGTTTCTGTATCCGGAAGTTACTCGCTACGCTCCCAGTCTTCTGGTGAGCAAGGTGTTGGCTCAAATTCCTTTAACAACCGAGGTTATAGTTGAAATATATTTCAATTGATGGTGATGATGTAGGTAGAAAAATAACTTCATGTTATTTAAGTAATGATCGTAACGGGCTTGTGGAGTTAAGCCAGTCCCTTCAGATTTCTACAGAGGCAATATCTATTAAACTTCAGGAAAATGGATTTGACATTATTTTTTGTGCTGCCGATGGAGTTGTAGCCTCGACAGAATTAGATGTTGATTTGAAATCGATATTTTCTGAAATACGAGGCATTGCTCCAGAAGGGATGACCTTTTCCGCTGGATCTGGGGCAAACCTTCGTGAGTCCTATATTGCGTTAACTTCAGCTAAGAGCAACGGAAAAAATTGCATGCATGATTATTCCTCATTAGATGATGCAATCAAGGAGAGCGAAATTGTTCAGGATTATTAGGTTTGATCTTCTCTTAAAGTACATTGCGCTAACTACTGTAGTCATCAGTATGGGTATTTATGCCCTTGTACAAACATATTGGTTGCCTGATATATCTCTGTTTAAAGTTATTACAATATCGTCAATAGTAAGTACTCTTTTAATTCTATTTTTATTGACCTCCTTTATTTCTCGAAAAATATGGGCAGTTTTAGCTTTCTTTGATGAATCAATGTTTCCTGATTTAAATGGAACGTGGGAAGGCGAAATTACTCTTGAAGATGGAAAAGAAATCTCCGCCAAAGCTGTGATTCGACAGTCGTTGCTTGCAACTCAAATTGACATGCATGGCGAAACGACCAAATCAATTACTCTGGAAACAACTCCAACAATAGAGCAAGGGCAAAAAAAACTATACTATGTCTATCGTTCAACCCCAAAAACACCGGGATGGCCTGCATATAATGGTTCTACATTATTTGATATCCGAACTATAGGCTCTGGAAAAGGAAAGAAGTATGAGCTTTCTGGCCATTACTATACTGACCGAAAAACAATAGGTAGAATTAGACTAACTCAGGTTTGTAAAAACTCCAATAATGATGTTTCATTTTACTAGAAAGCCTAACAAGGCGCTGCTACGGAAAATTTACTCGCTGGCGCTCCCAAATTTCTGCAGAGCGCGGCGTTATAACTTTGAGAGAGTATGAGAGAAATTAGAGGGTTTTCTATAGGCGACTGGATCGTAACAGAAAATGGCATCGGCCAAGTTATTGGCTCTCAAGCCTATGCCGTTCAGGAGTTTTTCAAAGATGATTATCCTACTTTAAATTGCGGTGATATTTTCGATAATATAGTTGTTTATAAGATACTTTGTGATTTTGATGGCAAGCCAAGAAAAACCAAATTCTTTACGTATATATCAAGTCAGTTTTGCGACCCAATAGATGCAAATAACCTTAAGATAAAAGATCGTGTCAAAGCCAACTACTCAGATGCTTATGAGACGTTTTTAAAGAGAAAACCTAAAAGGCATGTTGAGTCTAGTATTGATCTCACTTTTAGAGTAATTCCAAAATACAAAGAGGGTGTCATTGTCCAAATTCAGGATGTTTTGGATACCATGTCGAAACCATTTGATTTTAAAACCTTCGAAAGATCCGCTCTAAAGCAAGTTTGTGGTATAGAGTCAGATGGTATAAGTGGTTTCAAGGACACGCTTATGAGCAATGCTATGATTTCATTAAAGTATAATATTTTAGATGCTAACGTATTCAACTTTTCTTTTGTAGATGGTATTTGTGTTCCAGTATATTGTGCTTACGACAAACAACAGTTATAACAATCAGCTCCACAGGATTCCGTAATGTTTGCACCTTTCCTGCAAAAACACGCAGTAAAGTCGCCAA